>CAZDXJ010000053.1:0-17019 GCA_964509475.1 uncultured Methylococcaceae bacterium | reverse complement strand
TTCCTGTGCGGTAAATTGAAATTCAATTACCCACTCTATTCTTCATAGACCCAAACGTGATTACCTTATGACCACCACGGTACCTTTTTCAATCCAGCGGCCCAGGCGCTCAATTTGTTTATTTGTCAAAGCAATACATCCATGTGTCCAATTGGTCATCAAATGGATACGAACATCGCCCCGTCCCAAACCATGCAGGCCAATCTGTCCACCCAACGGAGTATTTTGTGGTGGCACCTGGCCGTTTTTGTGTGCCCGCACTATGGAATCAAAAACCGGTTTATTGATAAGTCCTCTCTGCAAAGCATTACGGGCATTTTCTATCGAAGGATAATCGAAACCATAAAATACCTGATAAGGACTGTCATAATTAACCCAGGCGATTTTATAATTTCCCAGCGGGGTGATATCATCACCTGCTTTGTTTTTCTCACCCGCCCCGCCCCGTCCTATGGCAATATTATTAAATACATCAAGCGTTTCATCACCTTGCTTTACTTTTAATAGCAAATTTTTGGTATCAATCAGTAGCCAAATGTCATTATCCGCATATAATGGGCTGGTAAAAACAACGAAAATCAATAAAAAACAGAATAAGCGCATACAATCTCTAAAATAAAATCAAAAAACTAATCGGTAATCATTTAATTGTCGTATCAGGTTCTAACAAATGCAAATCAAAACCATCAACACCCAACCTTACCATGATCAAAAACCCGGTACATCCGGATTACGCAAAAAAGTCAAAGTATTCCAGCAGCCCCATTATCTGGAAAATTTTGTCCAGTCCATATTTGACAGCCTGGAAAATAATTCAGGAAAATCATTGGTCATTGGCGGAGATGGCCGGTTTTATAACCGCGAAGCGATACAAGTTATCATAAAAATCGCCGCCGCCAATGGCTTCGGTGACTTGATTATCGGCCAGGGCGGGTTACTATCAACACCAGCCGCATCCCATATTATCCGGAAATATCACGCTTTTGGCGGTATTGTTTTATCCGCCAGCCATAACCCAGGCGGCCCTGAACAAGACTTTGGCATCAAATACAATATCAGTAACGGCGGTCCCGCGCCGGAAAGTTATACCGAGCGTTTTTTTGCCCGCAGTCAAATCATCGATACCTATAAAATAGCCGATATCGATGATATCGATCTGGACAGCATTGGCAAACAACAGTTCGGACATCTCAGTATCAATATCATCGATCCGGTTGCCGATTACCGCGACTTGATGATGCATATTTTTGATTTTGATCTAATCCGCAAGGCTCTAACCAATAAATACATCAGCTTGCGTTTTGATGCCATGCACGCCATTACCGGCCCTTATGCCAAAAATATTCTGGAAGATACCCTGGGCGCTGACCCGGGTTCGGTCATCCATGCCAAGCCACTTGAAGACTTTGGCGGCGGCCATCCTGATCCGAACCTGACCCACGCCAAAGAACTGGCTGAATTGATGTTCAGTGCAAAAGCCCCCGTACTCGGCGCCGCATCGGATGGTGATGGCGATCGCAATATGATCCTGGGTAAAGATATTTTCGTCACCCCCAGCGATAGTTTGGCAATCATGGCGGCCAATGCGCATCATATTCCAGGTTATCGCAACGGTCTTACCGGTGTTGCCCGTTCGATGCCAACAAGTCAAGCCGTTGATCGGGTTGCCGAACAATATGGCCTGCCCTGTTATGAAACACCAACCGGCTGGAAATATTTTGGCAACCTTCTTGATGCCGGAAAAATAACCTTGTGCGGTGAGGAAAGTTTTGGCACAGGTTCCGATCATGTGCGTGAAAAAGACGGTTTATGGGCAGTACTGTTCTGGCTTAACCTGATCGCTGTAAAACGCCAACCCGTCGCCCAAATTGTTCGCGAACACTGGGCCAGGTTTGGCCGCGATATTTATTGCCGCCATGATTACGAGGCCGTGGCAACCGATACAGCTCAGGCCATCGTTGAGCACCTGCGCAGCCAATTAAACGAACTGCCCGGTAAAACCTTTTCCGGATATACGGTAAAATATGCCGATGAATTCAGCTATACTGATCCGGTAGACGGTAGTATCAGCCATAACCAGGGCATCCGCATTGGCTTTGAAGACGGCTCCCGAATCATTTATCGCTTGTCTGGAACCGGGACTGTGGGCGCGACATTACGCATTTATCTGGAAAAATATGAAGCCAACAGCCAACGCCATGAACAAAATGCCCAAAAAGCCCTGACCCCATTGATCGATCTGGCTGAACGGTTTTGCGAAATAAAAAAACGTACAGGACGTACCGCACCAACCGTTATTACATAACAAAACAGCTATGGTAAAGATAAATGGACAGCTGCCAATACAGAGGTGGTTTATACCGCCGATACCAGCCATTATTCTAACTTAACCAATGTTCGCTTATTCAATCAGATTATTCATTTTATTCATGCTCTATTCGCAAATGCTGTTTGCCTATGAATATGGCGAACCGACTGCGGATGAACAAGCGCACCTTGAAGCGATCAACCGGGCACGTGCTGACCCGCTCAACGAAGCTGCCCGGTTGGGCATTGATTTATTTGAAGGCGTCCCCCCAGGAGAAATCAGCGATCAGCCGGTTCAGCCATTAAGTTTCAATGCGTTACTGCTGGATGCCGCCCGCTCCCACAGTGAAGACATGTTGCTGCGAAACTTCTTCAACCATGTCAACCCGGATGGGCAATCCCCGTTTGACCGTATTATGGCAACCGGTTACATCTATCGGGCCGCCGGTGAAAATATTGCCTTGATTGGCTCTACCGGCCTATTGAACTATCAGGAAACCGCACTGGAATTACATGACAATCTGTTCATTGACGCGGACTACCCAAACCGCGGACACCGGGTCAATATTCTGATCCCGGATTTTCGGGAAATTGGTGTTGGCCTGGCCAGTGGTGATTGGCAGCAAAACGGAAAAACATTCAACGCGGAAATTGTAACCACTGATTTTGCGGTGCGATCCGGCAATAACCCCATTTTGCTAGGTGTTGTTTACCAGGACAGCGATAATGATCAAAATTACGATGCCGGCGAGGGCCTGGCCGACATCGATATTGGTATTCTGCAAACAACCGACAACACAACAACAGCCTCCGCAGGCGGTTATGGCCTGGAAATGCAGGATGGCAATTATCTGCTTACCTTTACCCGACAGGGGTTGGGAAGCCTTGCCAAACCGGTTCATATTGCAGAAAAAAATGTCAAGGTCGATACCCTGTTATCTGAATTTACCTTGCCGACAACAGACTCCCAATGCGCTACTCTACGGGACATGCAATTGCTGACTCCTTGTATTGCGGCAGGCGATAATCAATTTATCGCCGATCTTGTTTTAAGCAACCCTGAGCCATTGACCTTCACTTTACAACATATTCAAAAACACACATTAGCCGTCACTGAACAATGCACGCTTTATCATCCAGATACCAATATCGTGCATTTTCCTTGTGTCCGTGTCGGTGAGCAATCTTACTGGGCCGATTTAACACTCAACGCCGGTCAGACGCTGACGATAACACTCATTGACTTTGGTTTGAACTGAGTGGACATCGCTTTGTAAATCCCGTAAATCACATTACCACAGCTGCCCGGAATATTTCGTACATTTTTCTGCACTGCACGCGGCCACGCCTGCTTGTTGCAGACCGGTTTTCCGGAACCGCCCTACAGGGTTGAGTAGGGCATATCCCGTAAAAACAAATATTGAATGGGGTAGGTGCGGATTTATCCGCACAGCGCAGAACCATGAATACGACACAGCGCAGGCTCGATCACCTGCCCGGTGACAGACAGGAGCGTAGCGAATCGGCCAATGTCCTGGAACGGCGCTTCGTTGCCCAGGTTCGTAGGTTAGCGCAGCGTAACCCAACACATGTTACAGAATTGTTGGGTTACGGCTATCGCCTAACCCAGGCTATTCCGGCTTTTTGTCAGCAACGGCTTCGGATTCCGGGCTATTTTCAGATACCCTCTCAGCCATCGTTGACAAATCAAGCGGTTTCTCAGTCTCCTGAACGGAATCCGCTTGCCCATCGGCCGTTTCAGTTTCCGAATTATCTTCAGCTTGCAGCACGCCTGGATCAACCTGGCTCTCTGTTTGCCGATCGGAATCAGGCTCCGTATTTTCCACTTCGGTTTCCGGAATATTTTCAGATTTCTTTGCACTGGCTTCGACTTGAACCTCTGTTTTCTGGTCAGTAGACGATGCGTTTGTCACCGCCGTTTCAGCCGATTCCGGGATATTTTCCGCAGTGGATTCGGTCGCTTCCTGGGCCGGCTCAACAACCGTTTCCGGTGCAGCAGGCCGGTTTAGAGATTGGATGAACGTGGCGAACCATTCGGCTTGATGTACATTGCTCAAGTCCGAATCATTGAGGATTTCGTCTTTCTCAGGCAAACTGCTGGTATCACGGGATGCCTCCAAAGCCTTCCGGCAAGCCGCCTCATCACCACGCAGCGCATAGATGCACGCCAAATTATAAGATGCCGAACCAGGAAACAAGCTTTCAGCAATTTGAAACTTCTCTATAGCTTCATCAAACAAGCGATCATCGGCAGCTGCCTGCTTGCCTTTTGCCTGTGCCATCAAGGTCACGCCCCAGTCAATAGCGGGTTTGATACTTTCGGGACTAGCCAGCAATGAAAACATGAATTTCTGGCAAGCCTCTTCAAACAAAGGCTCCGCCTCATCCAGAGATTTGGTTTTTGCCTGATTAAACAATGCAAACCCCCAATGATACAGTGTCTCGGACAAAAATGCGTGTTCGGCGACAATTTCCGCATAGCCCTGATAGGCACTCTGAAAATAATGATCGGCTTGATTGCCTTCCGATTTCCGGGCGGAAGCCGCATGTTTATTGGCTGCTTTTAATTTTGATTTATGAGTAAACGAACTCAGCAATGACATAATTCTCTCCAGTTCCAAAGGGCTACTATTCGAATGTGTAAAAACAATCAACCGATACCGGCCCACGATTGTTTTGTTTGACTGTAACGGCTCACCCGGTTGAGTTGTCGCCGGCGTAGCTCATTGATTTATCAGGGCACGTGCATACATCCCTGTCGTTCTGTATAACATCCCAGGTTAGGCTTGCCCAGCTCTTCCACGGAAGAGCTGGGCAAGCCTGATAAATCAACAACCTATCCCTGCTTTTCAGAGGGGGGGTGAGTCGATACGTTTGACTTATATACAACGTCTTTTGTTATTATACGGTTAATTCCATACAAAATACCCTAAAAAACCAATGCAAGACAATCATAAAATCAGTGCCTGCATCATTGGCGTCTTTCTGTTTTCAGGCTTGACCAGCCTTGGATATTTCCTGAACCAGGCTGTTGTTCAATTCAAGGAATATGAACGTACCGTCACGGCAAAGGGCTTGTCAGAGCGTGAATATCAGGCGGATGTCATGATCTGGCCGATTCAATTTATTGTGGCCAGTAACGATTTGAAGCAACTTTACAGCTCACTCGAATCCAGCGCCGGAAAAATCAAAAACTTCCTTTTGACAAAAGGCGTCGAGGCAAAAGAGATTACCTTTTCGATACCGGTAATCACCGATAAATCCGCCCGCCAATACGGTAATACGGGCAAGGCGGAATTTCGTTATACCGCCTCGCAAACCGTTACCGTCTATACAAAAAATATCAAATCTGTCCGCTCGATTATGAACTCCTTGTCTGATTTGGGCAAACAAGGGATTGTATTTACCGGCGATAATTATCAAGCTCAGATAGAATACCTGTTCACGCGATTAAACCAGATCAAGCCCGCGATGATCGAGGAAGCCACCAAAAAAGCCCGGGAAGTCGCCCAAAAATTCGCCGCCGACTCACAAAGTACACTGGGCAAAATCAAAAGAGCGGCACAAGGTCAGTTCAGTATAAGCCCCAGGGATAAGAATAATCCACACATAAAAAAAATCCGTGTCGTATCGACCGTTGAATATTATTTATCGGACTGACATCTACCTCTCCATCCGGTTTTGTCAGCTTCTGCCATTTATCTTGACTGGCCGCAAAAATAAATCTGTTCGCCTAAAAGGCGAAGGTTTTAACCTTACGAATGGAAAATAAAGTTCGTAGGTTCTTTCCGATTTCGTGGGGTAAACCCTATATTTGGCACTCGTTTGGGTGTGCCTGGCACTATATGTAGTGGTTATCCCCATAAAGTCGGGAAGAGCCAGGTCGTACATTAATTGTAGGTGCGAATTCATTCGCACGATTCGAATAAATTCGAACCTACACTGTGCTGTTCATTCCAAAATGGGAAATTACTGGGATATTTTACTCAGCACGGTTACGAATGCAAAAAAATGAACCGGCCATCGGAGCCACTGCCATTAAATGATTTGGGTGCCGGTGCGGCTTGTTGTACTATGCGGATAAATCCAGCTTTTCTGCGAATGGCTGGATAAATCCGCACCTACACCCATAAATCCATTCAACAAAAGGGCTTGCCCAGCCCTTCCACAGAAGAGCTGGGCTTGCATAACTTGGGATGTTATGCAGAACTACATGGATGTCACATTCAAGCCTGCAAGGATGTATTCACGGCATATTCTGGAGTAAGTAACTGATATTAAATGTTTATATACGCTGAGTAATTACTCCGTTACAAAAAAACCGTTATTTTTAACCTGGAACATATCCAAATTATCGCTACCCATTCTTTTCCAACTTTTCCAGACGTTTCGCCAACTGCTTGACCTGCTCGAACAAACGCGGCAACCTGGCAATGCAGGCGAATTCTTTCATAACCTGCTTAATCGGCCGGTTCGGCGCCCCCCACACAACCTGGCCGGCTTGTATATCCTTGGAAACACCAGTACGTGCGGCAGCCGTAGCGCCATCACCAATGTGAACATGATCGGCAACTCCGACCTGACCGGCCAGGGTGACCCGCTTACCCAATGTCACGCTGCCGGACAAACCCACATGGGAAACAATAATACTATGTTCACCAATATCATTATTGTGCGCAATCTGCACCAGATTATCGATTTTGACACCCTGGCGAATCCGGGTCAGACCAAAAGTCGCCCGATCGATACAGGAATTACAGCCAATCTCAACATCATCGTCGATTTGCACCCCACCAAGTTGCGGTATTTTTTGTTGTTTCCGGCCGTCCCAGAAATAACCGAAACCTTCCCCGCCAATTACCGTTCCGGCATGAATAATAACGTTATTACCAATCGTTACATCCGATAAAATCGTGACATTCGGCCCGATTTGGCAATGCTTGCCAATTTTTACACCATTGCCTATGTGGGTTCCGGATTCGATACTTGTCGCATCACCAATTGTCACATTGTCACCAATAACCGCAACTGCCGCAATAGCGACATCTTTACCCAAATGGACACTCTGTTCCGAAATGACGGCGGCGGGATGAATACCGGAAAAATCCACCGACTTGCGGGCAAACATTGACATAATGGCAATGAAACTCTGTTTCGGGTTTGCAACCCGTAACAGGCCGGGGCGTTCCAATACAGGAAAATCCTCAGATACAACAATAGCGGAAGCCTGCGTTTTCTGTGCCAGCTCCAGATAGCGCTTATTTTCCGCAAAAGTAATATCGCCGGGTTTCGCCAGTTCCAATGAATTGACACCGGAAATAATGATACCCCCGGAACCAGCCAAATCGCCACCAATTTGCTGCTGAATTTGTTGTAGACTGAATTTCATAAGTTTATTGATATTGGCAAAAAACGCTTTCATTGTAGTAAACGTCAGCGACAAAAGAAACCAATACTATGGCCCACTGACACCCGCTACTGTCATAAAGTGGTCATATTAAGTCTGCTAGAATTGAATTTTTAATTGTGTAACAGAGTATTGATGAATCAATTTACTATTCTGATTGTGGAGGATGAAGAGGCCATCAGGGACATGCTGTCCATGGTCTTGCAACAGGCGGATTTTAATGTACAAACAGCGGCTGACGCCATTTTAGCGCAACATGCCATAGACGAAAAACAACCCGATTTGATTTTACTGGACTGGATGCTACCGGGTCTGTCTGGCGTGGAATGGGCATGGCGTTTACAAAAAGATGAATCCTTGAGGGAAATTCCAAAGATTCTACTCACCGCCCGTGGCGAAGAAGAAGACAAGGTACGCGGTCTGGAAATCGGCGCCGACGACTACATCACCAAACCCTTTTCACCAAAAGAACTCGTCGCCCGAATCAAAGCGGTTTTACGTCGTTGCGGCAAAATACAGGATCTTGTCCAGGTTGAGGCGGGTAAACTGATATTGAATACCGAACAACACCGTGTGAGTATTGACGGCAAAACCCTGGAAGTCAGTCCGACCGAATTCCGCCTGTTGCAATTTTTTATGACCCACCCGGATAAAGTTTATAATAGAACCCAATTACTGGATCATGTTTGGGGACGCAGTGTGTATATAGAGGAAAGAACAGTTGATGTGCATATTCGCCGGTTAAGAAAAATTCTCGCCGAACACAATTGCGATGATGTTATACAAACGGTTCGTGGTTTTGGCTATCGCTTTTCCATAGCAAAAAAATAAATGAATACAGGACGCTATGAAGCGGCATTTGGCGCCGCTTTTGTTGGCTTATCCGCTCTGTTGAGCGTCTTTTTTGGACATTTTTTTCATTTTCTGTTGCTGTTTGTTTTATTTGCCCTGATTTATCAAATTTACCAGGCCAAACGGCTGGAAACCTGGCTGAGGTTTGGAAGAATCAGCAAATATCCCGAAACCAAAGGTATTTGGGAAGGTATTTATTATCAGATTTACCGCATCCAAAAAAGTGACAAACGTCATAAAAAACGTTTGGGTCGAATGATCAAGGAGTTTCGCAGTTCAACGGCGGCCCTGCCTTATGCGGCTGTTGTATTGGGTGGTCACGATGAGATCGAATGGTTCAATAAAGCGGCCAAACAGACATTGGGACTCAAAAAATCCGATAAAGGCCAACGCCTGCCCAACCTGATTCGCAGCCCGGAATTTGTCAAATATCTGCACAACCATAAAAAAACCCCGGTGATCCTGCCATCGCCGGTTGACGATAAAATCATTCTTGAATTTCGCATCGTTGAATACGGTGCGGGACTGCGTCTGTTGCTTGCCCATGATGTAACCAAAATCAAAAAAATGGAACATATGCGCAAGGATTTCGTCGCCAATGTTTCCCATGAACTACGCACGCCATTGACGGTATTGAAAGGTTATCTGGAAACCCTGCAGGAATGTGACGATGGCAGCAACCCTTTCCTCAGCAATTCACTGTCCCAAATGCAGGGACAGACAACACGCATGGAACAACTGGTCGATGATCTGTTGTTGTTGACCCGGCTGGAAACCCAGGACAAAAAAACAACTTGTGTCGATGTCGCTTCCATGTTGCGCGAAATCTGCCAGGAAACCAACAACCTGCATGAAGCTCAGGGGCGTGTCGTGTTGACTTTGGACACCGATACCGGACTGTTTGGTGACGAAAGAGAACTGCGTAGCGCCTTTACCAATCTTGCCATCAATGCCGTCAAATATTCACCAGCGGACTCGCCTGTTAAAATACGCTGGTATAAAACCAGGGATGCCTTATGTCTGGATGTCATCGATGAAGGCGAAGGTATCGCACCACAAAACATTCCCAGGATCACCGAACGCTTTTACCGGGTTGACGTCAAACGCAGCCAAAAATTGAGTGGAACCGGTCTGGGGCTGGCCATTGTCAAACATGTCATGGCTCGGCATAATGCTGTTTTAAACATCGAAAGCAGCCTGGGCAAGGGTAGCTGCTTTAGCTGTATTTTCAAATTGGAACTGGCTTGCTGAGCCTGCTCCCCAAATGTATGTATACTCCGCACGCTCACCGGTGCGGAAAATGAAGCAACTATCGGGGCGTAACGTTTACCGGATCGACCCGCGCCCGCGGTCTGGAACGGCATTTCGTTGCCCAAGGCGGAACCGCTTGCGCAAGCCCCGGCACCCTGTTTTTTTAGGTATCGAGTTATGAAAACCTTTGCTGTAAACAGGCGCCGGGCAAGTTCCCTTGATATTCAAAATCCGCAAACGTGGCCGCGTGCAGTATAATATGCAGCTCCAATAATAAGAAAAACAGTGGGAAAAAATAATGCCACTCGATATATTACTGACGGTCGCAGTCACATCGGTTATTCAATCGATTTTTGGTGTTGGCGTATTACTGTTCGGCACGCCGATGTTGCTGTTATTCGGTTATGATTTCATCAATGCATTAATTGTTTTATTGCCGATTTCACTGACCATCAATTCATTTCAGATACTTAAACATTATCAATATATCGATAGGGGATTCTATAAAAATGTACTTTTTTATAGCATTCCATTCGTCGTTTTGTTTTTATTTTTTGTCAGTCTGTCGAAATTCAACATCGGCTTCCTGGTAGGGAGTTTTTTGATCTTTGTTGCGTTAAAGAGTTTTTCCAAAACCGTGGATAAGATATTACACACCCTGGTCAAACACGAAAAAATTTATTTGGCGGTTATGGGCATCATTCATGGCTTGACCAATCTGGGCGGTTCATTGTTAACGGCAATCGTACACGGTAAAAATTATTCCAAGGACACAACCCGTGTTACTGTGGCGGTGTGTTATGCAACTTTTGCCTTGTTTCAGATCATTACCCTGATATTTGTCGCAAACAGTTTTCAGGTTTCTTATTCCGATAACATGGCATTTTTACAAATCGGCGTCATTCTGTATTTATTGACTGAAGAAATGGTTTACGCAAATATCAATAATGAAAAATACAGCAAGATATTTGCATTTTTTCTGCTTGCTTCCGGCATTTTGCTGGTTGCCAAGTCATTTTAGGCGAACGATTCAATTCAACAACAGGCGATATTGAAAATGAATAATTTTGATTTAAAAAAAGTGGCGAATTATTTTTTGATCGGTGTGCTGGCTTTTTTGCCGATTGTGGTTATTTTACAAATCGTCATATTTTTAAAGGACTTGATTAACATCATCGTTCATATGGTATACGGGTTTTCCGACAGTTATCTCTATACCGTTCTGGTTTTCGCACTCAGTTTTGCGGTATTCACTTATATTGGTTACCGGGTCAGTGAAGGCCGTTCATCCATTATCGCACTTATCGATAATGTAATTCATAAAATCCCGTTTTTGAATACGGTATACCGGGTAACCAAAAAAATCGTCAACCTGATTACCGGACACGAGCAAAAAGAAGCCCGTGAAGTGGTTTATATCGAATATCCAAAGGAGGGGCTGTGGGTTCCCGCTTATGTCACCAACAAACAGGATGATATGTATATCCTGTTTGTACCCACCTCACCCAACCCGACTTCCGGGTTCACGGTAATCGTACATGAATCCAAAGTTGTCAAATCGGATATGAATATCGAAGCGGCGACCAGTTTTATTGTCAGCGTTGGCGTTGATTTTGAAAATTCCAGTGAAGTCAGCAAACTGTCATGAACCGCTTCGCTGAGCTGATCAACCAGGCCAGTTCAGTCGTCTGGGGACCCGTTATGCTGGTCTTCCTGCTAGGTGTCGGAATATTTCTGAGCATTGGCCTGAAGGGTCTGCCCTGGCGTAAAACACCGGCTTCCTTGCTCCAGCTCTGGCACAGCCGCAAACCTGGACGGCATGGTGATATCACACCGTTTCAGGCGCTAATGACCGCTTTATCAGCAACTATCGGCACGGGCAATATCGCCGGTGTCGCCACCGCCATCGTCCTGGGTGGTCCAGGCGCTATCTTCTGGATGTGGCTGACCGCGTTGTTTGGCATGGCGACAAAATACGCCGAAGCGGTATTAGCCGTCTACTACCGGGAAATCGACCCATTGGGCAAGCATGTTGGCGGGCCGATGTATTACATTCGCAATGGCCTGGGAAAAAACTGGTCCTGGCTGGCCTTGTTATTCGCCTTATTCGGAACATTAGCCGCATTTGGCATTGGCAATATGGTACAGGCTAATTCCGTCGCGGCAGCGCTAGGCACCCTGTTCAATATTCCAGACTGGATAATTGGCTTGATACTCGCTGTGTTAACCGCCATCGTTATTTTAGGCGGCATCACCCGCATTGCCGAAGTGGCCGCCCGCCTGGTACCGCTGATGGCGTTTGCTTATTTGATTGGTGCTGGCTGCATCATCATCGCCCATTATCAGCAGATTCCCGAAGCCTTGAGCCTGATAATACAAAACGCTTTTACCGGCACAGCCGCTAGCGGCGGTTTTGCTGGTGCAACGGTCTGGGCGGCAATACGTTTTGGCGTTGCCCGGGGTATTTTTTCCAATGAAGCCGGTTTAGGCAGTGCCCCCATCGCTCATGCCGCCGCCCAAACCAACACTCCGGTTCAGCAAGGCTTGATCGCCATGTTAGGCACATTTATCGATACTCTGGTAGTTTGTACATTGACGGCTTTGGTTATTATTGTTTCCGGTGTTTGGGATGGCGGTAAAAATGGCGCCGAGCTGTCAGCACACGCTTTTGCCAGCGCATTACCCGGATGGGGGGATTATATCGTTGCCTGCGGCCTGGCCGTGTTCGCCTTTACGACAATTTTGGGTTGGAGCTATTATGGCGAGCGCTGCGCGGAATATTTGTTCGGTATCAAAAGCATCCCGCCTTACCGTTTATTGTGGATTATCGCCATCCCGCTTGGCGCAATGGGAAAACTGACCTTGATCTGGAGCATAGCGGATGTTATGAATGGCTTGATGGCAATACCTAATTTACTTGCACTGGTATTATTGAGTCCGGTTGTTTTCAGACTGACGCGGCAAAATATACCGGATTAATGCGACTGCATCCTGCCATTACACAGAACTATATAGTCAAGAAACCTTCCAATCATGGCCAAGTTACCCTATCCTTTACAGCATTTTAATCCAACCCGGTAAAGTATCATGACGGAAACCTCTATGTTATTCAGTGAAGCAAAAACCATCATTCCCGGCGGTGTCAATTCACCGGTACGCGCCTTCAAAGGCGTTGGCGGAACCCCTGTATTCATCGACAGTGCCACAGGTCCTTATATCGTGGATACATCGGGTAATCAGTACATTGATTACGTAGGTTCCTGGGGCCCCATGATCCTGGGATATGCCCACCCGGAAGTCATTGCGGCTGTAAAAAGCGCGGCGGAAAAAGGCCTCAGTTTCGGTGCGCCAACGGAAATCGAAACGCTGATGGCGAAAATGGTTTGCGAACTGGTTCCTTCTGTTGAAATGATCAGAATGGTCAGTTCCGGCACCGAAGCGACCATGAGTGCAATTCGTCTGGCCAGGGGATTTACCGGGCGCGATAAAATTGTCAAATTTGAAGGCTGTTATCATGGTCATTCCGACTCGTTACTGGTCAAAGCCGGTTCCGGCGCACTGACCCTGGGTGTTCCCAGTTCGCCTGGGGTTCCTGCATGTGTCGCTGACAACACGATTACCCTGACTTATAACGACAGTCAACAGGTGCGGGAAGTTTTCTCGGAAATCGGCTCAGATATCGCATGTATTATTGTCGAACCCGTTGCCGGCAATATGAATTGTATTCCACCCGTGCCCGGTTTCCTGGAAACGCTTCGTGAACTCTGCGACCGTTATGAAAGTATTTTGATTTTCGATGAGGTCATGACCGGTTTTCGGGTTGATTTACACGGCGCTCAAGGCCACTATGGTGTAATACCTGATTTAACCACGCTGGGCAAAATTATTGGTGGCGGCCTGCCGGTCGGTGCATTTGGCGGCAAACGGGAAATCATGCAATACATTGCCCCAACCGGACCGGTTTATCAAGCCGGTACCTTGTCCGGCAACCCGGTTGCAATGGCGGCAGGCTTTCAAACCCTGAAACTTGTCAGCACAAAAGGTTTTTATAAAAAATTGACCGAAAAAACCCAGACCCTGGCTTTGGGATTGCAGCAAAGCGCTCAACAAGCCGGCATCCCCCTGGCCGTCAACGCCGTGGGCGGTATGTTTGGCTTGTTTTTCAGCGAGGCCGACAAAATAACCCGTTTTGAACAAGTTATGCAATGTGACCAGGAATTGTTCAAACGCTTCTTTCACGCCATGCTGGAACAGGGTGTTTACTTTGCAGCATCGGCATTTGAGGCAGGTTTTGTGTCGGCGGCACACAGCGATGACGATATACAAAACACCATCACCACAGCCGCCGCCGTATTCAAGCGACTGTAAAATTAACGCATTGCAACTACAGGAATAATGGGGTTTAGTGTAATATTCCCTGTATATTGATTAAATTTTAAGTGCGCTCTACGAGGAAACCATGTTGGGCTGGAAACGATTTGCAATTATTACAGGTGCGGTTATTGCGGCGCTCATTGGCTTATATGTCGCATTTTATTTTATTTTTCTCGATCTGTTTGTCGATTTATGGTGGTTCCGCTCACTGAATTTTGAAGGTTATTTCTGGCTGAGACTGTTATACCGTTTTTTTCTGTCCGGCGGTGTAACCCTGATTTTTTTCTTTATTTTCTTTTTTCATTTCTGGATCGCCAGCCGTTATCTGGGATTGAACCCACCCGAGGAAATCTTTGCCGACACCGAAAAGCGCAAACGCTTTCAGCGTTTCTCCGACCAGTTCATGAGCGGTTCGCTGAAGATATTTACGCCTTTATCGTTAATTCTTGCCATTGTCATCGCTATTCCTTTCTATGAGCAATGGGAATCGGCATTACTTTATGTCTTTGGCCGCTCTTCCGGTCTCAAGGAACCGGTTTATAACAATGACACCAGCTTTTATTTACTGTCTTATCCAACCTATTTGTTGGTTCAGAAAGAATTGTTGACCACCGCGATCTTGTTATTCATTACCGTTGGCATCCTCTACTTTATCGAGCATTCGTTTGTACCCAGTCAACGCAAGGAATACCCTTTGGGGGCAAAAATTCATCTATCCATATTGATGGGATTTATTGCCTTGTTCGTGGTTTGGGGGTTCATGCTGGAACGTTTTTCATTATTGTATTATGGCCATCACCAGCCCGTTTTCTTTGGCCCGGGCTTTGTCGAAATACGTTATCAATTACCGTTAATCTGGCTGAGTATTGCGACATTCATCGCCACAACACTGGCGGCCATGGTGTTCTTTTTTTCCAGAGATACGATCAGCCGCAATACAACCGTGATATTTTTCGTCTGTTTTCTCGTCGTGCTGGGACTGCGCAAAGTCGAATTTATCCCGAAATTGATTACCGACTTCATTGTCAAACCCAACCCGGTGACGACCGAACAATATTTCATGGAAAACAATATCAAGGCCACGCTGGATGCCTATGATCTAAAACGCATCAAAACCATCGACTACAAGGTCGCCGTTGATGCGACACCGGATATTGTCCAATGGGCCAATCAAAAACATTTTGAAAATATTCCGGTCTGGGATCGGCGTTTTTTAACCGATGTTTATCAGCAACTGCAAGGCATACGGCCCTATTACATTTTTCCCGGTGTTGATGAGGACCGCTATTTTCTACATGGGCACAAGCAACAGGTCAATCTGGCCGCGCGTGAGATCAATGTCAGTAAACTGCCCCAGGAAGCGCAAAACTGGGAAAACATCCATCTGCGTTATACGCATGGATACGCTGCCGTGGTCACACCGGCCGCGCAAGATGCCGGTAAACCCATCGTCTGGTATTTGCGCGATTTGAATTTGCACTCCGATGTCGGTTTCAAAATCGACAAACCGGATATTTATTACGGCCAGGAAAACTACGAATACGCTGTTGTCCCTAATAAACTGGATGTTGTCGGACTTTCCGGTACCGATGTCAGCCTGAGTGGAGACTATCATGGCGAAGGCGGTATTCCCATTGCCTCGTTTTTCAGAAAGTTATTATTCGCTTTTTATTTCAGGGATGAAAAAATCTTTTTCTCGGTCAATATTTCCCGACAAAGCCGGATGCGTATCCGCCGCAACATTCACGAGCGGGTCAACAAACTGGCCCCTTATCTACACCTGGATACCGATCCCTATCTGGTCATCTCCAGTGACCGCCTGTACTGGATCATGGATGCCTATACCCTGTCCGACTGGTACCCGGTATCGGAACCGGCCGGCAACAGCTTTCTCGATGGCAATGAAAAATTCAACTATATCCGCAATTCCGTCAAGATTATCGTTGATGCTTATGATGGCAGCGTTGATTTTTATATTTCTGATCCAAGCGATGCCATCATTCAGGCTTATAATCGCGCCTATCCCGGAGTATTCAAAAGTTTGAAACAAATGCCTAAAGAATTGCGCCAGCATTTGCGCTATCCCAGGGATTTGTTTTATTTGCAGATGAAAGTGTATGCAAAATTCCATCAAACCGAACCGCAGTTGTTTTACGAACAGGCGGAAACCTGGCAATTCGCCGACATTAACAACAAGCCGGTTTTGCCTTATTATTTGACAATGGATTTTGGCAATTGCAACGATCGGGAAGAATTTGTCATGATCAATCCCATGACGCCGATAAACCGGGATAATCTCAGCATGGTGGCGACAGCCGGCGTACTGGACAAAAACAAATGCAGTGATGATTATTCACCTGGCATTACCATTTACAAGTTTCACAAGGATGTCCAGGTCAACGGCCCGGCCCAGGTTGAGGCCTTGATCGATCAAAACCCGATCATCTCCGAACAATTTACCCTGTGGGATCAACACGGCTCCAAAGTCGAACGGGGCCGTATGATCATCCTGCCGATGGGTAACAATTCGGTATTGTATGTGCAGCCTATCTACATGATATCGACAAAAACCAAAATCCCTGAGCTTGCCCGGGTCATTGTGTCCATTGGCAATCAGGTTGTCATGGATACCACGCTGCATTCTGCATTTAAACAATTACAGGAAAAATTTCACCGGAGAGTCATTGACAGTGGCGGCTCTGGCACATCGGGAGGCGATAACATTAAAACCGAATAATGTATTCGGTTCTTTTATATACTACCCCAAGAAAAAGGACAAAATAAATTTTAAATTATTACAATACAGC
>CAZDXJ010000052.1:0-17076 GCA_964509475.1 uncultured Methylococcaceae bacterium | reverse complement strand
GAACCCCAACAACAGCTATTTTCAAAATCCGCAACCGTGACCGCGTGAAGTATAGAAACCTTCTTGATCCTGTTCCCGCAGAAACTATTTCCCCTGTTTACAGGGACATATTGAGAGGCTTGCAGCAAAGTGGAAAACTCAATGAGTTCCATGTGCTTGATAAGACGATTTTAGCAGCTATTGATGGCTTGGAATACTTTCGTTCTCAGAGTATTCACTGTGATTGCTGTTCAACTAAAGCCTTAAAAAAGGTAAACCACATTATTCTCATGTTGCAGTAACCCTCGTTATCGTGTCCCCCAAACAATCGTCTGTTATGCCTTTTGCTTGAATTTATTAAACCTCAAGAGGGCTCTGAAAAGCAAGATTATGAGCTGGCCGCTTCAAACCGCTGCTTAGAAAAAGAAGTGAACGATTTCCCTGAAAATACAGCCTTTTGATATCCACTTTTGTTTGATATTCATAGCTGGGTTTTGGCAAAGTCATCGACCGCAATGGTGCTGGCGCGGGCCTTTTCGGCATCATTCATTAACCGGGCCTCGGCCTGGGTGATGACCTTTTTATCGACGGCCAGGCCGATTTGGTTATAGGGATCGCCTTTGGGCAGGACACCGCTTTTTTGGCCGGCGCGGATTTTGGCTTCCACCGGTGCCGCAGCCAATACCGCACGCAAGGCGATTTCAAGGCGGCCGGTGGGGTCTTGTGGGTCATGGTTGACAAAAATGCCCTGACTGAGACGATCACGGGCCGGGGTGTCGTCCAGCAGTATGGCGGCGCTTTGTTGAATCTGTTGTTCATCCGGTGGCTGGCCGGGTTTGCCAAAAGGGAACATAACAAGCTGCAATAACCGGGGTAAAGGTTGCAAGGGGAGTTGCCTGAAGATGGCGAACAGGGCTTGTTGTACCCGGTCGAGGGTCGTTTGACAGGCCCAGTGCATCAGCGGCTGGTCGCTGTCCTGGCAACCCTGGTCATGATAATGCTGTAATACCGCACTGCAAAGATAAAGATGACTCAGTGCATCGGCAAAGTTTCCGGAAAGCCGTTCTTTTCTTTTTAACGAGCCGCCCAGGGTCAACAAGGCAAAGTCGGTCAGCAAGGCAAAATTGGCACAAAGCCGTTCGATTTGGCGATAATATTTTTTGGTTTGCCGGTTGCCCGGCGTATGGTTGCAACGGGTTGGGTTCAAAGCGAAGCGGAAACTGGCGGCGAGGTTACGCAGGCTGAAACCGATATGCTGCATCAATAATGGGTCAAATTGATGCACACCTTGCCTCAGATCGGGGTTGTGCAGGCTTTCCATTTCCTTTTGAATATAGGGGTGACAACGTACTGCACCCTGGCCGAAAATCATCATCGTGCGGGTCAGAATATTGGCACCTTCAACGGTAATACCAACCGGAATGACCTGGTACATACGTCCCAGATAATTATGCGGGCCGAGACAAATACCCGCGCCGCCCAGGATGTCCATGCCATCATTGACAATGCGGCGCATGCTTTCGGTGCTTTCATATTTGATAATTGCCGAGACAACCGCTGGTTTATGACCTGAATCCAGCGCGGCCAGCGTCAGTTTGCGGGTGGCATCGACAATATAGGTTTCACCGGCAATGCGTGCCAGGACGTCTTCAATACCTTCAAATTCACAGATTGGCCGGTTGAATTGGCGGCGGATACGGGCATAGGCACCGCACACACGGCTGGTAAATTTTGCTGCGCCGGTACTGAGCGCGGGCAGGGAAATACCGCGGCCGGTGGACAGGCATTGCATCAGCATTTTCCAACCCTTACCGACCTGTTGTTGACCGCCAATGACCCAATCCATCGGGATAAACACATCCTTGCCCCAGTTGGGCCCGTTCTGGAATGCCGAGTCCAGTGGGAAATGGCGCCGGCCTATGGAAACGCCCGCTGTATCGGTTGGAATCAACGCAACGGTAATGCCAATGTCTTCGATGTCGCCGATAATATGTTCCGGATCATAGAGCTTGAAGGCCAGTCCCAGTACGGTTGCGACCGGTCCCAGCGTGATGTAGCGTTTTTCCCAGTTCAGCAGAATGCCCAGGACATTTTTTTGGCCGTCAAATTGGCGCCGGCAGACAATACCGGTATCGGGCATGGCACTGGCATCACTGCCAGCTTTGGGGCCGGTGAGCGCAAAACAGGGTATTTCCTGGCCTGTGGCCAGACGTGGCAGATAATGTTGTTTTTGCTGTTCGGTGCCGTATTCGAGCAGTAATTTGGCCGGTCCCAGGGAGTTGGGGACCATGATCGTGACCGCTGCTGAAGTACTGCGGCTGGCAATTTTCATGACGATTTCAGAATGGGCGTAATGGGAAAATTGCAAACCGCCATATTGTTTTGGGATGATAAGGCCGCAAAATTTGTATTGTTTGATAAAGTCCCAGATTTCGTCCGGTAAATCATGCCGGTTATGGGTGATATCCCAGTCATCCAGTTTTTGGCACAAGGTTTCCACCGGGCCTTGCAAAAAGGCACGTTCTTCTTCCGTGAGTTCGCATTTGGGCAGGTTTGCCAGCACGGACCAGTCCGGTTTTCCGGAAAACAACTCGCCGTCCCACCAGACGGTTCCGGCTTGCAAAGCCTCACGTTCGGTTTGCGACAGGGCAGGCAGCTTGTCGCGCATAAGCTGATAAATCGGCCGGCTGATCAGGTGGCGGCGCAAGCTCGCACAGTTGAGTATCATGAACACGATCAACAAACCGCTCCAGATCAGGATATTGGCTGTCGTAAAACCGTTTGCCAGCGTGTATAAACCGGTATGTGTGGCAAGTAATAACGAACTCCAGGCGAGGGCGATACGATAATAAGCGAGCGCCCATAATAAAATGAGCAATGAGATAAACCAGAGCATGAGCTTTTCCCCCCTTTAATTACGTAATGGTTTGCCAGTTTTCAACATATATTGCAGCCGCTGCACGGTTTGTTTTTGTTTGACCAGATGCCCAAAGGCCTCCCTCTCCAATGCCAGAACATCGGCTTCAGCGAGCGGTTTGTGACTGACGCAGGAACCACCGCTGAGTACATGGGCGAGTTGCTGGGCGATTTCCAGGTCATAATCGCTTATTTTTCCGGTTAAACGCAGAGCCTTGCCGGCCATCTTCATCATGATATAGGCGGTTTTACCCGGTAGCGGAAAATCGGATTGTCCGGGCGGGGAATAATTGACCTGCAGGGCCAGGGCTTTTTGTTTGGCATCGGCTAACAGGCGATCCCGGTTCATTGTTATCGCATCGGATGGACTCAGAAAGAGTGTGTCTTGTGCTTCAAATGCGGATTTTGAGACCTTGGCCATGCCGATGGTTTCAAAAGCTTTGACCAATGGCGGAATGGGCCCGCCAGGACGTTTTTTTTGTTGCAAACAGCGATGCAAAAATTCCTTGCAGCCCCCCCAGGCAGGAATCAGGCCGACACCGACTTCAACCAGCCCCATATAAAGTTCGGCATGGGCCTGAACGGCATCACAATGCAACAAGATTTCACAACCACCGCCCAGGGCCAGGCCGGAAGGCGCACCGACAACCGGAAAGGACGCGTATTTTATCGCCTGGTAGGTTTGTTGTCCGGTCGTCAGCAGGGTTTCGATTGTGTTCCAATTTTGTTTGTTAATAGCATCGAGCAATAATTTGAGATTGGCACCGGCGGAAAAATGCTCGCCTTCATTGTAAATGACCAGGGCGGCAAATTCGTTCTGAACGCGGTCGATACTTTGCTGCAACAGCTCCATCGTGGCCATGTCCAGGGTGTTCATTTTGGAATGGAATTCCAGGCAACAAACAGCATCGCCAATATCCCACAAACTGGCTGAAGCATTGCTGAGTACGGGCGGACGTTGCTTTTTGATATGGGATAAATGCAGCAGGCCGGATTTTTTGGGGAACTTTTGATAAAGACCTGATCGGTCGATATAAAAAAATGTGCCGCCTTCGTTTTTATAACAGGGCAAGGCGTTTTGCAAAAGTTCCGGGATATCCCGGCCTTCTTCACTGAGTTTGTCGTTGAACCAGCGGGGACCGATGCGATCGTAAAGTTCAAAAGGACCGTGTTTCCAGTTAAAACCCAGACGCATGGCTTGATCGATGGCGGTCAGATCATCGGCAATTTCCGGTATCAGCCCGGCCGCGTAGACCAGCGTATGGGACATGACCTGCCAGGCGTAGCGGCTGGTTTTGTCATCGTATTCAAAAAACTCGGGCAAACTCTTTGCCGCCAGCTGCAGGTTCGGCAAATCCGGTTTCTCACTGGGCCGGTAGATGCCGGTGAGCAGGCTCCTGGACTCTTTGATACGTTTGCCGTCGCGTTTGTTCAAACGGTAAAAACCACCTTTACCTTTGCGGCCAATATAACCGCTTTCGATCATGGTTTTGACAAACCCGGGTATTGCACTGATTTTTTGCAGTGCATCACCGGCAACAAGGTTTTGTTGCATGCTGCCCAGAATAAGCGGCATCAAATCCAGGCCGATTAAATCCAGCAAACCAAATACACCGGTTTTCGGGATACCTAATGGCACGCCCATGACGGCATCGGCTTCTTCGACGCTCAGGCCTCTTTTAAACGCCTCCAGCACACCGAATTGCAACCAGTAAACACCGATACGGTTGGCGATGAATCCGGGCGTGTCCTTGCATTGTACGCAGCCTTTACCCAGGGACAGGTCGGCAAACCGGGTCAGTCCGTCAATCAGCTCCGGCCGGGTTACAGGACTTTTAACCCATTCCAATAAACGCATATAACGCGGCGGATTGAAAAAGTGGGTAATCATGAAACGAAGCTGAAATTCATCGGGCAGATCGGCGACCAGGAGATGCAGGGGCAGGGTTGATGTATTGGATGAAATCAAAGTGTTGTCCGGGCAGAGAGGGTGTAATTTTTTATATAAAGCCTTTTTTATATCCAGATTTTCAACAATCGCTTCAATGACCCAGTCCACATCACGCAGTTGTTCAAGATCATCCTCGATATTGCCGGGGGTGATTAAACGGGCGTTTTTTTTACGCATCAACGCGGGTGGATCCGTTTTTTGCAGTTTTCGTATGGCCCGTTCGGCAATTATATTGCGATTGGTTGCGTCTTCCGGAACAATGTCCAGCAGCCGCACCGGAATACCCGCATTTGCAATATGCGCGGCAATATTAGCGCCCATGACTCCGGCGCCAATAACGGCGACTTTGTTGATATTCATGATACGGCCTCCAGTACCGTGGCAATGCCCTGGCCGCCACCGATACATTGGGTGGCCAGGGCATATTGTTTGTTTTCTCGTTGTAAAAGGCTGGCGGCCTTGCCGGTAATGCGGGCGCCGGTGGCTCCCAGTGGATGGCCGAGGGCAATGGCGCCTCCGTCGATATTCAATTTATTGGCGGCGATGGGCAGATCCTGTAATACGGCCAGGGACTGCGCGGCGAAGGCCTCGTTCAATTCCACGATATCCATATCGTCCAATTGCAAGCCGGCGCGTTGCAGGGCTTTGCGGCTGGCATTGACCGGACCGATACCCATAATTTCCGGAGCGCAGGCGGATACCGCAGTGGATTTAATGCGTGCCAATTTGTTCAGGCCGTTGCGGTCGGCGTATTGTTCACTGCAAATCAGTACTGCAGCGGCACCATCGGTCAAGGGTGATGAGGTTGCGGCGGTGATGCTGCCATCTTCCCGGAAAGCCGGTTGCAATTGTGCCATGGCTTCTGGCGTGGAATCCGGCCGGATGCAGCCATCCTGTCGTACGGTATTGCGTTGCCGGATTTCGATAGCGACAATTTCGTCGTTGAACAGCCCCTTTTCGGCGGCGCCTGCGGCTTTGTAGTGACTTTCCAGGGCAAAGGATTCTTGTTGTTTACGCTCGATGTGATAAAGCCTGGCCAGGTTTTCCGCCGTTTCCCCCATGGACATATAGGCTTGGGGATAGTCGGCATAGAGTTGCGGATTGGGCATATAGTTAAACCCGCCCATCGGGATACGGCTCATTGATTCAACGCCGGCGCAAATAAAAACTTCACCGGCTTGCATTTGTATGGCGCCGGCAGCGATGTGTATGGCTTGCATGGAGGAGCCGCAGAAGCGATTCAGGGTCATGCCGGCAACGCTGATCGGTAATCCGGCCAAATGCACGATCAATCGCGCGACATTGAGGCCTTGCTCGGCTTCCGGGAAAGCACAGCCCAAAATCAGGTCTTCGATGTCATCCGGGTTGACAGCGGTTTTATCAATTAACCCTTTGACGACCTGCGCGGCCAGGTCATCCGGACGAATATCAAGCAAAGCCCCTTTATGAGCGAGTGTGAAAGGCGATCGGCAATAACCGGCCAATATGACTTCTTTCATAATGTTCTCTCCTTAAATCTGAGATGAAGGTGACACAACAACCCTGTTTTCCACTTTTCAGGATAAATGCTAAATCATTTGCAAACTACCGTATTAAATTTAGCTTATGTTGTATTGTTGCACATTTTATTCTCCGGATTAAAAAAACGGGCGCATCAAGAGTTTTGTTTTGGCAAACATTGTTTGCCTGTATTTTTTGCGTTGCGATCCGGTATGTGTTGACTCAGGTAATCGCTGATCAACTGCCAGGTAGCGCCCTGATTTTCCATTAAAATACCGTGCCGGTCGGATTGCACGATTTGCAATGAATAGCCGGAAGTGGTTATTCTTTCAACCAGTGCTTCCGAGCTGTCCAGGGCAACGACTGGATCCTGATCGGCAAACACAAACAATGCCGGTTTATCCAGTTTCGGCAAGGTTTCATTCATTTCCTGAACCAGTCTGCGTAATTCATACAGAGCCCGGATTGGAGCGTTGTGATAATTGACATCCGGGTGTTCGGGAATATTGTCGATAAAAGGTTTCACACCTTCGAAAGAGGAAACCCAATCAATTATTTTATTGGCGCCGTGCAATAAGGGTACCAGCATCAGTGCCGCATCGACGAAGCGAAAAGGTACCGCAACCGCTATGACGCCGACGATATTTTCAGGCTGATCGGTTGCCAGTTTAATGGCCAAGGCACCGCCGGTGGAAAATCCGCAGACAAAACAATGCGGCACCAATAATTTGAGGATGTGGAATTGTTTTTTGACCGATTCATACCAGTCTTCCCAGGCGCATTGTTTGAGTTCATAAGGTGAGGTGCCATGTCCCTTGATGCGGACACCGAGTACGGTATAGCCTTGTGCGCATAAATGTTTTCCGAATTCGATAAGTTCCGCTGGCGAGGCGAGTAGACCATGAATCAATAAAACACCGCAGCCATTGGCTTTTTCGGGTTTTAACAGAAAAGGTTCGGCATTGGCTGTGGCTGTTTCCAGCTGATTGATATCGTCATAGCGGGGATCGGAATAAATCTTCTTACTCAGTTGTAAGTCGCGGATCTGGTCATCCAGCAGCCATTTGGCGATCTTGTCCTGGCTTATACAGTCCGAGGTTTTATAAGCCTTGATAACGGTTGCCAGAACAGGCCGGATGGGCGCAGCTTCGTTGTCATATACGGCGATCAGGTTTTCCATGCGGATGCTGTCAATATCATATTCCTGACACAGTTTGGGTAAAAACCGGATAATGTCTTGCTCGACGGTAATCAATCCGCTTTGTTCGGAAATACAAATGAAATGTTCGAAGCGTGGATTTTGGCAAGTGATTAAATCACCGTATTGTTCCGGGTTGAGCAGACTGCGATGCAGCTTGATGCGGTCATTGTCTTGCAGCAATTTGATGGCCAGGTACAGTGTATTGTAGAACCTGCATTTATTGATTTCGTTTTGGCCTTTACCAATACAGTACATAATCAATGTGGAAGCAAGATGACTTAAATTAATCGTCACATTGGCATAAATTTCCTGCATGTAAATATTACGGGTTATTTTGGCGTTTTGTTTGAAATACCAGCTTAAAAAGCGTTGTTTGAGTTTTCCCGAACTTTGTCCCATCGCAAAAAGCTCATCGAGGCTTGCAAATTCGGGCGTGATTGAATCGACCAAATTATGATGCCAGCGAAACCAGCCCTGGTAGGCATCGATAGACTGGCCCATACGGATATCCATATCGGTATCTTTAAGGATTAAATTACCTTCAATCAATAATTCTTCGGTTTGGCGCAGGCTGAGATCGCCGGCAAAAAATTCGGCGCCCCGGTGTAATATGTTTTCGGAAGAACGTATCGGGTAAAACGTAATGTTGGCGGGTATAATCAGGGTCGGTTTAATCGCTGCCATAAGCAGCTGTTCCAGAGATTCCAGTTTTAGCTGCTGTTGCCAGGTGAGAAGTCGTTCGATATCTTTACTGCGATAGGCGTTGCGAATAGCCGCTTTGAAGGTTTCGATGCCTTGGGCAAGTACGGCGGGGCCGGTGTGATGCTTGCGTTTTTGGCCGCTGATTCGGGAGAAAACCCGGTAATGTCCCTGTTCATCAACAACATTACGATCTTTTACCATGCCGCCTTCAGGAAATATGATAACCTTCCGGCCTCGAAAAACTTGTTCGGCCAGAATGGGAAACAGGCGTGGATGATTATGAGGAAATACACCGACATGCCGCAAATATTTTGCCAATGCGGTGTCTTTTTTGAAAAACTCGGCCGATGCGATGGCACAGCTATAGCGATTGGTTTTTTCGTAAATCAGATATTGTGGAATAAACGTTTCAAAGCGGGAGAAATGATTGAACAGAAAAATATCGCCTTTTTCGACTTGATCGGTTGCATGCAGCTTCAGATTGACACTCAGTACTTTTTTGACCGAACGGAACAGCCTGACCGACCATTCATAAGCGTTGATGTCGATATCATCCCACTGCGAATCGTAAAGTGATTTTTGACTCATGTTCTTCCTTAACCGGTTGATAAGCTGTTTATATTTGTCGTTGTTACTTCATTTTCATTACGGAATTTGAGAAAAAATGTTGAATCTGATTTTACCCGTTAAACAAACAATATACTATTTATATCCATGAATACATATACAGCGCATATACAGCGGATGTCGCCGTCAATTCAAGTAACCGGGTAATGACTGAATGCAGGCTTTCTGCAACTGTTGTCGATTCTCAGGTCATTGACTGTTATGGATATTTTTAAACATGAAAACGATATATAAACTGACAACGGCTGATCATGATCGCAATATTGCCGGTCTTAAATATGTTTATCCCGTCATTTCCAGGCGATCGGGCGGATTATCTATTGGTATTAATGTCAATACCAATAACGCCTGTAACTGGCGCTGTATCTACTGTCAGGTGCCAAAGCTCGGCCGGGGAGCAGCGCCGGAGGTTGATTGGGATATTTTGCAGGATGAATTCCGCTATTTTTTACAGCAGGTGTTGCATGGCGATTTTTATCAGCGTTTTTCCATCCCCGAACATCAGCGTAGAATCAAGGACATTGCATTTTCAGGTAATGGTGAGCCAACCAGTGTAAAAAACTTTGAACGGCTGGTGGCAGCGGTTGGTGAAGTTATCGATCAGATAACAATTCCTGAAGCCCCGGAATTGGTGTTGATTACCAATGGCAGCCTGATACATCGCCAGGATGTCCAGTCCGGCATACGCTTGCTTGAACAGCATCGCGGCAAGATTTGGTTCAAGCTCGACAGCGCAAGCGTTGAAGGCCGAAAAATTATAAACAATGCTGTAATCGGCCAGCGCAATTATGTTGATAATTTGATTACCGCAGCGTCCTTATGTCCAACCTGGCTGCAAACTTGTGTTTTCAGTTTTGATAAACAAGTTTATCCGGGGACAGAAAGTTATCTTACGCTGTTACGGCAGGTGTTACGCCATGTGAAACTGGAAGGTGTTTTGCTCTATAGTATTGCAAGACCGTCATTACAACCCGAAGCACCGCAACTTGAGAAATGTACGGAACCCGTACTGCAGGCATTGGCCGAGGAAATCCGAAAATTCGGAATCAAGGTGCGGGTCAGTGCTTGAATCCGTTTGTAAGCCCTGTTGCTTTTGATGCTATGTGGGTTATAATATAAAGTTCTTTTTTATTGCGAATGTGGCGGAACTGGTAGACGCGCTGGATTTAGGTTCCAGTGGGGAATCCCGTGAGAGTTCGAGTCTCTCCATTCGCACCACGCTCTTTGTGCGCCTATCATCATTTTTAATCGAATCCATTGTTGTTTTCATATTGTCTGTTGTTATTCACAGCGAAAGAACCCATAACCCTAATTTTATATTTTATTTGAGGTAAGGAAATGCAAGTTTCTGTCGAAAAGACATCCGAATTAAGCAGAAAAATGACCGTACATCTGCCAGAAGAGCAGGTTCAGGAAAAAGTTGCCGACCGCTTGAGAAAGCTGGCGCGGGAGGCCAATCTGAAAGGTTTTCGTCCAGGCAAGGCACCTCAACATGTGATAAAAAAAATGTATGGCGCTCAAGTTCGGGCGGAAGTGCTGGGTGAGCTGATTCGGTCCAGTTATGTTGATGCCTTGAAAGATCAGGAACAAAAGCCAGTCGCTCCGCCAAACATTGTTCAAAATGAATCGGTTACTGAGGGTGATGGCTTTGAATATGTTGCTGAATTCGAAGTCTATCCAGATGTTTCGCTGGACAATCTGGAACAGATAGAAGTCACCACTGAAACCGCTGCCATAGAAGAAGCGGATATTGATAAGATGCTTGAAAACTTGCGCGAGCAAAAGAAAGCGTGGAAAGATTCCGAACAACCAGCGCGTGCAGGTGATCGGGTGACAATCTGTTTTTCCGGGGTAGCCGATGGCGAAAATTTTACCGATGGGAAAGTGGAAGATTATTCTATCGTTATTGGATCAGGGCAGATGATTCCGGGTTTTGAGGATAATCTGTTGGATCTTGGAGCCGGTGATAATAAAACGTTTGAAATTACTTTTCCAGAACAATATGGCAACAAAGAGCTGGCCGGAAAAAATGCGGTCTTCGAGCTTGAAGTCAACAAGGTTGAAACCTCGGTTTTGCCAGTGATCGATGCTGAATTCATGCGTGATTACGGTATTGAAGATGGTGATATGGAGGCCTTCCGCAATGAGATCAAAGCGAATATGCAGCGCGAACTCAAACAGGCGATTCGCGCCAAAACCAAAAAAGCGGTTTTGGATAAGCTTTATCAGGATATCGAGGTGATTTTGCCAAAAGTTCTGGTCGATCAGGAGATCGAGAACCTGATGCGGCCATTCAAGGAAAATGCGGCCAAGCAAAATCAGGATTTGGACTTGCCGGCTGATACTTTTGAGAAACAAGCGAGAAAACGGGTTGCGTTATCCTTGATTATGGCTGAAATTATCAGTGCCAATAAAATCCGAATCGATGAGGATCGGGTGCGCTCGATGATTGAGGAAATTGCGCAAAGTTATGAGCAACCAGAAGCCTTGATTAATTATTATTATGGTGATGAAAAACGCTTGCAGGGGATAAGGCAGTTGGCGCTGGAAGAACAGGCCGTTGATTGGGTGCTTGAACAAGTCAAGATTAATGAAGAGTCTGTGGATTTTGATACTTTGATGAAGCGTGCGCAATAGGAACATACATATGAACAGCAGTGTACCGGATAATTGTATGGAACCTCAGTCGGCAGGTGGCCTGGTGCCTATCGTTATCGAGCAAACGGCCCGAGGTGAGCGTTCGTTTGATATTTATTCCCGGTTGTTGAAAGAACGGGTTATTTTTCTGGTCGGGCAGGTCGAAGATTATATGGCCAATCTGATCGTTGCTCAATTATTGTTTCTGGAGTCGGAGAATCCGGAAAAAGATATTCATCTGTATATTAATTCTCCAGGGGGGTCGGTCACTGCGGGTATGTCGATTTACGATACCATGCAGTTCATTAAACCCGATGTCAGTACATTATGTATTGGCCAGGCGGCGAGTATGGGCGCCTTGTTGCTGGCGGGCGGTGCGAGTGGCAAACGTTTCTGTCTGCCGCATTCACGGGTGATGATTCATCAGCCCTTAGGTGGTTTTCAGGGACAGGCTTCCGATATTGATATCCATGCCAGGGAAATTCTGTCGATTCGGGACAAGTTAAACAAAATTCTGGCCAAACATACCGGGCAATCGCTTGAAAAAATCCAGCAGGATACCGATCGGGATAATTTTTTAAGTGCTGACGATGCCGCTGAATACGGTTTGATCGATCAGGTTTTGACAAGCCGAAGTGCAAATCAGGAAAAATAACAGTTGGTAAATTCGATTTTAAGCGATATTCTTAATAATAACCCGTTCAGTTTAGGAGTTTATTGATGAGTGATGACAAAAACAGCAGAGATGACGACAAATTGTTGTATTGCTCATTTTGCGGCAAGAGTCAGCACGAAGTAAGAAAACTGATTGCAGGTCCTTCAGTTTATGTCTGCGATGAATGCGTGGAACTTTGTAACGATATTATCCGGGATGAGCTGGAAGAGTCACCGACTACTGGCGAGGCTGAATTGCCAAAACCCGTGCAGATAAAAGAGGTTTTGGATCAGTATGTTATCGGTCAGGAAAGCGCCAAAAAAATTCTTGCTGTAGCGGTTTACAATCATTATAAACGCTTGCGCAACAAACCTAAAAAGGACGATGTGGAATTGGGCAAAAGCAATATTTTATTGATTGGCCCGACCGGTTCCGGAAAAACCTTGCTTGCCGAGACCCTGGCGAAATTGCTGGATGTACCTTTTACGATTGCCGATGCAACGACGCTGACCGAGGCGGGTTATGTTGGCGAGGATGTCGAAAATATCATTCAGAAGATTTTGCAAAAATGCGATTATGATGTCGCCAAGGCCGAATCAGGCATTGTCTATATCGATGAAATCGACAAAATTTCCAGAAAGTCGGATAATCCATCGATAACCCGGGATGTTTCGGGTGAAGGGGTACAGCAAGCCTTGTTAAAACTCATCGAAGGCACGGTTGCTTCAGTGCCACCGCAAGGTGGTCGCAAACACCCACAGCAGGAATTCTTACAGGTCAATACCGCGAATATTTTGTTCATCGTTGGCGGCGCCTTTGCCGGATTGGACAAAGTGATTCGGGATCGTTCCGAAAAAGGCGGGATCGGTTTTTCCGCAGAAGTGAAAACCAGGCAGGAAGATAAAAATATTGGTGAGGTGTTTGCCGAAGTTGAAGCGGAAGATTTGATCAAATACGGTTTGATCCCTGAATTTGTCGGCCGCTTGCCGGTTGTGGCTACCCTGGAGGAACTGGATGAGGATGCCCTGATACAGATTCTGACCGAACCCAAAAACGCATTGACCAAGCAGTATCGGCGTTTGTTTGAGATGGAAGGCGCGGAACTGGAATTTCGTGAAGACGCCTTGAGAGCGATTGCCAGAAAGTCCATGCAGCGCAAGACCGGGGCGCGGGGATTGCGTACCATCGTCGAAAATGTATTGCTGGATACAATGTATGAACTGCCGTCGTGTGAAAATATCGCCAAGGTCATTATCGATGAGGCGGTTATTCAAGGCGATGCCAAACCTTATCTTGTTTATCAGAATGAAAAAAAATTAGCAGCTTCCGACAGTTAAAGGATATCGTTAAAAGTTCAGGCGCAGCACGGCTTATGCCGAATCTGTCTTTTTGACAGGCTGGTTTGATACGCTGAATTTTCTTGTGTTCATTGCATCCGCTTGCAACATTGAAAAACCTGTTTCTGTATGGCTTGGGGGCCGCCCTTAATCGGCAGGCATGCAGGGCTTGTAATTTTTTTTTCCGGCCTCATACTTAGACTAAGTATTACAGTTTGTAGCCGATTAAGAGGCATTTAATGAAAGATAGAGTTAATCCAGATGTTTTGGTTCCGGTTTTGCCATTACGTGATGTCGTCGTATATCCACATATGGTTATTCCGCTGTTTGTCGGTAGGGATAAATCCATTGACGCATTGGATGTGGCGATGAAGGATAACAAGCAGATTCTGCTGGTTGCACAAAAAGAGGCGGATATCGATGATCCGGGGTTTACCGATTTATACCCGGTCGGTACTTTGGCTAATATTTTGCAATTGCTGAAACTGCCTGATGGCACGGTCAAGGTTCTGGTGGAAGGTGTACAGCGCAGTCAGGTGCAAAAATATTTGCAAACCGATGCATTTTTCTCGGCTATCGTTTCCGAAATACCGGATATATTGGATATGGCGGATGCGGAACTGGAAGTCTTGTTGCGCACGGTTGCCAATTCCTTTGATCAATATGTCAAGCTGAATAACAAAATACCCCCCGAGGTGTTGAATTCGCTGGCTGGCATTGATGATCCCGGACGCCTGGCCGATACCATTGCCGCGCATATGAGTTTGAAGGTGGAAGAAAAACAATTATTGCTGGAAACCAGCGATATTGTGGTGCGGTTGGAAAAATTAATGTCGCTGATGGAAGGAGAAGTCGACATTTTGGAAATGGAGAAAAGAATTCGTTCCAGAGTCAAGCAGCAAATGGAAAAAAATCAAAGGGAATATTACTTGAACGAGCAAATGAAAGCGATTCAAAAGGAATTGGGTGAAATGGATGATGTACCGAATGAACTTGAGGAACTGGAGCAGAAAATCAATGCTTCCGGCATGCCCAGGGAAGCGAAAGCGAAAGCTGAAGCCGAACTCAACAAGTTGAAATTGATGTCGCCGATGTCGGCGGAAGCGACTGTAGTCCGAAATTATATTGACTGGATGATCAGTGTGCCCTGGAAAAAGAAAACCAAGGTAAGACATGATTTGGCCGTGGCGGAAGAGGTGCTGGAAGCCGATCATTACGGCTTGGAAAAAGTCAAGGAACGCATTCTTGAATATCTGGCGGTACAGCAGCGGGTAAGAAAATTAAAAGGCCCTATCTTGTGTCTGGTCGGACCACCGGGCGTAGGAAAAACTTCGTTGGGCGAATCCATTGCCCGCGCCACCAATCGCAAATATGTTCGCATGGCTCTGGGTGGCGTACGTGATGAAGCGGAAATACGCGGTCATCGCCGTACCTATATCGGTTCGATGCCAGGCAAGATTTTACAAAACCTGGCCAAGGTCAAGACCAAAAATCCGATGTTTTTACTGGATGAAATTGATAAAATGGCCGCCGATTTCCGAGGTGATCCAGCCTCGGCGTTGCTTGAAGTATTGGACCCGGAACAAAATCATACTTTTGCCGATCATTATCTGGAAGTGGATTTTGATTTATCGGATGTCATGTTCGTAGCGACCGCAAATACCATGAACATCCCGCCAGCCTTGCTGGATCGCATGGAAGTCATTCGGCTGGCCGGTTATACCGAAGATGAGAAGATCAATATCGCGGAACATTATCTTATCCCTAAACAAATCAAAAATAACGGTATAAAAGAAGGGGAAATTGAAATTTCCCGGGATGTTATCAAGGATATCATTCGCTTTTATACACGCGAGGCGGGTGTTCGGGGGTTGGAGCGTGAGATCTCAAAGATTTGCCGGAAGGTGGTCAAGGATTTGTTGTTAAAATCCGCTACTGGAAAGGTTTGTGTAACGTCTGAAAATTTACAACAATATCTGGGCGTAAAACGCTATCGCTATGGCCTGGCAGAAGAACAGGACAGAATCGGGCAGGTAACCGGTTTGGCCTGGACCGAGGTTGGCGGAGAGTTGCTGACCATTGAAGTTGCTGTCATGCCGGGAAAGGGCAAACAATCGGCTACCGGTAAGCTGGGTGAGGTCATGAAAGAATCCATCGAGGCGGCGGTGACGGTCGTGCGTAGCCGATCCGATGTGCTGGGTATCGATACTGAATTTTTTCAGAAACAGGATATTCATATCCATGTTCCGGAGGGAGCGACGCCAAAAGATGGGCCCAGTGCCGGAATTGGTATGTGCACCGCGATTGTTTCAGCGTTGACGAAAATCCCGGTGCGTGCGGATGTCGCAATGACCGGGGAAATAACATTGCGTGGTGAAGTCTTGCCCATTGGCGGGTTGAAGGAAAAACTGCTGGCGGCACGGCGCGGTGGTATTTCCACGGTTCTAATTCCTGCCGAAAATGAGAAGGATTTGGTGGAAATACCCGATAATATCAAGGAAGATTTAACAATTAAACCCGTACATTGGATTGATGAGGTTTTGCAGGTGGCTTTGCAATATATGCCCACGCCGCTGGATAAACTCCAAAAAAAAATGGATCAAAAGCATAAAAAAACAGCAAAAGGGACAAATACCGATGCACGGGTTGCGCATTGAACTAAACTATACTTCACGCGGTCACGGTTGCGGATTTTGAAAATAGCTGTTGTTGAGGTTCAAGAGTGTTTTTACACGCCGCACGGTTATGAAGGCGGAAAATGATCGGGCAATTGGGCGCTGTTGGCAGACGGCTTGCCCTTACCCATTGCCATTAAGTTAAGCCATTTTGTTGAATGGATTTATGGATGTAGGTGCGGATTTATCCAGCCCTTCATTGAAGAGCTGGATTTATCCGCATAGTACGACAAGCCGCACCGGCACCCAAATCATTTAATGGTAGTGGCTCCGATGGTCGGTTCATTTTCCGCATCCGTGAGCGCGCGGAGTATAGAGTTTAAAAACCGATGAGAGTGGTGTTTTTTTACGCTTGACACTCATAGAGTGCAGTTGTTATAAATGACAGATACGCTGATTGGCGTAGAGTTATAAGATTGACTGTGATGGACTTTTACCGAGATAATTAACTACAAGTGCTTCCTAGGGGGGAGATAATGAATAAATCGGAACTTATTGATGCTATAGCGGATTCAGCGGAATTAACCAAGGCGGATGCCGGACGGGCATTGGATGCCGTTGTAAAGGTGATTACCGACGCCTTGAGCAAAGGAGAAAGCGTGTCCTTGATTGGCTTTGGAACTTTTTCAGTAAAGGAGCGAGCGGAACGGAAAGGACGTAATCCGCAAACCGGAGAAGAGATTACGATTAAAGCTGCAAAAATTCCTTCATTTAAAGCTGGTAAATCTCTTAAAGATAGTGTAAACTAGCAGCTCTTTAGTCGGGTGCTTAGCTCAGCTGGGAGAGCATCGCCCTTACAAGGCGAGGGTCGGGGGTTCGATCCCCTCAGCACCCACCAGATTTTGGAGCGGTAGTTCAGTTGGTTAGAATACCGGCCTGTCACGCCGGGGGTCGCG
>CAZDXJ010000051.1:0-17396 GCA_964509475.1 uncultured Methylococcaceae bacterium | reverse complement strand
TCATTTAATGGCAGTGGCTCCGATGGCCGGTTCATTTTCCGCATCCGTGACCGCGTGAAGTATAGTCTCGGATGACTTACAGGTCTGCGGATATTGGCTGTGAAAATCCCATACGGTGGATGGAGCATCAGCCATCCCTGCCCCTTGTTCCGGAAAGGGGATTACCGGAACAAGGTTTCCTGTTGGCTAAAAGTAGAAAGGTGAGCTTATGAACGGCGCCTCTGAAATCCAAGTATAGCCATCAAACCACTCAGCAATAACAGTGCCCATGTAGCTAACGTGGGTATTGGTTTTGGATCCGGCAGAAGAGGAGGAGTGGGCAAACTGATTTTGCCAGGTGAGCTAAGGGGTACAGTCGGAGTTGCGCAATTGTTTGGATCAAGTGTCCCCAGGTTTTTTCCCGTAGGATCGTTGCCATCGGCGCATGCGATTGCTGTATTGGTGGCGGGCAGGGCAGTACCATTGACATCAAATTTAATGAATACTGAACTGTTCGCCGGGATTACGCCTTTGAATGTAACTTGATTGCCTGTAATGCTGCAAACAGGTGCCGGCGCAGCTAATGCGCCTGTGCAGGTAAGCGTGCCTGCAACATAGCTTTGATCGGCTGGAATCGGATCGGCAACACTAATGGAAACAGGTGTTGGATTGGGATTAATCCATTCCAGGGTCCAGCTCAAAACCGGAAAACCATTGACAACGCCGGTTTTTTTGCCTGTTGGCGGGTCAAAGACCGGTTTCAGCACATAGGTTTGGGTATGCGATTGAGCGATCACTTTGTTGGTAACACCGGAAGGGGTGGGCGTGAAGCTGTATAGAAACGATGTAAACCTGGCGCCGCTGGCAGCGTCGATGCCGTTGACTTTGACAACCTCGCTGGTTTGAACTGTTGGTGTCGAACCTGCATTTGCCGAACTCGCAGGGCATGTCAGTGTCGTTCCTGTAAAGTCCGATCCGGCCAAACCGATGGTAACCTTGTTGGCAGCGTCTTCATTGACAAAGGCAATATTGGGATCGCTGATGCGGGCGGCGTTGAACTGGTTAAATGGTGGCGGGGAGGCGGCGTTACCATTGACAAACAGATTGACCAACTGAGTTAGGGAGGGCGTTATAGTATTAAAGTCCGTTACGCCGCAGTGCGCGGTAATGGCATCCATAATGTATTGATGAGCCAGTGTAATACCCGGACCGGTCACTGTGTTCCAATCCGCCAGGGTCAGACTGCTCAAAGATAGGGATTTGCCGCTGACAGGCAGTGTACCTGTCAAGGTAACCGAGGTTGTTGGTAACGTTGCTGGATTATGCACTCCAAGCTCCATATTGCTGCCAGCACCCATATTAGCCCCCATGACGCAAGTGCTGGCATCGCCTTGAAATATGGCATCCTGGGCCGGGCTGCCATTATTATAGGCCGGATCAGGGGGGGTGATCAATCGCGTTTTACATCGGCCGGCATTCAATTTGTAAATCTGGTACTCCACACCAGGAGTTGGGTTGGTTCCAGCGCCGCCGGAACCGCCGGTAACGGTGGTTGAGCCAGGCACGAAGGCGGCTTCGACATTTAAACTGGCAAGGCCTGCGAATAACAGGCCGAGGGTCAAAGGGGTTTTATTCATGACACAGTTCCTTATTAAATATTAAAACAATGGAATTTTGAAAACAACCGTTTCCAATTATAAGCGAATGTTGAAATTTTACAAAAATTTTGAATGGTTTGTCGGGTGAGCAGCGGTATCGTATTGTTTTTTGATTATGATATACACTTGCAAATTTGAACATCCAGGATGGCGACTTGAATTCAAATGTGAATACAGAGGCCTTATGGAATAAGTCAATTATAAATCCGATGCGTCCAAACAGCGCTTTAATTGTTGAATGAAATTGCTGTTTTGTCTGGACGTTGTTTGTTGCATATCCTGTTCGATAATGACCTGTCCCCGATCCAGGATGACCAGATAATCGGCATGTTGCATCGTGTCCAGGCGATGTGTGATCATAATCAAGGTAGTGTGTTGTTTGAGTTTTGTCAGTACCCGGATTATTTTTTGTTCGTTGTGGATGTCGAGTGCGCTGCTGGCCTCGTCAAGAATCAATACACCAGGCCGGCTTAAAAAAGCCCGCGCCAGTACCAGCCGCTGTTCCTCGCCGCCTGACAAATAAACCCCTTGCGCGCCTATCAAGGTGTCCAGGCCATGTTCCAGTTGAGCAAACCATTCCGACAGCTCGGCTGTGTCGATGGCATGAAGCAATTGTTTGTCGCTGGCATCGGTTTTATACCAGCGCAGGTTATTGCGCAGCGTGGTATTGAACAACAAGGGTAACTGGGTCAAATAAATGATCTGTTGCCGCCAGCTCTGGAAATGCTGTTCGGTCAAATCCACGCCATCAATTGCAATTTTACCTGAAACGGGTTTGTACAAACCCGCGATCAGATCACATAATGTGGTTTTTCCGGCCCCGGACGCTCCGGTCAGTACCGTTATTTTGTGCGCGGGTATTGTCAAGTTGATGGATTTCAGTACTTTTTGTCTGCCGAAGGGGTAACTGAAACAAATATCCTGCAAGCGGATCGCTTGTTTCAGCGGTAATCTTTGTGTTGCCTGGGCGACGGTGAACGATGGCTGCTGTAGACATTGGCGATACAGGTGGTCGTAATGCTCGTATGCGGGCCGCATATGCTGGAGATGGTTGAAGTGCATCCAGAGCGTATTGACCAAAGGCATCATGCGGCTGAATACAAAGATCAGAACAAGCAGAGCCGGCGCCGGAAGTTGCAGCCAGGTGATTGAAATATAGATAAAACCAGCCAGGATGAGGGCGCTGCAGAATTGGAAATAAAAATTCAGATTGGCATGATGCCGGTTGGATTGTAAATAGCTTTGACGATTGCCGGCAAGGGTTTGGGCAAAAAAATCACAGGCGCGTTTTTCATTGCCGGAAGACTGGATCAGCTTGAAGTTGTCCAGGGTTTCTTTAATCCACTGATACAGTTTTTTGTTGTGTTCCGTATGCTGGAAGCCTAGCCCATAGGCGCGTTGCGCCATGCGCTGCTGAAAAAAAACCGCAACCAGACCGGCCAGCGCCACGCATAGGCTGATTTGCCAATTGATTAACAGCGACGTGAAGGCGTAACTGAGCAACAACAGGGTCTGGGTGATGATACGGTTTATGTCCATGACGCCCTGGCCGATGCGTTCGATATCGGAAGTCAGAGCCTGGTTGAAATACGCCGGCCGATGGCGGCGAAAATGTAACCAACTGCTGGCGATTATGGCGTGGTAAAGCTGTTTACGCAAACGCTCAATGCAGTGCAGGACAACTTGCGCGGACAGCATGGATTGCCAGCGTAACACATAATTGCGTAAACCGATCAGGCTGACAAACAGGATGAGTATCGGGATCAGGCTTTTTTCCAGCTTGAGAAATTCAAACAGGATATTCAGGCCGTGTTGCAGTTTGTCCGGATGGGCCTGGGCGGGTATGGCATGAATGGATTCCAGCAAGGGAAACAACAAAAAAACGCTGATTCCCTGCATAAAACCGGAGATTAAACTCAAGAGGATCAGTAATCCGAATGTCCAGCCGGCGGCGCCGATGATTTCGCTGGCAAAAGAAAAAAGGAAGGGTTGTTTAAACACAATAGCGGGTTACGATTGGGCTATGTTTATGAATGATGCTGATTTTACCGGTTTTACGTGTCTTTGTACCGCTGTTTGTTTTGCTGGTAGGTGCGGATTTATCCGCATAACCTGCGAAGCACCGTTTCACACCCTTGGCCGATCCGTTGCGCTCCTGTTTGCCACCGGGCGGGCAGGTGATCGGCCCTGCGCTGTGCGGATAAATCCGCACCTACTCCATTCAATATCTGATGTTACGCAGACCTACTGTATTTTGTGCTTCTGTATATAGTGCCAAAAATCTAAAACTGCGTAATATCATTTATACCAATTCCGATACGATTGTTAAATTTTTTCAAAATCTGCAACCGTGACCGCGTGAAGTATATGTTTTTTTCGGGTAACTACTCACCCGGTTGTGTTGCAGCCGCCGTAGGTCATTGATTTATCAGGACACGCGCATACATCCATGTCGTTCTGCATAACATCCCAGGTTATGCAAGCCCAGCCCTTCCGTGGAAGGGCTGGGCAAGCCTGATAAATCAACAACCTGCACCTTGCTTTTAATCGGTTAAAAAATTTAAAACATAGCCGGGTTGGGAGCATTTTTTAAGCGAAACTCACGTTAAAATAAAACTTTGCCGACAGGTACAAGCAAAATATCAGGTACACCGGTATAATCAATGGATGCGCTATTTAAATGAACGACTGTTTTCGAACAGAGTCTGTAAAACATGAAAATTCTTAACCTCTATTTCAAAAATATCAATTCGCTTGCCGGTGAAAACCGGGTTAATTTTGATCAGGCGCCACTGGCTGATGCGGGCGTGTTTGCAATTACCGGTCCGAATGGATCGGGCAAGACCAGTATTCTGGATGCGATTACGCTGGGTTTGTATGGGGAGACTTTCAAGTTTGACAGGCCGGCTGCGCATGTCATGACCCAATACAGCAATGAATGTTTTGCCCAGGTGGTTTTTTCGGTTGCCGGTACACAATATCGTTCAAGCTGGAGCGTCAATCGTCAACAGGACGGTTCCGTACAACCGGCGCAGATGCAATTGCATGAATTGAACGGAGAAGAAACCGTATTGGCTGACAGGCCCAATCAGGTCAAAACCAAAATAGCGGAATTGACCGGCATGGATTTTCGAAGTTTTACCCGTTCCATCATGTTGGCACAAGGTGATTTTAGCGCTTTCCTCAATGCGCTGGATAACGAGCGGCTGGATATATTGGAAAAAATAATCAGTACCGATGTCTATGCCGATTTTAAAAAACAGATATTGGATAGAGCCGAACAGGAGAAAAACAAGGTACAGGCGATTGAAGCCCAAATCGCACAATTTGCCGATTTCGATGACGCTGAAATGGAAGCGGCTGAACAAGACCTGGCGGATTTTAGGGAACAGCAGCTTGAATTGAAGCAAAGACGAGCGGGTTTACAGCGACAACTGGATTGGTTAAAAAACATTGAGGACATCGACAGGCGTATTGATTCGTTTCAGAAGAGGCAGCAACAGGCTGGCGCGAATCTGCAGCAGACCCAGAGGGATTTGCAACGTATCGAGGCAAACAAGGATTTGTTGAAGTATCAGCCTGATCTTCAAGCCATTGATGACAAAGATACTGAAATAAAACAACAGCAAAAAAATCTGCATGGAATGCGCAATGAAGTGGCGCATCTGCGGGCGCAGCTGCATGAATTGGGGGCCGAGGCGATAAAAGTCCTGCCCCAAGGCAGTAAATCACTCGAACAGCAACAACAGAGCATTGAGCGGTTACAGCAGCAATTGCAGCAACTTAAAGTTGACAAGCAGTCGGAACGGACGCGCTTGCAAGGATTGCAGATGCAGTTACAGGGTAAACAGGAAAATTATGAACACGTTGCAGCCTGGCTGCAGGAACATCAAAGCGAGCAGTTTTTGTTGGATGAGTTTCCGGAAATAGGCCGTTTGAAAAGTCTGCGGGCAGAGTTCAAGTCTTTACAAGGAAGACAGAAATCGTATGAAAAATGGAGCAAATCGACTACCTCGTCCTTGACCAAGAATAAAATCGAGTACCAAAAGCTGGAACGAAAAATCGCAAGTGCTGAACAAAAACTGCAAGAGTACCGGGATGAACTGAGCGATATCACGCATGGTTATAGTGCCGAATATATTGACGAGTTACGGGCAACCCAGGAAGAGCGCCTGGTTTTGTTTAAGGATTTATTGGCTTTGGCGCGGGCGCACAAAAAGCTGGAATCCAGCGGCTTGCTGCATACCTTGCGGATTAAAGCCGAACTGGACAGCGACATGATTAAAACGGAATTGGCCAAACTTGATGAACAAATAAGCCGCGAGAAAAATATCCTGCGTACCCTGGAAAAAGCGGTAGCCGATGAAACCTTGCTGAAACGCTATCAGGTGGAACGGGTTTTGTTGGTTGATGGCGAGCCCTGCCCGTTATGCGGTGCCCTGCATCATCCTTATGTCGATAAACCGCCTGTCCTGAAAAATTCGGCCAAGGCGCTGGCCGATCAACAAAAAAAATTACAGGATTTGCAAGCCGGACATGACAAATTACAACAGCGCTTGCAACTGGCTTTGCAACAGGAACAAAAAAACGATCAAAAAGACACGGAATTGGTGCAAGTGCGTTCCCAGTGGGTAAAAACCAGTAACCGTTTGAATGTGTCCCGGGATGACCTGAATATAGGCAATATCCGCCTGATGAAAAAACTGCTGGAGAAGGAAGCTGATGATTTGAAAGTTATCAAGAAGATGCAGAAAAATTATCTGCGCCAGAAAAACCGGATCGAGAAACAAATTAATCTGATCAAAAGCCGTGAAGATTTACGCAGACAGTTGCACAAAAGTATTCAAAAACTGGATCGGGAATGGAATGAACGGCCTCAGGAATTGAAGGACCTGGAACAAAAAACCGCCGATTGCGAGGCTGAGTTGACGCAGTTGACAGAACGGCTTAAACAGCAATTGGCGGTTTTGGATATAAAGTTGCCAGGCCGGGGCAAGGAAGATGTCTTGTATGACAAATTGAACCGGCGCCGCCAGGAATATCAGACCTACCATATACGCGGTAAAAATTTGATGACGGATATAGAGGGTATTGAAGAAAAAATAACCCAGTGCCGCGAAGGCATTGAGCAGATGGAAAAAACGATTCAGCAATATACGGACACGATAAAAAATGAGGAAATTACCGCTTTGCAATTTATTCTCCTGGAAAAACAGAAAGATATTGCCCGTCAGGAAGGAAAAATCAAACCACTGCAAGATCAAAAAGAGGCCTTGCAGCGCGATTTACAGAACAAACTTGCGGCAACGGCATTTGAGAGCCTGTCTGAATTACGCAATATACTGGCGCTGATCCTGAAAAAGGATCAATTGCAGCAGAGACAGACCGGTTTGCTGACCGAAATCGAGCATTTAAGCCGTGAGCAAAACAAGGCGCGAACCCAAAAAGAAGCCGAGATTGCACGCGCGGTAACCGAACTCAGCCCGCAAGAACTGAATGCAAAACTGCACGCCGTTCTGGAAAAGCTGGATATTACCCGGCATGAAATCAATCGCCTGGAAAAGACAAAACGGGAATATAAAACCTGGCAGATGGAACGGCAGAAGTTGCTTGAACAGTTACAACAGCAACAGGCGCGTTATCAGGAATGCGCCCGGGAAGTACAACAAATAGAGGCCGAACAAAGCATCGTGTTCCGCAGGAAGGTGCAAAAGGCTATGGCGGATAAATTATTATCCATTGCCAATACCTATCTGGAAAAAATCAGTGGCCGCTATTATTTGCATCAGCGTGAAAATCAGCAAGGCCTGGCGCTGGAGATTGAGGATACTTATAAGGATAATGCCCGTCGCCTGCCCAAAACACTTTCCGGGGGCGAAAGTTTCGTGGTCAGCCTGGCTTTGGCTCTGGCCTTATCGGAACTGGCCAGTAATGGCTGCTCCCTGGATTCGTTGTTTTTGGATGAAGGTTTCGGCAATCTGGATGAGGAGGCCCTGTATGTGGTTGTATCCACATTAAAAAGTTTGCGGCAACAGGGCAAGAGCGTGGGTGTGATCTCCCATATCAAGGGGGTCAAGGAACGCATCAGCACGCAAATTGAAATGAGCCGCAATCCGAATGGAACCAGTGGTTTTGCCGTCGTTTCTTGAATATCATGAAAATTAAATATACAGAACCGATAAATGATTTTGCCGATGGTTTGCGGGTATTGAAAAGCTACCATGAGGATTTTTTGCGCCGGGGCCGTGAATTGCTGGTTTTGGTGGATGCAATCAAACAACAAGGCTTGAATGAAGCACGAGCCCATCAATGTGTGCGGCTGTTTTGTCATTATGAACACGCCAACCATTTGCATCATCAGGATGAAGAACAGGCTTTGTTTCCGTTACTTGTTGGAAAATCGGTCTTGATCGATGGCATGATCGAACGTTTGCTGTTGGATCATGAAGCGATTGAAAAATCCTGGAGCGCTTTGGCTGAACAACTGCGGCAGCCGGAGAGAGTTACCGATTTCGACCGGTTTGTGCTTCTGGCCAGGGCATTTGAAAAAATCCAACGCCAGCATCTAAACCGTGAAGATGAGGATTTTTCACCTCGAATCAAGGCGATGCTGGATGTGGAGCAAATCCGGCAGATGGGTGAAAAAATGGCCAGCATGAGACATTTGCCGGTTTGAGGGATACCCGGAACGGATATCCCTTCCAGCATTATGGATAATCCGGTTCGTCTTTTTCCAGCATTTCAGGCAGCGATTTCGGCCCTTGCAATTCGGGATGCAGTTTTTTGTCGGACAATACAATGGCTGTGTGCATCCATACCAATGAAACGGCTACGATTGCGAACAGCAACATGAAACAGCTGGTCCATATCCCGATCAGATCGTTCATAAAGCCGAAACAAATGGGTAATACGAATCCACCCAGGCCGCCGATCATGCCGACCAGTCCACCAACCGCGCCGACATGTCCGGGATAATAAACCGGAATATGTTTGTAAACCGCGGCTTTACCCAGCGACATAAAAAAGCCGAGCAAGATGGTCAAGATGACAAAGGGCACCAGACCCATGGCGATGGTAAAACGGATAGGTTCTTCAATACCGTGTACGGTATAATCGGTTGCCGGATAGGACATCAGAAACAAACAGGCCAGACAACTGATGAAGGTAATGTACATCACGCTTCGGGCGCCGATACGATCCGACATCCAGCCGCCTAAAGCCCGGAACAAGCTGCCCGGCAGGGCATAACACGCCGCCAGCATACCGGCGGTGGAAATTTCCAGTCCGTAAACGCCCATATAATAGCGTGGCAGCCAAAGTGCCAGCGCGACATAACCACCAAAAACAAAAAAGTAGTAGGTTGCAAAGCGCCAAACCCGCAGATGTTTGAGCGGTTCCAGCTGCATCAGTGTGGGCCGTATTTCCTCGCCTTTTTGTTTTCGCTTCTTTGTGGATGGGTCTTCTTCGGTACTGAACCAGAAAATCAACGCCATAACCAGCAATATCAGCGAGTAGATTCGGGCTACGTTTTCCCAGCCGTAAGCAACCAGTAAAAAGGGTGCGCCAAAGTTGGTGATGGCCGCACCGACATTCCCCATGCCGAACATGCCTAAAGCCGTACCTTGACGATCTTTTTCATACCAACGGGAAACGTAAGCGATACCCACGGCAAAAGAGCCGCCGGCCAGGCCAACGCCCAATGCGGCCAATAAAAACATGGGAAACGTCGAAACGCTGGCGAGCAGCCAGGTTGCAAACGCGGTGGTCAGCATCAGGAAAAAATAAACAATCCGGCCACCGTATTGATCAGTCCAGATGCCTAAAAAAATCCGGCTCAATGAGCCTGTCAATATAGGCGTTGCAACCAACAGGCCAAACTCGGTATCATTAAGAGCCAGATTTTGTTTGATTTTGATACCGATTATTGAAAATATTGTCCATACGGCAAAGCAGACCGTAAAAGCCACTGTGCTGACAACGAGACTTTTCGTTTGTTGGGCACGGGTGACGCCATCGAGTTCATGCATCGTCTTCTCCTTAATTCAAGTCGATAAGAGGGATACTGCTTAAATATTTTGAGTACCCTTGCCGATTGGTTTGTTTCCGGTAAGTCCATTATACAAAATTCCTTTATAAGGATAGGGAAAATAAGGGCTTATGCAGTGAATAAACTGTCTTCATTGAAGAAACAGTTTCATTTTGGGAACGGATTTATATGCTGAAGTTTATCCATATATTTTTTATTTTTACATCGTTGTCCAGCTTTGTGGGCCGGGTATTTGGAAGTCCGACCGCAAATATTAAACAGAAAGTGGCTGAAAATAGCACCACATATTGTTGACACATTACTCTTGTTTAGCGGTATCGCCTTGCTTGTGCAAGGGGGTTGGTTATCCGGAAACCTGCAATGGCTCGTCGCCAAAATTATTGCCCTGTCAGGGTATATTGCTTTCAGCCTTGTCGTTATGCGTAACCGGGGCAGGGTACGCTGGCTTGCTTTTGCCGCTTCATTGACTTGTTTCGCTTATATTGTTGGCGTGGCGATAAGCAAAAATCCATGGTTTTTTATTTTTTTGAAATGTAACTTCACCGGCGTGGTTTAATTTGGCCCTGTACCTCGCCTAAAAAATAAGCCTGGTAGATTGGGTTAGGCGATAGCCGTAACCCAACAATTCTGCGGCATGTGTTGGGTTACGCTGCGCTAACCCATCCATCTTGCGATGGATATGGAGAGATGGTATCTACGAACCACAACACAACCGGGTGAGCCGTTACGTTTCAGATTGTATGAAAGATCTCAGGATACGTTTGTAAATAATGTGTTAAATATCAGAAATGAATTGTCCATCAGAAAGAAGCACCTGCCTGTCTGCCCACCTGGCAGGTGCGTTTACCCGGCACCGTAATTTTTCAGGTGTCTGCTGACAAACCTTTACCATCGACAATGTGCTGGCAAGCCCGGCGCTTCCGACAAACGTTTCGTCCCGATGCTTGCTTTATTTTCCGTATTCGTAACCGCGTAGAGTATATCTTAGCCACCCGCCACCTTCGGCCAGACAGCCAGCACATCGTTTTCTTGCAGACAGGTTACAGGGCGATCTTCCGGCGGAATATAAACACCATTGAGCATCACCAAAAAAGCCATGTGTTCGGGAATGGCAAAATGATCGATGATTTCTTGTACGCTTGTGTTGTTGACTTCCATCGTTACGGCATGCCCTTGCGTCCCCGGCGGCAAATAAGCCATCAATGTCGCGTACAATTTACAAACGATTTTCATGAAGCAAACACCAGACGGTTGCCCAGCCAGGCTTCCATGACCCGGCTCGGATCGTTTTGCAATACCGATTTCCAGCGGCCCAGTTTGACCCGGCCCTGAATCAGGCCACGCAATACGCCAACATGCTGGGTCAATCCCAAACTGATCGCACCCACCAGATAGTCCTCCTGAAACTGCAATTGCAAATACTGGTATCGCTCTGGACAACACAGTTCGGCACTGTCGCCATCGGCAACGCCTTGCCATAAACCGAATGAACTGGCAACCAGACCCAGGGTGTCCAGCACATTCATATTGATGGCGCCTTGATAGGCACTTGTCGAACCGGTCATATTCAACGCGGCAATACGGCCGTGTTCAACCGCCGTGGGCTGTATCGCCTGTACGGAAAAATCACCGCTTGAAAAATCCAGGCCCTGCGCGACATCACCGGCGGCATAAATGTCTGCAATATTGGTTTGCATATGCTGATCGATCAAAATGCCTTGTTCGATTTGGATACTGCTGCCTTGCAAGAACCCGACATTCGGTTGTACGCCGGTCGCCAGAATCACCATTTCCGCTTCCAGCACCAACCCCTTATCCAGACTCAGCAATAATTCATGTGTACCGCTGCACTCAATCGCGTTCACCTGGGTCTGGGTCAATACCTGAATCCCCTTGTCGATACACCATTGCTTGATAAGCCGGCCTGCACTTGCATTCATCATCCGCGCAACCATGCGATCGGCACTTTCAATAATCGTCAATGCGGCACCCTTTTTGACCAGGGCCTCCAACAAGATACAACCAATAAACCCGGCCCCGATTAACACCACCCGCACGCCCGGGAAAATACGCTGTGCAATATTGCGTGCATCCTGCAGAGTCCAGCAGGAAAAAACACCGGGCAGGTCGATACCGGTTATGGGTGGACGGGATGGCCTGGAACCTGTGGCAATCAACAGTTTGTCATAGCTCATACACTGCCCGGAATCAAGCTGAAGCTCATGCGCCCGGGGATCGATTTGCTCAACCCGGGCCTGCAACAAGTGGATATTCTGATGCTGGAAATGATGTTGTGTTTTCCTTAAATACGTCCCTGACTCATCAATTGCATTAAGCAAATAATACGGCAAGGCCATGCGCGCATAAGGCGGCTCAGGTTCATCACCAATCACGGTAATATCCGCATCGCGGCCGCGCTTGCGCAAGGTTTCGGCGGCAACGATCCCGGCCGGGCCGGCGCCGATAATGACATAATGCATCGTCTTCCTCCCGGCTACAAGGACAAGCGCTGCAAAGTTGCCGGCAGGGGCACGCCGTCTTCGCTCCAGCCGCGCAGGCGATAATATTCCGGCAGCATCTCATGCAGATCATTGACCCGTCCTTTGGCAGGGCCCGTTTTGGCGGCATCTTTTAACAAGCGTTTTGGCAGGGTATCGTCTTTTGCGCTCATACCGGCGGCAAGATTGAATTGCCGCTCCAGGTTCCAGATGCGTTCGCCGATCTGCAATAATTTTTCCTGGCTCCAGTCGCCTTCGCAAGCGGCATCAATCTGGGGTGCGATATCCTCCATTGTCCAGGAAAAGGTCGTAAACGCACACAAACCCGATGCGTCAACCGCAGCGGCCGCATTCTGAAAATCAATCACCATCGCCGGTTTGCCCGCCGTTGTCAGCGGATCGGTTTTTTCCGGTACTCCCAGGACCTCCGAAGCTACGGTATAAGCACGCAAATGGCAGGCACCGCGATTGGAGGTCGCATACCCCAGTCCCATGCCCTGAATCGCACGCGGATCATAGGCGGGAAATTCCTGGCCCTTGACCGTCATCGACAATTCCGGGTGGCCGTATTTTTCGCACAAGCGCCTGGAACCCAAACCCAGTTCCAAACCAAACCCCTCGCCCCGAGCCGTCAATTGCACGCATTGCACCAACGCCTGGCTGGAACCAAATTCCAACTCAATACCACCGGTATGAGAGACATCAATCGCGCCCAATTGATACAATTCCATGGCCGCCGCCAACGTGGAACCAAATGAGATAGGATCAATACCGTCTTCGTTACAGATAAAATTGGCATAGGTCAGTGCATCCAGATCATCAACACCCAAATCGGAACCCAATGCCCAGGCCGATTCATATTCCAGACCGCCCGATGCTCCCCGATATTCGGGTTTGTGGGCAATGGAGAAATGACCCTTGTCAATCGTCGATATGCGCCCACAGGCAATGGTGCAGGCAAAACAAGCGGCGTTCGTGGTCAGGTTCGGGCGTTTGTCACCGGGCCGCGGTTGCAACATCGCCTCACCGGATATTTTTTCCGCTCCCTCAAACTGTACCTCACGCATATTACGTGTTGGCATGGCCCCCACTTCGTTGATGACATTCATCAACACCTGGGTGCCATAGGTGGGCAGGCCTTCATGGGTAATCGGCCCCTCCGCCAATACCTTTTTACCCGCTTCGACCGCCTTGATGAAACGTTTGCTATCTTTCAGATTCCCCACCCCCAGCGTACCCCGAACCGCAACCGCCTTCAGGTTTTTTGACGCCATCACCGTACCCACTCCGGAACGACCGGCGGCCCGGTGCAAATCATTAATGACAGCCGCATAAAGGCAACCTTTTTCCGCCGCCCGGCCAATGGCTGCAATACGCAGTAACGGTTCCTGATGTTCACGATGCAGCATTGCGTCGGTTTCCCAAACGCTTTTTCCCCATAAATGTTTTGCGCACACCAGTTCCGCCTTGTCATTTTCCAGATACAAATAAACCGGCTGCGGCGATTTCCCCTCGAAAATAATCATATCCCAGCCCGCGTTTTTAAGTTCGGCACCAATGAACCCGCCTGAATTGGAACAGGCAATCACGCCGGTCAAAGGACTTTTGGTGATGATCGAATAGCGGCCACCGGTGGCCGCCAGGGTTCCGGTCAAGGGTCCGGTCGCCATAATCCATTTATTCTCCGCCGATAAAGGATCAACTTTCGGGTCAACTTCCTCAGCCAGATATTTGCTGGCCAAACCGCGCTGGCCCAGATACAACCGGGCCCATTGCATATTCAACGGCTCTTTCCGGCACGTGCCGGCGCTTAAATCAACGCGTAATACATTTTTTGTCCAGGCCATGTCAACACCTCCTAAGTCAAATGCTGGATGGATTGTTCAGCGAATTTACGCATTCTCGACAAACCGGTGGCACCTGCATCCACATAAGTAATCGCATCGGTTGGGCAGGTTTTTGCACACGCCGGATCGCCACCGCATAAATCGCATTTGATGACCTTGCCACTGTCCGGATTATAGTTAATCGTGCCAAACGGACAGGCAATTGTGCAAACCTTGCAACCCACGCAAGTTTCTTCGAGTACTTCCTTGGCGCCCAGCCGTACATTATCGACAATCGCTTCCACAGGGCAGGCCTGCAAACACCAGGCCTCGGCGCACTGGGTACAGGTATAAGGGGAAAACCGGCCCAGTTCATGGAATGTAAACACCTTGATACGTGATTTTGCCGGATTGAACACGCCTTCTTTTGCGTAGGAACAGGCCAGCTCACACTGCAAACAGCCGGTACATTGCTCGGGTTCGATGAGTAAGGATTTTTGCATACGATGTTCTCCTGAAAAAATCGGTTAATTATTGTTATTGATTACAATTCAAATGGATAAACAAACTCCGCGCAACTGAAACGCTTATGCACACAATACGGTTTGCCTGCAAAAGCGTTTATTCCGGCTCCGGGAAAACTTGCAATGCAATGAACAACCCGTCTAAGTCATTGATTCTTATCACACAAGACAAGCTGTACAAAAATAATACAATTTAGCAAAAATATAATAAAAACGGCTATCAAGCAGGCTTTCCCCCATTTTATCCACAACTTCATCCACAATTATTGTGTATATCTCCAATCCTGCGCAATAAACATCGCATCACCATAACTGAAAAAACGATAACAATGCCTTATCGCATGTTGATAGGCGGCCATGATGCGTTCGCGGCCCGCAAAGGCTGAAACCAGCATCAACAATGTAGATTCGGGCAAATGAAAATTAGTCAACAGCGCATCGACCGATTGAAACCGATAACCCTGTGTGATAAACAAATTGGTTTCCCCCCGGCAAGTTTCCAGTTTTCCCCCGCTTGAAGCCGATTCCAATGCCCGAACCGCCGTCGTGCCAATGGCAATGACCCGACCGCCCCGCTGCCGGGTTCTCTGTACCGCCGCAACCGTAGCTTCGGAAACTTCAAAGTATTCATGATGCATGACATGATCGTCCAGGTTCTCGACCCGAACCGGTTGAAAGGTTCCACTGCCGACATGCAAGGTAACAAAGGTTTTTTCAATACCCTTCCCGGCAATCGCGCTCATCATTTCCCGATCAAAGTGTAAACCCGCTGTCGGTGCAGCAACCGCTCCTTCCTGATGAGCAAAAACCGTCTGATAACGGGTCCTATCCCGAGCGTTATCTTGACGACGGATATAAGGCGGTAACGGCATATGCCCTAACTGATCCAGCAATTCATGTAATGTACCGTCACATTGGAAAGCCAGTTTAAATAACGCCTGTTCCCGACTTATAATCTCGCAACGATAACCTTCGTCCAATTCGATCCATGTCCCCGGCTTTGGCGCCTTGCTGGCACGAATATGAGCCAATGCATGTCCGTCATCCAGTACCCGCTCGATTAAAATTTCCACTTTCCCCCCGGTTTGTTTGCGACCGTATAAGCGTGCGGGAATCACCTTGGTATTGTTGAAAACCAGTAAATCTTTTGCATCGAGCAAATCAATAAAATCGGAAAAGCGCTTGTCGGCAATTTCTCCACCGCTATCAAGAACCAACATCCGGCTTGCACTACGTTGTTCCAGAGGCTGTTGAGCAATAAGAGATTCAGGCAGCGCAAAATAAAAATCACTCTTTTTCATAAAAAGCGATAGTATCAGCTTATCCTGCAATGTACAGCGTAAAAAAACGCTTTACCGGCAAAAATAAACCGGATTTTTCAGATAAGCAGAAAAAAAACTGGATTTATCATTAATCTTTAATTAAAATACCGGACTGCATTGCCGAGGTGGCGAAACTGGTAGACGCGCTGGATTCAAAATCCAGTGGTAGCGATACCGTGCCGGTTCGATTCCGGCCCTCGGTACCATATATAAGTTTCAGGAAGTCCCGAAACATCCCAAAAGCCTTAAGTTACAACAACTTAGGGCTTTTTTTATGTCCTAATATGTCTCATACAATCCATTGACAGCGACGGTATCATGACGGTATAAATGACGGTATAAATTCAACTACCCAAAAAAATACCGTCATGCCGCTTACAGATACCGCCATCCGTGCCGCGAAGCCCAGACCTAAGCAATACAAACTTACTGATGAAAAAGGTATGTATTTGCTCATCAAACCCAATGGGGGAAAATACTGGCGGCTGGATTATCGGCTACACGGAAAACGAAAAACTTACGCAATAGGCGTTTATCCCACTGTTTCATTGAAAGAAGCAAGACAGATTAGAGATACCGCCAAAAAACTAATATCTGACGGTATCGACCCAGCCCAAAAGAAAAAGGCGGACGCCAATACATTCAAGGATATTGCCTTGCGATGGTTTGAAGAAAAACAGCCGACCATTAGGGAAGCAACGTATAAGAGACGCTTACGGCGGTTTGAAAATTACGTTTTCCCAAAAATTGGCGACAAAGGCATGAAGGATATAAAATCACCTGATATATACGAAATCATTAAGCCGTTGATTGATTTAAGGAAGCTGGAGACGGCCGGGCGGCTACGGGCGGAAATTAGCGCAATATTTGATTATGCCATTGTTCATGGCGTTACCGATTATGACCCAAGCCAAGCGGTGGCCCGACAAATACCGGAAAAAACAGTGACACACCGGGTGGCACTTATTAACCCGAATGATGTGCAGAAGTTGTTACGTGATATTGAACAATATGGCGGCGCTTATCAGGTACAGCGGGCATTAAAAATTTCACCATACTTGTTCCAGCGTCCCGGCGAGATTCGCCAGATGAGATGGCAGGATATATTTTTTGAGACCAAGGAATGGCGTTATTTGGTTACAAAAACAAACGTTCAACATATCGTACCGTTATCAACGCAAGTGATTGCGATTTTGGAAGAAATGAAGGATTTTAGCGGCAAGAGTGAATATGTTTTTCCTTCAGTCCGAAGCGATGACAAGCCTATCAGCGATGGCACAATTAACAAAGCATTGCGGATATTGGGATATGCTGGCGACGCCATGACCGCACACGGCTTCAGGAGCATTGCTTCAACATTTTTACATGAACAAGGATGGAACAGCGATGCAATAGAACGACAACTGGCGCACGTGCCTAGAGACGATGTAAAAGCGGCTTACAATCGTGCCCAATATCTGGATGAAAGGCGGAAAATGATGCAGAGCTGGGCGGATTATCTGGATGGATTGAAAAATGGTGCGCAGATAGTACTGTTCCGGC
>CAZDXJ010000050.1:0-17660 GCA_964509475.1 uncultured Methylococcaceae bacterium | reverse complement strand
CCAACAAAGATGAGAGGTGTTGTTTGCCATGCCCAAAGTTATGTTTAAAATTGTAGCCTTTTGTTTTTAAAGTATTGTTGTTTTCATTTTCGATTTTCCACCTCAATCTGTTTGATGTTTTTTCTATCCAGTGAGTAATCGTTACAATTGAGTTTTCCACTTTGCTGCAAGCCTCTCAATATGTCCCTGTAAATAGGGGAAATAGTTTCCGCGGGAACAGGATCAAGAAGGTTTCTAATTTGATTGGCACCTGGAATTAAATGAATACCAAACCGGCTGCGTGCATTGTTTCCCACCTTCTTTTTCCATCGTTTTCTGGTAATCCAAAAAGGACGTAGATTGCATAAAGAAAACGGCGCGTCGGGCAAGGTCGCAAATATCTGCTTGATCGGTCCAATCAAATTTGTTTGCGTGAATGCTGTTATTTGTTCGACTATCTCTTTCACTTAATAGATTTTTTTAGGTAAGGAATTGGATTTATTTTATCACTAAATCCTAAATTGAGAATTGCCCTGCTCAGAAAGTTATTGTTGCAGATTAACGAAAACAGCCGGGTAACGATTGACGCGGATAAAGCTCAGTTTATCGATCATGATATTATGGAAACATTGCAGGATTTCATTAAAGCGGCACCCGATGACAATATCATTGTGGAGATTAAAGGTTTGCAAGCGCGTTGATTGGACTGATGATTACAACTTTGCATGGATTTCAATATGCAGGCCGCGGAATTCTTCGGTAAGTTTATGGTTGGGTAGATAATGAATCAGCGGTTTGGATTGGCTATGGGATTCACGCACTTTTACGGATGGGGAAATACGCGTATCCAGAACGGGAAGTCCTTCAGCAATCAGTTCTTCTACGATCTGGCGGGGTAAATTGGCCTGTCCCTGGAACTGGTTGACGATGATGCCTTCGATTTCCAGGTTTGGGTTATGATCGGCTTTTACTTCGGCAATGCTTTGCAACAGGGTATATAATGCGTCGCGTGAAAAATGATCGCAGTCAAAAGGTATCAGGCAACGGTCTGCGGCAATCAGGGCAGACTGGCTGAAGAAATTGAGTACCGGTGGGGTGTCGATATAAATATTGTCGAATCCTTCTAATTGATCGAGCGCTTCGCGTAATTTAAAAATTTTGAAGCGCGATATCAGCCGGCTTTGCAGGGGATCAAGATCAGGGTGCGAAGGAACGACAAACAGATTGGGAAACGGTGTGGCATGAATAACGCTGTCCAGTCCTGTATCCTGATTGCCAAAGATGTTCATACTCAGGGTTTCTTTGTAGAAATGGGCCAGGGTCTGTTTTGCATCGGTGACTTTTGCACCGAGCAGATATTGCGTGCTATTGCCTTGAATATCAAGGTCTACGACCAGGGTTCTTTTATCTTCAATCGCGCTGATGGCGGCGAGATTGCAAGTAATCGTTGATTTGCCGACACCGCCTTTTTGGTTGAAGATAACTCGGCGCATGATTTTCCTCCGTTAAATCGTGTAGAAATAGTTCAGTTCTATTATTAGGCAGGCGCTGTTTAAAATCAAATACGCTGGAAGGTATTGTTACCGCATTCCGGGCATTGGGGGATTTGCACGGTTTTAGTAAACGTGATTTTGTGGTCGCACTGCATGCAGACGAAGCTACCAGGCCCTGTAATTTCTCCGCTTTGATAAATGCTGGCCTGGCGGGCTTGTTGTTCCAGCTGTGCCCAGGCAATGCGGGTTTTGTCGGCAACACTCATGAAAGCGTCGAGGGCAAAATTTTCGATGAGCTCCAGATCGAATTTCAACCACTCGGAGAGTGAATCCTTATCGGTACTGGATAGTGAATGAGCGGCGTCTTCAATATCCCGTTTTAAATAATCGGCAACTTTATTTAACTCTTCCTGGGTCAGGCCGCCGAGTTCACTGGTTTTCTGTTTGGCGATTTCCAGTCCCTGGGTCAGGGTTTTCGGGGTACTTTCCAAGGCATCGTGCAGATGCTTGACCATATTGTCATAGGCGCTGATGTGTTTGTTTTCAGTCATTCGGCTCGCTCCGTAAAAATGATACTTTCGATTTATTAAATGGTACGGTATTCTAACGCTTTTGAGCTGAAAAAAACGAGATAGGATGGAAGAAAATTATAAACCGTTGGTTATTGAACAAGAAGCCCAGCAAATGTGGGAGGCATCCGGCGTATTTCATGTCAGCCCGGATGCGGACAAAGAGAAGTATTATTGTTTGTCCATGTTTCCCTATCCCAGCGGCAAACTGCATATGGGGCATGTGCGCAATTATACCATCGGTGATGTGATCAGCCGTTATCAGCGTATGCGCGGCAAGAATGTCATGCAGCCCATGGGGTGGGACGCGTTTGGTTTGCCGGCGGAAAATGCGGCCCAGGAACGCGGCGTGCATCCAGCGGACTGGACCTATGACAATGTTGCCTATATGCGCGATCAGCTTAAACGTCTTGGTTTTGGTTATGACTGGCAGCGTGAACTGGCGACCTGCGATGCCGATTATTATCGCTGGGAGCAATGGTTTTTTCTGCGTTTGTTGAAAAAAGGCCTGGTTTACAAAAAAACCGCACCGGTGAATTGGTGTCCGAATGATCAGACGGTATTGGCCAATGAACAGGTCATTGATGGCTGTTGTTGGCGTTGTGATACCAAAGCGGAGCGCAAGCAGATTTCGCAGTGGTTTTTGAAAATTACCGCCTATGCCGATGAATTGCTGGATGATCTGAAAAAACTGGATGGGTGGCCGGAACAGGTGCGCACAATGCAGGCCAACTGGATTGGCCGTTCTGAAGGGGTGGAAATGGATTTTACCGTCGAGGGTCGGGATGAGCCATTGCGTGTTTATACGACCCGGCCGGATACCTTGATGGGGGTGACCTATCTGGCGATTGCACCAGGACATCCGCTGGCGCTTGCAGCGGCCCAGCAGCAAGGCGCCGATTTTGCAGAACGGCTGGAAGCGCTGAAACGCACCGAAATTTCCGAGGAAGCCCTGGAAACGATGGAAAAACAGGGGTTGGATTCCGGTTTCAAGGCCGCGCATCCCATTACGGGTGAATTACTGCCCGTATGGATCGCCAATTTTGTTTTGATGGGTTATGGTACCGGTGCGGTTATGTCGGTGCCGGCGCATGATCAGCGTGATTTTGAGTTTGCCCGCCAATATGGTATTGCGATCAAACAGGTTATTTTTGCCCGCGACGGCCAAGATGATGATTGTTCGGAAAAAGCCTTTACCGAAAAAGGTGTGTTGGCCAATTCCGGTTCATTTGATGGTTTGACTTCCGAGCAGGCGTTTTCGGCAATTGCCGATACCTTGCGACAAAGCGGCAAAGGCGAGCGAAAAGTTAATTTTCGCCTGCATGACTGGGGGGTTTCGCGGCAACGCTACTGGGGAACGCCGATTCCGATCATTTATTGTGAAAACTGTGGTACCGTGCCGGTGCCGGAAACCGATTTGCCGGTACGGTTGCCCAAAGACGTTTGTTTGGACGGTATCGGCTCACCTTTGAGTCGGTATCAAGCGTTTGTGCATGTGGATTGCCCGCAGTGCGGCCAGGCCGCCAAACGGGAAACCGATACCTTTGATACCTTCATGGAATCATCTTGGTATTTTGCCCGCTTTGCCAGCGCCCAGAGCGATACCGAAATGCTGGATAGCCAGGCTGCGTATTGGCTGCCGGTCGATCAATATATCGGGGGTATCGAGCATGCGATTTTGCATTTGTTGTATGCGCGTTTTTACACAAAATTGTTGCGTGATGAAGGTTTGCTGGATTGTGACGAGCCGTTCCGGAAATTGCTGACCCAGGGTATGGTGTTAAAAGGCGGTACAAAAATGTCCAAATCCAAGGGCAATACCGTCGATCCGCAAGCTTTGATTGAACGTTACGGCGCCGATACCGTGCGTTTGTTTATCATGTTCGCGGCGCCGCCGGAACAATCATTGGAATGGTCCGACAGTGGCGTGGAAGGCAGTTTCCGGTTTTTGAAAAAACTCTGGCGTCAGGTTTACCAACATGTACAACAGGGCGTCGCGAGCAGCGAATTTGACAAACAGGCACTGAACGAGGCGCAGAAAGTGATTCGCCGTAAACTGCACCAGACCATCAAAAAAGTGACCGACGATGTCAACCGGCGTTATACATTCAATACCGCCATCGCTGCGAATATGGAATTGTTGAACGCTTTGGCGAAATTTACCGATGATTCGGAGCTGTCACGCTGTGTGCGGCAAGAGGCGCTGGAAGCGGTGGTATTGATGTTGTCACCGATGGTGCCGCATATTTGTCATCGCTTGTGGCATGAATTGGGGTATCAGGAAGCGGTTGTATATGCGGCCTGGCCGGAAGTTGATGCGTCCGCTTTGCAACAGGATAGCCTGGAAATGGCCGTGCAGGTTAACGGAAAATTACGCGCCAAAATTCAGGTAGGCACAGATGCCTCCAGGCAGGACATCGAAAACAGGGCCCTGGCCGATGAACACGTGCGTCGGCATACCGAAGGAAAAACCATCCGGAAAGTGATTGTCGTACCCAAAAAGTTGGTCAATATCGTTTGTTGAGTATGAAAAAAACCGTTTTTATCGTACTCACTGTATTGCTGGTTTCCTGCGGTTATCATTTTCGTGGTCAGGTCAACCTGCCGGCGGAAATGAAAAAAGTGTATGTACGCAATGGTTCGTCGGCTCTGGTTTCCGGATTCAGCGATGTTTTTCGATATGCGTCGGGCAGTTTGGCACGATCGCAGGCTGATGCCGGTATCATCGTCAACGTATTGAATGAAAGAATGAAACGCCGCGCCATATCGTTGACAGGAACCGGTAAGGCCAACGAGTTTGAATTGCATTATGTACTCGATTATCAACTGTTGGATGGGCATGGAAAAATGCTTGTGCCAACCCAGACCATTGATTTGTACCGGAATTATTTCAATCAGCAACAGCAGGTTATCGGCAAGGCGAATGAAGAGCGGGTTATTCGTGAAGAAATGTATCGGCAGGCCGTGCAGACGATTATCCGCAAGGCCCAGGTTGCATTCAAATAACCGGTATGCGTTTGCAAGCTGAACAACTGGCGGTGGCGCTGAAAAAAAAACTGGCGCCGGTTTATTTGATCAGCGGCGACGAGCCGATGCGGTTGGGTGAGGCGTCGGATGCGGTGCGCCAGGCAGCCAAACAGGCCGGTTTTGTGAACCGGGAAATCTTGACCGTGGATAGCCAGTTTTCCTGGTCCGAGTTGAGTGTTGCTACCGATTCGTTATCTTTGTTTGCCGATAAAAAAATTATCGACTTGCGCCTGCCTTCCGGCAAACCGGGTCAGGAAGGCAGCAAGGCTTTGCTGGATTACTGTCAGCGCCTGAGTGATGCGAATTTATTGTTGATAAGCGCTGGAAAAATTGATAGATCGGCCCAGAAGTCGCGCTGGTTCCAGGTTTTGGAAAAAACCGGCGTTGTCGTGCAGGTCTGGCCGCAGGAAGGCCAGGATCTGATTCAATGGCTGCAAAAACGCAGCCAAAAAAAAGCTATGTCTGTAGACAGGGAAGGCTTACAATTTCTCGCTCGTCAAACCGAAGGCAACTTGCTGGCCGCAGCCCAGGAAATTGAAAAGCTGTATGTACTTTACGGGACTGAAAAAATAAGCGCCAAAATGATTGCCGGGGTGATTATGGATAATGCCCGTTACGATGTGTTCAAATTAGTGGATAGTTTGTTGGCTGGACAAGTGGCGCGTTCGGTGCGGATATTGCGATCCTTGCAAGCCGAAGGCATTGCCGAAGCGGTGGTGTTGTGGGCTTTGACCCGACAGACGCGCCTGTTGCTTTTGATCAAGCAGCAACTGGCTCAAGGCCAGGATCGGGAACGTGTGTTCAAGCGTTGTAATATTTGGGATAAACGCAAAAATCGCGTGAATCAGGCGTTGTCTCGTTTAAAATCCGATGAGTTGCAAACGATTCTGCTATGGGCACAAAAGGCGGATCGGCAGATAAAAGGGGTGCAAAAGGGTGATGCCTGGGAGACTTTATTGTATATTTGTTTACTTTTTGCTTCAGGGGTTGTACTGCCAGAAGCCAGGGTACAAAAGGTTTTGCTGAAGGAATAAATTTGTCCGGGGAAAATTATGGGTGACCTTGCCGATAATTTTTCGTAGAATTAAAGGGTTATTATTTCGCAACGGGAAGAGTCCAAGGCTCCTCCCGTTTTGTCTATTCGAGGGGGCTGATTTTGAGTAAACCCGCATTGCTGGTATTGGAAGACGGAACGGTTTTTAAGGGCGTGTCGATTGGTGTGGATGGCTGTTCGGTCGGTGAGGTGGTTTTCAATACTTCATTGACAGGCTATCAGGAAATATTGAGTGACCCGTCCTATGCGCGGCAGATTATCACATTGACTTATCCCCATATCGGTAATGTCGGCACGACTCCCGAGGATGATGAGTCGGACAATGTGTTTGCCAGTGGTTTGGTGATCCGGGATTTGCCGCTTTTGGCCAGTAATTGGCGTAGTGAGCAAAGTTTGGCCGATTATCTTGCCGGGCATCGGGTGGTGGCGATAGCCGATATCGACACTCGTAAACTGACCCGGATTTTGCGTGACAAAGGTGCCCAACGGGGGTGTATTATTGCCGGGCAAGAGCCGGATTTGTCCCAGGCGCAAGCCGCCATTGCCGGTTTTCCCGGCTTGCAGGGCATGGATCTAGCCAAAGAGGTCAGTGTGAAGCAAGCTTATCAATGGACAGAAGGTAGCTGGCAGTTGCAAGCGGGATATCGCTCCGCGCAACAGTTGAACCGGCATGTTATCGCCTATGATTTTGGCGTGAAACGCAACATTTTGCGTTTATTGGCCCATCGGGGTTGCCGGATAACGGTGGTGCCGGCCCAGACGCCCGTTGATGAGGTGTTGGCCATGTCTCCCGATGGGGTGTTTTTATCCAACGGGCCGGGTGATCCGGAACCCTGTGGTTACGCGATTGAAGCGATTCAAAAAATTCTGGATCGGAAAATACCGGTGTTTGGCATTTGTCTGGGTTATCAATTGCTGGCTTTGGCCAGTGGTGCGAAAACGGTAAAAATGAAATTTGGTCATCATGGCGCCAATCATCCGGTGCAGGAAAAAGCGAGTGGACGGGTTATGATCAGCAGTCAGAATCACGGCTTTGCCGTGGATGAGGGGAGTTTGCCGGCAACCTTGCGGGCCACCCACCATTCCTTGTTTGACGGCAGTTTGCAAGGCATAGAACGGACCGATTGTCCGGCATTTGGGTTTCAGGGGCATCCCGAAGCCAGTCCGGGGCCGCATGATGTGGAGCCGTTGTTTGATCGTTTCGTTGAGAGTATAAACCATGCCTAAAAGAACGGATATCAAGTCCATTTTGTTGCTTGGCGCCGGCCCGATTGTCATCGGTCAGGCGTGCGAGTTTGATTATTCAGGAACCCAGGCCTGTAAAGCGCTGCGCGAAGAAGGTTATCGTATCGTTTTGGTCAATTCCAATCCGGCCACGATCATGACCGACCCGGATACGGCCGATGCCATTTATATTGAACCGATTGACTGGCAAACCGTGGCCAAGATTATTGAGAAGGAACGGCCGGATGCCATTTTGCCGACAATGGGCGGACAAACTGCATTGAATTGTGCGCTGGATTTGGATCATCACGGTATTTTGCAAAAGTTTCAGGTGGAAATGATTGGTGCCAGCCGGGAAGCCATCGACAAGGCCGAGGATCGGGAGTTGTTTCGCAAGGCCATGCTTAAAATCGGTTTTGAGGTGCCCTGGGCGACGACCGCGCATTCCCTGGAGCAAGCGCTGGCCGCCCAGCAGGAAGTCGGTTATCCGGTGATCATCCGGCCTTCATTTACGTTGGGGGGTAGCGGCGGCGGTATTGCCTATAACAAGGAAGAATTTGTTGATATCTGCGAACGCGGCCTGGATTTGTCGCCGACCCATGAAGTTTTGATCGAAGAATCGGTGTTGGGTTGGAAGGAATATGAAATGGAGGTGGTGCGTGATCATAAGGATAATTGTATTATTGTTTGTTCCATTGAAAACCTTGATCCGATGGGCGTGCATACCGGCGATTCGATTACCGTGGCGCCGGCGCAAACCTTGACTGACAAGGAATATCAGATATTGCGTAATGTTTCGCTGGCGGTGTTGCGGGAAATTGGCGTGGATACCGGTGGCTCCAATGTACAGGTGGCGATTAATCCCGAGGACGGCCGTTTGGTAGTGATCGAAATGAATCCGCGTGTATCGCGTTCTTCGGCGCTGGCTTCCAAGGCAACCGGCTTTCCAATTGCCAAGGTTGCCGCCAAACTGGCCGTCGGCTATACCCTGGATGAGTTGAAAAATGAAATCACAGGGGGGGCAACACCGGCATCGTTCGAGCCAACGATTGATTATGTTGTCACCAAGGTGCCGCGTTTTACTTTTGAGAAATTTCCCCAGTCCGATGATCGTTTGACCACGCAAATGAAATCCGTGGGCGAGGTTATGGCGATTGGCCGTACGTTTCAGGAGTCTTTGCAAAAGGCGTTACGCGGCCTGGAAATCGGCGTTAATGGTCTCGACCCCGTGGTCGATTTGCAGGCGGAAAACGCGTTTGAAATCATGCAGAAAGAAATGCGCCACCCAGGCCCCATGCGCTTGTGGTATGTTGCCGATGCGTTTCGTGCCGGTATGAGTGTCGAGGATGTGTTTGCCGCCAGCAAGATCGATCCCTGGTTTTTGGCCCAAATCGAGGATGTGGTGGGCAGTGAACAGACTTTGTCGAACAAGACCCTGGCCACATTGAAGCGGGATGAATTATGGCGTTTGAAACGCAAGGGTTTCGCCGATGCACGCCTGGCGGAATTATTGGGTACTTCGGAATCGGAAGTGCGTAATATCCGCTATAAACAGCAGATCCGTCCGGTTTATAAACGTATTGATTCTTGTGCGGCGGAATTTGCTTCCGATACGGCGTATTTGTATTCCTGTTATGAAGAAGAATGCGAAGCGCGGGTTTCGGATCGGGAAAAAATCGTGATTCTGGGCGGCGGGCCAAACCGGATTGGTCAGGGCATCGAGTTTGATTATTGTTGTGTGCATGCGGCACTGGCTCTGCGGGAAGACGGTTACGAAACTATCATGATCAATTGCAACCCGGAAACGGTGTCCACGGATTTTGATACTTCGGATCGCTTGTATTTTGAACCCCTGACGCTGGAAGATGTGCTGGAAATTATCGCTTTGGAACAACCCAAAGGGGTCATTGTCCAATACGGTGGTCAAACGCCATTAAAATTGGCGCGAGCCCTGGAGGCGGCGGGTACACCGATTATCGGCACGTCCCCGGATTCGATTGATCTGGCCGAAGACAGGGAGCGCTTTCAAAAATTAATCGAACGTTTGGGTTTGAAACAACCGCCGAATGCAACCGCGCGTTCAACCGAAGAGGCGGTCGGATTGGCACGTGATCTGGGCTATCCCCTGGTAGTGCGGCCTTCCTATGTCCTGGGTGGCCGGGCCATGGAAATTGTATTTAATGAGGAAGGGCTGCGCCGTTATATGAAAGAAGCGGTCAGTGTTTCCAATGAGTCGCCGGTGTTGCTGGATCGCTATCTCAATGATGCGGTGGAAATGGATGTCGATGCCATTTACGATGGTGAAAATATCTTGATTGGCGGGCTGATGGAACATATTGAACAGGCCGGTGTGCATTCGGGAGATTCCGCTTGTTCGATCCCTCCCTATGATCTGGCTCCGCATTTGCAGACCCAGCTTCGCGAGCAAGTGGCAAAAATGGCTGAGGCTTTGGGCGTGGTGGGGTTGATGAACACCCAGTTTGCCATTCAGGGCGATGATGTTTATGTGCTTGAGGTCAACCCCAGAGCTTCACGGACTGCACCTTTCGTATCCAAGGCTACCGGTTATCCGTTGGCCAAAATTGCGGCCCGCTGTATGGTTGGCCGTTCCCTGGTCGAACAAGGTGTTACCGAAGAGCGGATACCGGATTATTTTTCGGTCAAGGAGGCCGTGTTTCCGTTTATCAAGTTTCCTGGGGTCGATCCGCTATTGGGGCCGGAAATGAAGTCAACCGGTGAAGTGATGGGGGTTGGTAAAACATTTGGTGAGGCCTTTGCTAAATCGCAACGGGCCGCCGGTATCGATCTGAATCAGACCGGCAAGGTGTTGATGAGTATTCGTGATGCCGATAAAGCGAAAGTGCCTGAAGTCGCGAAAATGCTGGTTGAGAAAGGTTATGAAATTGTCGCGACCCGGGGAACGGCCAGGGTTTTGCGGGCTGCCGATATCGAATGCGAAGAGGTTTTCAAGGTTTATGAAGGCCGCCCGAATACCGTGGACATGATTAAAAACGATCAGATTCAACTGATTATCAATACAACCGAAGATAAAAAAGCGATTTCCGATTCATTTACGATGCGCCGCGAGGCTTTGCAGCATCGGGTAACATATTATACCACCATGGCCGGAGCCAGAGCCGCATGTTATGCGCTGGGCGAACTGGATGCCAGTGATGTCAATAATTTGCATGATTTACATAAACGTTTGTAATTCAACAAAACCGGCGTATTTATCCGGTATAGAACTTATAAAGATTTGGAGTTTTGACAATGAATAAAGTCCCTCTCACTGTTGCAGGAGCGAATAAACTGCGTGAGGAATTACAGGAGTTAAAGTCCGTGGTCAGGCCACGTATTATCGCCGCTATCGCGGAAGCAAGAGAACATGGCGATCTGAAGGAAAATGCCGAATATCATGCGGCTCGGGAACAGCAAAGTTTTGCTGAGGGCCGTATTGCCGATATTGAGGCGAAATTGTCCAATGCACAGATTATTGATGTGACCCAATTGGATGCTGGCGGCAAGGTGGTCTTTGGCGCCACGGTTGAGCTGGAAAATATTGACACCGAAGAAAGGGTGAGCTATCAAATCGTCGGTGACGACGAAGCGGATATCAAAGCCGGGCGTATTTCAGTCAGCTCACCCATTGCCCGGGCCTTGATCGGCAAGGAGGTTGAAGATGTCGTTACCGTGAAAGCTCCGGGCGGGGATGTTGAATATGAAATATTGGCGGTAAAATATATTTGATCCGGCTTTGTCATTGTAGTGCCATACGGCTGCAATTTATTTATGTGCTGTTTATCATGAATTTATAAATTACCGATGGCAAGGCTGGATTGATGGTGTTTGGGGGGGGCTGTGTCCCGCCTGTTCATGGCGATGATGTTGGATAATGAACTTTATTTGTCTGGATTTCGTTTGTAAATAGTCAATATTTTGCCGATATTCTGGATAAATTCCGCTGTACATTGCTTGCAGATTGCATCGATAATTTGTTTGCGTTGTTCACGTTCATCCATTTGAATCTTGATTTTGATGAGTTCATGGGCGTCAAGAGCGTTCCCTATTTCGGCCAGTACGGCTTCGGTTAAACCGGAATGACCGATAATAACTACGGGTTTTAGTGAATGTGCCCGCGCCTTGAATTTTTTCTGCTCTTCTTTCGTCATCGTGTTTTCCTGGAAAAACGCTAGATTCTACACCAAGCTTGTATGTTTTTGTATTGCGGTTTGAACGGTGTTGAACTTGAAAAGTAAGCTGGGTTTTTGAAAAAAATTATGTTTAACAGAAATGGCACGTAGCAAAAGCAGCAAGCAGTGGCTTCAGGAACATTTCAATGATGAATATGTCAAACAGGCACAATTAAAAGGATACCGCTCGCGAGCGGTATTCAAACTGATGGAAATCCAGCAACGGGATAAGTTGTTGAAGCCGGCTATGAATGTATTGGATTTAGGTGCGGCGCCAGGTGGATGGTCTGCGTATGCCAGGGAGATTGTCGGTAATAAAGGTCAGGTCATCGCATTGGATATACTGCCTATGGAAACAATTTCCGGGGTGACGTTTATTCAGGGCGATTTCAGGGAAAATGAAATTTTGCAACGTTTATATCATGTTTTAGACGGTGCGGATATTAATGTCGTATTATCGGACATGGCGCCTAATTTGAGCGGACAAAAAGAAATTGATTTGCCGCGTGCTATTTATTTGGCGGAACTGGCTCTGGATACCGCGCAGACTGTACTGGTTGCCGGTGGTTGTTTTCTGGTCAAGATTTTTCAAGGCGCTGGATCGGAAGCGTTTCTTGCTCAGGTTCGTCAATCGTTTGCCAGTGTGGTGATCAGAAAGCCAAATGCGTCAAGGTCCAGAAGCAACGAGGTTTATATTTTAGGGAAGGGGTTTAAAAAATAACTTGGCGCCCCATATACTGTTTAGTACAGTAATGAGCCGAATATGTGTTTTGCATGTTGTGTTGTTTGTGTGGATTTTAAAGAGAAACACGGCAAGGCTACAGGCAAAACAGGATACAAGCAGAGGTTTGTGTATAATCCATGGCGACAAAGCACAAGTCAGGATCAGCAAATCCTGATATAATTACTCTGTTTTTTAAAAAGACCGTCCCGGTCGGGAGCGTGTGATTTGAGCGATATGGTAAAAAATATAATTCTTTGGGTTGTCATCGCCGTTGTGTTGATGTCTGTATTCAACAACTTCGGTCCACGCAAATATGCTGACAATTCCATGTCCTATTCGCAATTTATTGAATCGGTTAAAGATGGCCGGGTTCAAAAAGTTGAGATTAATAATGATAAAATCAAAGGCAAACTGCAAAATGGTGAAACATTTACCACGTTTGCTCCGAATGATCCGCATCTGGTTGATGATTTATTGGCCAATGGTGTCGATATAAAAGCGCACCCACCGGAAGAGCAGTCCTTATTGATGCAGATTTTCATTTCCTGGTTCCCCATGTTGCTATTGATTGGAATATGGATTTTTTTCATGCGCCAAATGCAAGGCGGCGCCGGTGGCCGTGGTGCCATGAGTTTTGGTAAAAGTAAAGCGCGGATGCTGGAAGAAGATCAAATCAAGGTTACGTTTGCCGATGTAGCCGGGGTTGAGGAAGCCAAGGAAGAAGTTGAAGAAATGGTTGATTTTCTTAAAGATCCTGCCCGTTACCAAAAACTGGGGGGTAAAATCCCCCGTGGTGCGCTGATGGTCGGTCCCCCGGGAACCGGTAAAACCCTGTTGGCCAGAGCCATTGCCGGTGAAGCGAAAGTGCCTTTTTTTACAATTTCCGGATCGGATTTTGTAGAGATGTTTGTTGGCGTAGGCGCTTCGCGGGTGCGGGATATGTTTGAGCAGGCCAAAAAACACGCACCTTGCATTATCTTTATTGATGAGATTGATGCCGTAGGTCGTCAACGCGGCGCCGGTTTGGGTGGCGGTCATGACGAACGTGAGCAAACCTTGAACCAGTTGCTGGTCGAAATGGATGGTTTTGAAGGCAGTGAAGGAATCATTGTTATTGCGGCAACCAACCGGCCGGATGTTCTTGATAAAGCCTTGTTGCGGCCAGGCCGCTTTGACCGTCAGGTAACTGTGGGTTTGCCGGATGTGAAAGGGCGTGAGCAAATTTTAAGCGTGCATATGAAGAAAGTACCGGCGGCGGATGATGTCATTATCAAATACATTGCCCAGGGAACGCCTGGCTTTTCCGGTGCGGATTTGGCGAACCTGGTCAATGAAGCGGCCTTGTTTGCCGCTCGTACCAACAAACGTAAAGTCAGCATGGTTGATTTGGAAAAAGCCAAGGACAAACTGATTATGGGTGCGGAAAAGCATTCCATGGTCATGAGTGAGGATGAAAAGCGGTTGACGGCTTATCACGAAGCGGGACATGCCATTGTCGGCCGGTTAGTGCCTTCGCACGATCCAGTATATAAGGTCAGCATCATGCCGCGCGGCCGGGCTTTGGGTATTACCATGTTCCTGCCGGAACGGGATCAATACAGTGCCAGTAAGGAAAAACTGGATAGTATGATTTCGAGTCTGTATGGAGGCCGTATTGCCGAGCAAATGATTTTTGGCCGGGAAAAAGTTACGACAGGCGCTCAGAACGACATTGAACGGGCCACGGAAATGGCCAGAAACATGGTTACCAAATGGGGATTGTCGGAACGCCTGGGGCCTTTGGCTTATAGTGAAGAAGAAGGCGAAGTGTTTTTAGGCCGTTCGGTTACGCAACACAAATCGGTTTCGGAAGAAACGGCGCATACGATTGATGAAGAAATTCGTTCAATCATCGATCGCAACTATGAGCGTGCGGAAAAGATCCTCAAGGAAAATGAAGATATTCTGCATGCCATGGCGGAAGCGTTGATGAAATACGAAACCATCGATAAATATCAGTTGGATGACTTGATGGACAGAAAACCGGTCAGAGAGCCACAGGGTTGGGATGATTCGCCGCCGCCAACAGGTGGTTCAGAAAAAAAGGAACAAGGCTCCAAAACTGGAAAGGACGCTGAACAACCAATAGGTGGTCCAGCCAGCCAGCATTAAAAACCGGCTTTAAAAAAGGGGGGAGTTTTTATACTTCTCCCTTTTTTTATGGCTGAAAAATAACTCAATGTCGTTATGATTGTGATTTGGAATGGAAAAACCAAAAAATGATACATAAAAAATATTTTGGCACCGATGGGATACGCGGCAAGGTTGGGGAATACCCAATTACTGCGGATTTTTTATTAAAATTGGGCTGGGCAACAGGGCGTGTATTCGCTGGAGAAGGGCATGGCTTTGTCATTGTCGGCAAAGATACCCGTATTTCCGGCTATATGTTTGAATCGGCACTGGAGGCGGGATTAACTGCGGCTGGCGTTGATACCCACTTACTAGGTCCCATGCCAACGCCAGGCGTCGCCTATTTGACCCGCACCCTGAGAGCCCGGGCGGGGATAGTCATCAGCGCTTCCCATAACCCTTATTACGATAACGGAGTTAAATTTTTTTCAGTAAGGGGTACCAAATTGCCCGATAACCTGGAATGCAAAATTGAGCGGTACCTGGATTCGGAAATGAGTACGGTCGATTCGGCAAAGCTGGGCAAAGCGAAACGGCTTGTTGATGCTCCGGGCCGATATATAGAATTTTGCAAAGCCAGTATTCCGGGTGGATTGGATTTCAGCGGTATGAAAATTGTCGTTGATTGCGCACACGGTGCAACTTACCATATCGCTCCACATGTGTTCAGTGAGGTGGGGGCCGAGGTTATTAGTATTGGCGCTGAACCGGATGGCTTGAATATCAATGAAAATTGCGGTTCAACCAAGCCGGAGTTTTTGGTAAAGGCCGTTTTTGAGCATCAGGCCGATCTCGGAATTGCCCTGGATGGAGATGGCGATCGGGTCATTATGATTGATCACAAAGGTGAAGTTGTAGACGGTGATGAATTGATTTTCATCATCGCCAAATCACGTTTTCAAGGTAAGACAAATAAAGAGCCGGTTATTGGAACCTTGATGACTAATCTGGGCATGGAGCATGCGTTAAATGAAATGGGCTTGACCTTGATCAGAGCCAGGGTCGGGGATCGTTATGTCATGGAAAAGTTAATTGAATATCAGAGCAGTTTGGGCGGAGAAGGTTCGGGCCACATTATTTGTCTGGATAAAACCACGACAGGTGATGGTATCGTTGCCGCTTTGCAGGTGTTGGCAGAGATTTACCGTAGCGGTAAGACATTAAATGAATTGAAATCCGCGATGCGCAAATATCCACAAGTGTTGATCAATGTGCGCAGTAACAAAAAAATCAATATTGATGAATTACATAATGTACAGGCTTTGAAAAAACAAGTTGAAGAAAAACTGGGTCATGATGGCCGGGTATTGTTGAGAGCATCCGGTACAGAACCCCTTATTCGGGTTATGGTAGAGGGTTGTAATGCAGAAAGAGTTCAGCAGTATGCTGATGAAATTGCCGAATGTGTAAAACAATCATTGCCTGCTTGAAATGGACAAGATAAATCGTTATTATAAAGCATTTTTTCGGAGCTGATCATGCGTCGACCACTTGTCGTAGGAAACTGGAAAATGAATGGCACTTTGGCAAGAACCCAAGAGCTTGTCGGGTCAATTTTGGCGGGCATGCAAGACATTGATGCCGATCTTGCTGTTTGTGTGCCTTTTGTCTATCTTGACGAAGTCAATAAGCAGCGAACCAATACATCGCTTGCGCTTGGCGCACAAAATGTAGCGGATCAGGAAAGCGGGGCGTATACCGGGGAAATTTCCGCCGCAATGCTGAAAGAATTCAATTGCAGTTATGCTATTGTGGGTCACTCCGAACGCAGAAGCTACTATGGCGATACCAATGAGTCCGTGGCAGCGCGTTATGTCCAGGCCTTACAACAAGATATTTGCCCAATTTTGTGTGTTGGCGAGACTTTGGAGGAAAGAGAGCAGGATCGTACCTTCAAGGTAATCGATGAGCAGTTGAATGCAGTCATCGAAAAAGCTGGGATAGAATCATTTACCAATTCGGTAATTGCTTATGAGCCTGTCTGGGCAATTGGTACTGGCAAAACAGCAAGTAATGATCAAGCTCAGGAAGTGCACCAGTATATACGTGGACTCATCGCTGAAAAAAACGCTGGAATTGCCGTAAATTTACAGATTTTATATGGCGGCAGTTGTAAACCGGATAATGCCAAAGGGCTATTTGCCATGCCGGATATTGATGGCGGTTTAATCGGCGGAGCATCGCTGGATGCGGACTCTTTTTTAGCAATTTATCATTCAACTCAAAGTAGTTAAAAACAAATGTATCAAGTTATCATTGTCATCCAGGTTCTGGTTGGCCTAGGCATTATTGGGCTGGTTTTGATGCAGCATGGGAAAGGCGCTGATGCGGGAGCGGCCTTTGGTAGTGGAGCGTCGGGTACGGTTTTTGGCGCGCAAGGTTCTGCATCCTTTCTTTCGCGTGCCACGGCTATTTTGGCAGTTGTGTTTTTTGCATCCAGTTTAGGTCTGGCGGTATTGAGCGGTCGCGTCGAAAAAAACAAAGATATTATGGATATCCCGGAAGAAGAGAGTCTTGTTGATGTCCCGTTAACAAACAGCAATAGCAATGAGCTTCCATCATCTGTTCCAACTGTTTCGGAGCAGAAGGTAGTGGAAGATACGCCCGTTGCAGCGGAGCCTGAATCAGTAACGGAAGTTGTAACTGAACAAACAGCTGCCGAAAATACAATGAAAGTGACGGAAGAGCGGTCACCGCAGGAGTCTCCTAGTGAAGGAAGTCGACCGGTGACTCAAGAGCCATCTGCTACTGAATGACTGACATGGAATGTACCAAGCGGTGTAATCTAGCCGATGTGGTGGAATTGGTAGACACGCCATCTTGAGGGGGTGGTGACTTCGGTCGTGCCGGTTCAAGTCCGGCCATCGGCACCAAATTAGGGTTTTACAAGAACCAAAGAAGTATACAAAGCCTTGAATCATAACGGTTCAGGGCTTTTTTATTGTCCAGTGCAATCCAGTAATATTCGTTGACATACCCCAATTAATAGGGGTACAAAATACACACCAGCAAAGGTACCCTTAATGGCTTTAAATTACGCAAAAATAAAGAACTCCAAACCCAGAGAAAAAGATTACGCAGGTTTGAATTGTATGTTTTCCCGATTATTGGCGACACACCCATAAACGCGATCAAGTCACCCGATGTTTATCGCGTAATAAACCCACTCATTGAAAAATGCACCTGGATACCGGGCACCGATTAAATTCAGAAATCGGCGCTGTATTT
>CAZDXJ010000049.1:0-17885 GCA_964509475.1 uncultured Methylococcaceae bacterium | reverse complement strand
GCGCCCAGCCGGCCATGGATGGCATAACGTGCGTGGTCAGCATACTCGGTAAGTAGGGGCGCCGGGCTTGCCGCCGCGGGCGGCCCCCCTCAAACTCAAGGAGTATCTAAGCGATGAGCGAGAACAGCAACGAGCACATCTTCAGGCCAGACCTGTTCATCACCGATGACAACGGCACCGTGAGGCTTGTGGCGGGCCACTGCAAGAACTGCGGCTACTACACCTTCCCCAAATACCTCGCGTGTCCAAAGTGCTTCTCCGACGATATCGAGGACAAACCCTTGAGTCCCACGGGCAAGCTCCACGCCTACACGCTGGTGCGCAGGAGCATGCCCCAGTTCCCCGTCCCCTACGGGCTCGCCCTCGTTGACTTTCCCGAAGGCGTCCGCGTGATGGCACAGTTCGATGCCCAGTACTACGAACGGCTGAGGACGGGCATGGAGATGGGTGTCACCGTGGGGCCCGTCCGAAAGGGGGAAGGAGGCGAGGAGATAAAGTCCTACAAGTTCTACCCCGTCGAGGGGTGAGGGGCGCAGGCGGCGAAGCCGTTCTACCCGTCGACGGACCACTCCCATCCGGGACGGCCTGGGTGTGGGCGCGCCGAAGCTGCACAGTCGCCGCCTGATGCAGGCGTGCGCATGGGTGTGCTCTTTCCCCCCTGGGGGGTGCATCCCGCCTGGGGTGGCCGCTCATGAGGGCAATCCTCTACCACCGTCCATCTACTCCCCCCGGCGGGGCGGGGCTCGACGGGGGTCGTCGTGCCGTGCCTGCGCCTGCGGTGTGCCCCTTCCCTTTAACACCCTCCGTTATCGTGATATAATCTCAACCATTTCCATCCCTTATACACGTATGGATTGAGCCCAAGCAGGAGGTACGGAGGGTTGCCCATAGATTTCGAGTTCACCGACGAGCAGAAGATGTTCCGCGAGACGGCCCGCGAGTTCGCCAAGAAGGAGATCGAGCCGCTGGTCGAGGAGTACGAGAAGAAAGAGGAGTTCCCCAAGCAGATCTTTCCCGTCCTGGGCGAGATGGGGTTCCTGGGAATAGTGTTCCCCGAGGAGTACGGCGGCGTGGGGCTGGACAAGGTGACCGAGTGCGTGTTCGCCGAGGAGATGGGCAAGGTGTGCGCGGGGATAGCGATGTGCATAAACGCCCACGTCGACCTTGCGTGCCTGCCCATATGGAAGAACGGCACCGAGGACCAGAGGCAGCGCTACCTGGTGCCGGGCATCGAGGGGCGACTGATCGGGGCGCTGGGCCTTACCGAGCCCAACGCCGGCTCCGACGTAAGGAGCATCAGAACACAGGCCGTAAAGAAGGGCGACCGCTACATAATAAACGGCAGCAAGACATGGATCACGAACGGGTGCATGGCCGATTTCCACGTAATAGCGGCCTATACGGACAAGTCGAAGAAGGGCGAGGGCATAAGCCTCTTTATCGTCGACAAGGACACGCCGGGCTTCAAGGTGGCGCGCAAAATAGAGAAGCTCGGCCACCATTCGGCCGACACCGGAGAGCTGGTGTTCGAGGACTGCGAGGTGCCCGAGGAGAACCTGCTCGGCGGCCAGGAGGGGGGGTTCCGCGCCGTCATGGACACGCTCATCGCGGCCCGTATCACGCACGCCATAAAATCGGTCGGCATCGCGGCGGCGGCCTTCGAGTACGCGCTCCAATACTCCAAGGAGCGCGAGGCCTTCGGCAGGCCGATCTCCAAGTTCCAGGCCATAGGCTTCAAGCTCGCGCAGATGGCCACCAAGATCGAGACGGCCCGTCTCATGGCCTACAAGGCCGCGTGGCTCTACGACCAGGGGCGCCGCTGCGTCAAGGAGGCCTCCATGGCCAAGCTCTACGCGGCCGAGGTGGCCCAGTGGGTGGCCAGCGAGGCCGTCCAGGTGCTGGGCGGCTACGGCTACGCCGTCGAGTACCCTGTGGAGCGCTACTACAGGGATGCCAAGCTGAGCTCCATCACGGAGGGGACGAGCGAGATCCAGCACATAATCATAGGGCGTGAGCTGGGGCTGTAGCCCTCCGTCGGCGTGCCGTGCGCAGCGGTGGGCGGCGTCGCTGGGTGCTACGACGCCTGCTGCAAGTTGGGTATAATCTAAGTTCACAAAACAACTCCGAGGAGATGAGAAGATGGCAACCTACTTTCCACGCGCCGAGGAGACGCGCGAGATTCTCAAGAAGCAGAGAGTGGTTATAGCCGGGGTGGGGGAAACCGAACAGGGCAAGATCCCTGACAAGAGTTCGTTCCAGTTCCTGTCCGAGGCCTCGAAATTGGCCATCGAGGACGCGGGCATCAAGAAGAGCGATGTTGACGGTGTGATAACGGCCTTCTCGCTGGTCGAGCACACCTTCATGCACTGCACCACGTTTGCCGACTACTTCGGCATTAGGCCCAGGTTCTTCTCTTCCGTAGCCGTCGGAGGGGCCACGGCCGTCTGGATGGTTGCCGAGGCGGCTATGGCCATAGCATCGGGCCAGGCCGACGTGGTGTTGTGCGTGCGGGGGGACAACACTCTCTCGGGCATCTCGTCCTCAGGTATGGTGGCCCTCATAAGGGAGATGTGCCATGCGGAGTTCGAGTTCCCCTACGGGCTCACCACGCCGGGCGGCTACGCCCTCGTGGCCCAGCGCTACATGCACGAGTTCGGGGCCAAGCCCGAGCACCTTGCCGCCGTGGCCGTCACCGCCCGCAAGCACGCCTCGATGAAAGAGAACGCCATGCATAAGAAGCCTCTTACCATCGAGGACGTTCTCTCTTCCCGCGTCATCGCGGCCCCGCTGCACAAATACGACTGCTCCATAATCTCCGACGGAGGCGCCGCCTTCATTGTGACCACCGAGGAGAAGGCCAAGTCGCTTGGGGTCACGAAGCCGCTCGTCTACCTGCACGGCATGGGCCAGGGCTATTCGCACCAGTATCTCACCAGCCTTACCGATCTCACCCAGATATACGACGCCATAGGCAACTCCGGCAAGAAGGCCTACGAGACGGCCGGCGTCGGGCCCGGCGACATAGACGTGGCCTTCCTCTACGACTGCTTCACCATAACGGCGCTGCTCGAGCTCGAGGGACTGGGGTTCGTCCCCCGCGGCGAGGCCGGACCGTTCGCCCTCGAGGGACGGCTTGAGCTGGGCAAGGACCTGCCCCTCAACACCCACGGCGGGCTGCTGTCGCAGGCCCATCTGGGTGCTATGCACCACGTCGTCGAGGCCACGTTGCAACTGCGGGGCGAGGCGGGACCGCGGCAGGTCGAAGGGGCGACGACTGCCCTCGTCCATGGGAACGGCGGCATCGTCTCGGCCCACAGCACGATAATACTGAACAAGGAGCCCCTGTAGCCGGCAGTGAGAGGAACGCCCGCCGGGGCGCAGAACAAGGAAAAACCAACAGGAGAGTTTGCAAGCCATGTCCGAATACAAGAAGCCACTGCCAGAGTTCCGACCCGAGACAAAGCCCTACTGGGAAGCGGCCAAGAGGCACGAGCTGGTACTTCCCAAGTCGAAAACCGACAACCGCTTCTTCTTCTACCCTCGCGCCCTTTCGCCGTTCGAAGACATGACGCAGGAGATCGACTGGGAGAAGGCGAGCGGCAGGGGAAAGGTCTGGACCTATTCGGTCCACCACATGGGCCCCACGCCGGCCTACAAAGGTGAGCCCCCTTACGTCGTGGCGCTGGTGGAACTGGACGAAGGGGTGAAGATGATGACCAACATCGTCGAGTGCGATCCCTCGGAGGTGAAGATAGGGATGGAGGTCGAGGTGGTGTTCGACGATGTGACCGAAGAGGTGACGCTGCCAAAGTTCCGGCCCGTGCGGAGCTGAGGAGAAGATGGGCTGATGGTGGCATGCGGGACGTAGCAAGCAGGTCCGCGCCGGTCGGGGCGGCTCCTGCCCAGTGATGGAGGATATTGCGAGATGGCCGAAGACAGCAGGATCTACTGGGAGGATATAGAGGTAGGCGCTGAACATGCGAGCTCCGGAAGAACGGTGACGGAGGCCGACATAGTGAACTTCGCCGGGCTCTCGGGCGACTTCAACAACATGCACATCGACGAGGAGTTTGCCAAGAAGACGGTCTTCAAGGGGCGGGTCGCACACGGTATGCTGGTCCTTTCCATAGCGACCGGCCTGTGGTTCACGATGCCGCGCCTTGCCACGGTGGCATTCATGGGGCTTGAGGACTGGCGCTTCAGGGGAGCCGTAAAGCCCGGCGACACCATTCACATCACGCGCCGCTTGGCCGAGAAGAAGGAACACAAGAGGCCCTCGATGGGGTTTCTTATCTTCGAGGTAAACGTCTACAACCAGAGGGACGAGGTCGTACAGACTGGCAAGTGGGTCATTTTGGTCAACCGCCGGGAGTCGGCGTAGCCTGAGGGAACGAGCGGGGCTCCGGTCCTCCTGCACCCTCGGGGGGCGGCCAACAGCTCCACGCTCGTGCGGGGGCAGGGACGATTCGGATCGCGTTCCTTTGTGCGTTGCCTTCCGCGGGCAGTTTTCTGCTTGCCTGAGGCGGCTGTGCCGAGGGGGAAAGAGCTTTCTTGCCCGGCGGGGATCTCTCCCGGTCCCGCTAGGGGGAGGTCCCACTTGGTCTTACTTTGCGGTCTGCCCCTGCGAAGGGATGTTGCTTCCGGAGTAAGACCGCAGGTGCCCGCTCAAGGGGTTTGCATTTGCGCAGGTGCCGGGCATGGGTGTTAACACCGATGCCGCCGCCTTCCGGTCAAGCCCCCTTCTCTTCTTACCCTCTACGATTAACCCCGCCGAGTATACCTCCTGGATACATGGGGCTCTTCTGGCGGCGCTCTTAACTGCCCCCTCCTCTTTCTGCGCCTCCAATGCGGCCGGACCGTCTTCGCCCTGGTCTCTCCCCTCTCTTGTGCTGGCGTGCCCGTCTCCCCGCTCCTACGCTGCCGAGGCTGGAAAAATCACTTGACATAAAAGGTCAAAGTGTGATAAATGCTATTGGGGGGTGAGTTGTACACTGGGGGTAGGGGCTCCAGATCGGTAAGGCAGGCAAAAAACATTAGGAGGTATAAAGAGATATGGTTCCAGTAGAAGCTTTACTGGGTTTAGTCCTTTTGATGGTGGGGTTTGTTTTCTGGGGCAACGGCTTGACGTTGCTCGGGAAAACGGGGGCAAAGGAAATAGGCATTCTCAACCTCGCCGTGGGAGTTATCATCTCCATAGCCGCCTGGGTTCTCCATGGACTCGGCCTTACGGCAGCGACTGCTCTCATCAGCATGTTCGCTCTCATCTACTTCATGGTGGCGGCCATTTTTTGCCTCGGCTATGATGCCAAAGGTCTCGGCTGGTACTGCCTCTTCGCTACCATAGCGTTCCTGTGGTATGCGTACTTCTTCTTCGGCATGGGTGCCGCCGGGCTGTGGTTCGGCGTGTTCTGCGCGGCGTGGGCCCTGTTGGTGTTTCTCGCTTGGCTTGCCCTTGCGCTCGGAAAGCCTCTGGCGCCGGCAGTTGCATATCTGTTTATCATTGAGGCGTTCCTGACGCTTCTCATCCCCGGTATGCTCCTCTTGACGGACAAGTGGAACCCCTTCGGTGGAGTTCCGGGCTAAACGGGAACGCCGGTATAGCGCTTGAAAAGGAATTGCTGCCCGATACGTGTAGGGTAGTAGGGTACAAGGGAGGCGGTGTCATGAGCACCGCCTCCCTTCTTCTTTTAATCGGCCCTATTCAGGAGCGCCTTGTACTCCGGTCACGGCCTCCCTCTCCTCCCGCTAATATTACCGATCGGTGCCCGTTGGAGGGCGCTCTTTCTCCGTTGTTTCTTCGTGATAATCCCTTTTATCGCGAACGCCCTCGGCGTCCCCAGGCTAGGGGCGCTCTTTAATAAGCTCCCCTCTATCGATGGGAACTTCAGAAGCCGAAGCATGCCGCGGGGAAGGGCGGTCCCCTCAACTGCCGTCTCTCTTCCCGTTGTTCCCACCGGTCTCCTTTCCCAGCACGGCCCTGTAGAGGCGTACGAACGGCGCCTTGAGCAGGAAGGCCACGATGCGCGGCCGCAGGATGATGGACAGTACGTGCCAGAGATCGCCGTACGTCATGTAGATCTTAGAATCCCACACCCCCATCTCTCCCTCCATCACTATCCGCTCCCCTTCCACCTTGGCGCTCCTTATCTTGATCTCGAAATCACCTGCTGGACTTACGACCTTCAACCTACTGTTTCCCCCCGGAGAATGATGTCCGCTGCTCTCCCGCAAGTTCAATCTTACTGGGCAACGGCGCCCCTTGACAAGGGGAAGAAGGGGGGAGCCGCCCCCACCCTGCTACGCGGTGGGCAAGAGCGTCAACCTTCCTCCCCAATGGCGTGGAGAGGGCCGACGAGAACCGGCACCGCCAAGTCGGTGGTCTTTTCTCCCCGCCGTGCGTGCGGCGGCGGATGGTCCGCCAGTAGCTTCAAGATCCGGAGGCGCCGCACCGCTTCACCTTGGGACCCAGGTTGTCGGCCGGTCAGAGCCGTTGGTGGATCCCGCCCCCGCCTTCTCTCTCCCCCAGATGTGCGGCGCCTTCTTTTGAACGCGATCCGACCGGTGGCCTCGCCGTCCCCCCTTCCCGGCACGCACACCGGGGCATTCACCTAGGGAGTCAATGTGCATCCTTTCGCCCTCGTTTCCATCCTATTGGGTAGTCAATGGAAAGACCAAAACTGTTACGGAGGTAACACCATAATGAGCAGAGCAATCAAAGCCGTCGTCGCAACACTCGTACTGGCCGGCGTGGCCTCAAGCGGCTTCGCAGCCGACTTCATGGGACTCTATACAAGGGCATCCCGCCTGGAGCGGCCGGCCGCAAGTGCGACCGTCGACCGCGGCGCCGTGGCCAATGGATTCTCGGACCTCTACATTTCCCATCCGGATTCTCCGGGGAAGTCGGCTTCAGTCGACGCCGATGGTAGAGGTTGGAACAAGGTTCCCGCCCTTACTGCGTTCAGCACAAGACTGGACGCCGACAAGTCGTAACGACCGCGACGTAGGATCCCCCCTGCACCACAGGGGGGATTTTTTTTACTTGACAATCTATCTACTAGTAGGTAGATTATCTGCATGGCTGCGCATACGGACCGCAAGGATACCCACTCTCTCATCCTCGATGTGGCCGAGTCACTCATCCACAAGGTGGGGTACAAGGCCTTCAGCTACCGGGACATCGCCCGTCACGTAGGGATAAAGACGTCCAGCATACACTACCACTTCCCGACCAAGGCCGACCTGGCCGCGGCTCTGGCATCCAGATGGCGCCGTAAGATGCGCTCCATCCTTGCGCAGGCGGATGCCTCTTCGCCGAGACCTGAGCACAAGCTCGACGCATTCCTTGAGGCCATGGAACAGGGATTCAGGCAGACGAAGAACATCTGCCTCTGCTCCATGCTGGCCGCCGACTTCGCCAACCTGCCCGAGAAGGCCAAGCAGGAGGCGCAGGGTGCGTGGCGGGACACCGAGGAGTGGTTGGCCCGGCTGTTGGACGAGGGGCGCAGAAGCGGGGTATTCCACTTCGAGGGCGACCCCCGGGTGAACGCCGCCGTGCTGTTTGCATCCCTAGAGGGGGCCACCGTATCGGCCAGTACGTTCCAGGACCCGGAGAGGCTGACCGCAATGAGAGAGTGGATCAAGCGGGAGCTGCTCAAGATAGGCGACGATGGGTAGGCGCTGCGGCGCCTCGCCCACCATCCACAGTGGCGGGAGGGCCAACGATGAACCACATACAACCGGCAGAGACGCTCGACGTGAGAGGACCGGCTGCCGAGCTGCGGGAAGAGGAGCCAGCCGAGAAGATGGAGGTGGAATCGCTCACCGACGAGGAGCTGGCCCGCGTGTTCACCACCCGGGGGGAGACGGCCGCCGTCGAGGAGCTGATAAGGCGCTACTCGGACAAGGTGATGGGACTGGCCATGAGGATCACCCGAGACGAGGCGGAGGCCGAAGAGGTACTGCAGAACGTGTTCCTGACGGTACTGAGGAAGCTCCACACCTTCCGGCACGAGGCGAAGTTTTCAAGCTGGCTCTACCGGGTGACGCTGAATGCGGCCTACATGCACATGGGATCGAAAAACCGGAGGGCCGAGAAGGAGACCTCCCTCGACGACTACTCCCCCTACGGACCAGACGGCCGCCTCGAGGGGGTGGTCGAGAACGGATGGAGCGACATACCGGAAAACGTACTGCTCAGCAAGGAAGGAATGGAGAGAATCGAGGCGGCCATCGGGGAGCTGCCCTTCAAGTACAGGGTGGTCTTCATCTTGGCCGACATCGAGGGGCTCACGGATCGCGAGGTGGCTGACACGCTGGGCCTCACGCTGAGCGCGACGAAGTCGCGCAAGCGCAGGGCACGCCTCTTCCTGAGGGACAAACTGTCGCGGCAGCTGCGCCCCCTGGGGACGCAGGCCTAGGGCACCGCGTGCCCCCCTACCCGTGCGCGTGTCCCACCGCCCTCCCCGGCAGCGGCCTACAGCCCATACCACCGGGGAACCCGCTCACCCAAGTAGATGTTTATAGTCTTCGTCTCCAGGTAGTTGTCCAACCCCTCCTCACCCAGCTCCTTACCCATTCCGCTTTGCTTGAAGCCGCCGTAGGGGGTCTCGGGAAGTATCCCTCCGTAGGTGTTGACCCATATGTAGCCCGCTCTCACGGCAGCCGCCACGCGCAGGGCGCGCTTTATGTCGCGTGACCACACGCCGCCTGCGAGGCCGTAGACGGTGGAGTTGGCGATCTCGACGGCCTCTTCCTCGGCACCGAACGGAATGACCGCCACGACGGGGCCGAACACCTCTTCGCAGGCGATCCTGTGAGTGGGTTTGACGTTATCGATCACGGTGGGCATGAAGAAATATCCCCGCCGCAGCTCTTCGTCCGAGGGCCTCGCTCCGCCCGTAAGAACCACTCCCCCCTCCTGCACGGCACCCTCGCAGTAACGGGCCACCCGTTCCAGATGGTCACGCGAGATGAGGGCACCCATCTCCGTCTTCTCGTTCATCGGGTCCCCCATGCGTATAGCGCGCACCCGCTCGACGAACCGCTCCACAAAAGGCTCGTAGACACGCTCGTGCACCAACAGACGGGTTACCGCCGTGCAATTCTCCCCCTGGTTGAAAAACCCCCCGCGCAGGTTGGCTTCGATGCAGTCCTCGATATCGACGTCATCGAACACTATATTGGGTGCCTTGCCGCCCAGCTCGAGCGATACACGCTTGAGCCCCCGGGCAGCTCTGGCCATTATCTCCTTTCCTACCTCAGTCGAGCCGGTGAACGCCACCTTGGCCACGTCCGGATGATCGACAAGCGCGCGGCCGGCCACCTCGCCCCGACCGGGCACGACGTTTATCACCCCCGGCGGCACCCCGACAGCCGCGGCTATGCGGGCCAGCTCGACCGTGGCCGAAGGTGTAAGCTCCGAGGGCTTTACGACAACCGTACAGCCAGCGAGCAGGGCGGGCGCTATCTTCCACGACGCAAGCAACAGAGGGAAGTTCCACGGCACTATCTGACCTACCACACCCACCGGCTCGCGCCGCGTGATGCTGACCAATACGTCGGACGTCTGTATGGTCCGGCCGCCCAACGACGGAAGCAGCCCCCCGTAGTAGCGGAACGTCCGTATCACGCCGCGCAGCTCGACGCCGTGGCTTTCCCTGTAGGGCTTGCCCGTCTCGCGGGTATTGAGCACGGCCAGGCGCTCTCTCTCGGCCTCGACCGCATCGGCGATCCTGGCCACAAGGCGGGCCCTCTCGGCCGGAGGTGTCGCAGACCAGGCGGGGAACGCCTCCCGGGCCGCCTCGACGGCCCTGGCCACGTCCTCTTCCCCCCCCTCTGCAACGACCGAGACCACTTCGCCAGTAGCCGGGTTCTCCCTTTCGTAATAGTTGCCCGCAGCAGGGCCCACCACCTCGCCCCTTATGAAGAGTTCACACTTGTAGGGTGTTCCGTCCATTGTACGCAGCCCCCTCCGAGCCGTTCTATAGTCGAACCAATACTAACACAGCGGCCCTACGGCGAGAAGACCCCGCGTGCCGACGCGATGAGCAGTGGTGAAATCCATCCACCCGACCCTTCACGGAGAAACAACTTCATAACTCCCCAACTTAGACAGTTCGTAACTGCCTACCCCTCTGCGCGCACCAAAGAAGAAACCGAGCCGAGGCCGCCCCCCCGCCCTCCCCTGGCTGCGTGGCGAGGGTTTACCGTCGCCACGGCTCACACGCGTACATTAGAGAATGTTCACCGCAGTGAGCCCCCCACGCGCGCACGGGAGGAGAGCATGCATGTGATCTACTCTCCGAGGCGAGATGGCCGACCATGGACCTTCTCGGCCTACACACGGGGGGAGGAGGAAGTAGGTGGCGGGGATAAAGGAGGGGGCGCGGTCCGAGAAACCCGCGGGCACACGCGGCAATGGTACGACGCGCGCGGACACAAAAAAGGGGCGCCCCCTTTGAGGAGGCGCCCCGGTAGCTACCGCTAGCTCAATGGCTCAGCTTCGCCTCGCTTAGCCCTGCGAGTACTGCGGCAGGAGGAAGCGATGACGCATCGTGTACTTGAACGGCTGCGAATACAGCACGTGGTGCATGTCGTCTGCGCTCCTCTCCACGGTCTTCGTCCACAGCGTCTGCGCGGGCGGGATGATCAGGTTGAAGGTGAAGCTGATCAGACCAATCACTTCCTTGGCCGGGATCTGTCCGCCCATGTAGTCGAACGGGGTCCCCTGCATGAACCAGGAGCGGATGTCCGCGCCGGTGGCGGTGCGGACGCTCTGCGGATCAAGCTGGAAGCGGTGACCCGTCCCGAACTGCGGCGGCAGCTCCGAGGGAAGGTAGGTCAGTTCGAATATGCTGTTGGTGACGTCGGGCCTGGTGGTGATGCGGAAGTTCATCCGGCCCCAGTCGGTCTTGCCGTAGAAAGCCGGCTTGGCAGCAACAGGCTTATCGGAGTAGCGGCCGTTGGCGGTGTGGAGAATGTAGCCACGGCGCTCCATGAGCATGTTGAAGTAGTTGTTGTTCGTGCCGTGCTCAAAAGCGGCAATGTAGGCTGCCTTCTTCGGGAAACCGAAGGGCTCTCTTCCCGCCCAGATGGGGGAGTCGTTGGACAGATACATGTAGGGATAGTATCCGCCCTTGTACGTCACGCCATCGGGCGAGTCGTAGGTGGCCGCGAACGTCACGCCCATCTCCATATATGGACCGAGCATCGTGTTCTTGTGGATAACGTACCAGAACTCCACGATGTCGTCATGGAGTTTGAGCGGCTCGGGAAGGACGCGCTTCATGTCCTTCTCGTCACAACGGATTACGAAGGCCATCCAACGGCTCTCCGTGTAGGTGAGGGGAATGATGTCGTAGTCGAACACAGGATCGGCGACACCTTGGCTTATGATGTGGATCCTGTCCCTGTCCAGGGGAAGAGGGGGAACCTCACCTTCGGCTAGCCAGGGGTAACTTCTCTCTTGTACATGCTGTCCCATTTTATGAAATACCTCCTGATTTCAATTTGTAATGGTTCCTGCCGTCGCTTCCATCAGCTTAGGACCCCTGCGAAATGGGGAACTGCTGACGAAGGCCGTACTTGTACGGAGTCGCATAGCCCCTGTAGCTGGCAGGGCGCTCGTAGGTCTCCGTCCACAGCACCTGCGCCGGAGGAATCACGAGATCGAACGTAAACGAGATCAGCCCCGTTACCTCCGTTATGTCCAGCTCGGTGCCCATGTTGTCGAACGGCGTCCCCTGGAGGAACCAATTGATGGCGTCTCCGGAAGCCGTGCGGGTGAACTCGGGCTTGATCTGGAAGCGGTGTCCCTTGATGTTGAACTCCGGCGGAAGCTCAGAGGGGAGATAGGTGAGCTGCCACTCGGACGAAGACACGTCGGGCCTGGTGATGACCTTCATGTTGAACTTGCCCCAGTCGGTCTTGCCGTAGAAGTACGGAGGAGTGACGGGCTTGTCATCATACTGGCCGGTCGCGCTGTGGATCAGATAGCCATTACGGGTCATGGCGAAGCCGAAGAAGTCGTTGCCCTTCTCTCCGCCGTGCTCCGTGCACCTGATGTAGGCCATCTTCTTCGGGAAGCCGAGCACACGTCCCGCGTCGACGGGAGCATCACCGGTCAGATACATGTAGGGGTAGTATCCGGCCTTCCAGACGTTGCCCTTGGGATCCTTGTACGTCGCCGAGATCGTCACACCGAACTCGAGGTATGGACCAAGCATGGTGTTCGTGTGGTTGACGTACCAGAACTCCACCAGGTCCGCATTCTCCCCGTCCCATACCTGAAGGGGAGGATTGGGGCACAGCCTCCTCCTGGACTCTTCCGTCACCCTTACGACGAAGGCAGACCAGCGGCTGTCGGTGTAGGTGAGCGGAAGGACGTCGATGTCCCAGACGGGATCAGCCGGGTTGCCGATGATCCAGGACTTCTCGTCTCTCTCTACCGGAGGCGGCGGGCACTCTTTAGTGAGTTCCCAGTACTTGGTAGGGACGTTCAGATGACTAGGCATGTTAAGACCCTCCTTTGAAGATTTTCTCTTCTCCTTATATCAAAAACCGCACTGCGCTGTCAAGGGGGTTTTTTAATTCCGGGGAAAAGTTTTAAGCAATACACTTAATAGAAAAAAACAAGACATATTAAGGCATTGCAAAGGAGGATGAGCTTCAATTAGGAACTTCTGTACTTCCGAACTACCTAATTCGACCCTACTCAACTTCCGACCTTGTACACCTATGCGCTGGCACCTCCCTCCCCCTAGGTGTCCATCTTCTCCGCAAGCAGCCCCAGCACCCGCTCGGCGAAGACGGCCGCCTTCTCACGGACCACGAGCACCGCGTCGCTGTCATAGGGGGTCTCCATGAGGTTTACTATCACCAGCCTCGCCCCCCCACGCAGCGCAGCACCGGGCAGCGCATTGGCGGGTGAGACTTGGAGTGACGAGCCGATCACTATAAGCAGATCGCTTCTCTCGACCAGCTCCACCGCCCCCTGCCATTGGTCCTGCGGCAGCGCCTCGCCGAAGAACACCGCCTTGGGCTTGAGGTGCCGCCCTCCGCAACCGTCGCAGCGCGGAGGTATCTCCCCTCCTCTGACGCGCTCCATCACACCCCCCATTGGGTAGGTGGCTCCACAATTGAGGCATTGCACTTCCCTCAACGAGCCGTGCAACTCATAGACCCTCCTTGAGCCAGCCATCGTGTGGAGGCCGTCGACGTTCTGCGTCACCACCCCCGCCAGCAGCCCTTTGGCCTCAAGCTCGGCCAGCAGCCGATGGGCGGCGTTGGGCTTGGCCCCACCTCGTATGCGGTCCATCTCGAGGGCATACCTGTAGTAGCGAGCCGGGTCCTCGTAGAACCCATCGATCGATACCACCCGCGGGTCCATGCGCTCCCACACACCCGTGCCCGGAGAGCGGTAATCCGGAATACCTGATTCCGTACTGATCCCGGCACCGGTGAAGGCGGCCGCACTGCGCGCGGAGAGAATCATCTCAAGCAATTCCCGCGCCTCATCCTCCATGATAGCCATCACACTGTCTCCCGCCGCAAGTAGCTAACCTCGTCCCTAGCACAACAAAAATTTATATCAAACACCACCCCCAGGCACAACACCACAAAAAGAGGAGGGCCCGCCGTTCTGGAGTTCGGAACTCTATATGTTCCGAACTCCAGAACTTAAGCAGTCGGAACTTCCGATCTTCTCATTGACAACTCAGCGGCCGTTTCAGTACTATTGTATCCAAGGTCCGAGTGCCCGCCACCACGGCACCCTCCTCTGTACGATGGATGGAAGACGGATAGCTATAATAAACCAGAAAGGGGGCAGCGGTAAGACCACAACGGCGGTCAACCTGGGGGCATGCCTAGCCATGCGCGACAGAACGGTGCTGTTGATCGATCTCGACCCCCAGGCCAACACCACCATACACCTCGGCTACAGGCCCCACGAGGTGAGATACAGCCTCTACGATGTCATGATGGAGGAGCGAGGGCTCCGCGAGGTCATTCTGCACACCGAGGTCGAGCGCCTGTTCCTGGCCCCCGCCAACCTGGATCTATCGGGAGCCGAAATAGAGCTGGCCGGTACGGTGGGAAGAGAGATGGTCCTCAAGGACGCCGTCGAAAGCATGGAGGGTGACACCAGCGACCCGCGCCGCTTCGACTATATAATAATCGACTGCCCCCCTTCGCTGGGCCTTCTGACCGTAAACGCACTCACCGTGGCCAGAGAGATCATCATCCCGGTACAAACGGAGTTCTTCGCCCTCGAAGGGATGGGAAAGTTGTTTCAGACGGTCGACATCGTGCGCAAGAGGCTCAACCGGGACCTCGCCGTAACGGGCATCGTGCCCACGATGTTTGACGGTCGCACCAACCTCGCAAAGGAGGTTATGGACAAAATAAGGTATTACTTCAACGAGAAGGTATACAAGACTACGATACGAAAGAACGTGAAACTTGCTGAAGCCACAAGCCACAGCAAACCGATAGTCCTTTACGACCAGAGGTCGGCTGGAGCGGAGGACTACACGGCCTTAGCAAAGGAGGTGGACGAGGGTGAGTAAAAAAAAGGCGCTCGGCTCGGATCCTTTAAGCTGGATAAGATCGTCGCTGGAAGAGCAGGAAGCCGGCGAGGGAGGGGAGGGGTGGCACCCCACGGAGGACCCCCCCCCACTGGGGGCGAAGGCGCGGCCCTCAGGGACGGGCGGTGCCACGGCGGCGCGACACCGCCACCAGATACGGACCGGCGGCGAGGGGTGGGAGGAGCGCCAACCGATGGGGGGAGAGACGAGGGCGCCGGGGGGGAGCGAACAGCGCATGGGCAGGGGCCGTAGGGTGCCTAAGTTCCAAACATATCCCATAAAGCTGACTGTAAGGATAGGGGAAGACCACCTGGAGTACCTGTCGAAACTGGAAAGGAAGATAATGAAAAACCGCTCTGCCCAGAACAGAAACGAGAGAATAACCAAGAACTCCATCCTGAGGGCGGTCATCAACGTTCTCAAGAAGGTCGATATGGACACCGCAGAGATCCCCGACGAGGAAACGCTGGAAAGGCGCCTGGAACAGGCACTGATAAGCCACGCAATTGCTGGGATAAAGTAAGGCCAGCGTTGCACCCACACTCCACCCCATTGCTGAGCGGCCGCAGGGGGGAGAACGGTCGACGGCCGATGCCACCCGAAAGGGGGTTTCACCCTCAGCCGGTAAGAAACCGCTATCAAGTGCCGTCTGTTGCGGCCGCGATGGCGCCGCATACGGCCTCAGTCGTGAGGTCGCATATCACCGATACGAAGAACTTCCTGCGCTTCTCCTCGTTGGCTGGCATCTTTCCGTAGGGGAACATGTCGCCTACCTGCTCGGCCACCTCCGCCGGCTCGAGCTTTACCCCAAGCTCGGTGAGCATGCCCGTGCGGTTTACGATCACGTCCTTGCACGCCCTGGCCGCTGCTTCCTCGACGAGTTCTCTCGCCGTCTTGTATTCGCCCAGGTTATCGTAGAGCTCAAAGAGGGCGTTTCTGTATATGGCCCCTCGTATCTCGTCCGCAAGGTTGCCGTTCTCCTCTGCTCTCAGGGCGGTATTTCCTGAGTTTTCTCTCTCTTCGCACCCCTTGCGGGCGGGGGGGGGGTTATAGGGGGGGGTGCTTATACTGTAATAATCTATGTCAGTAATGTCTGGTATTGCTGTTCTATTTTGAAACTTCGACGTTCCGTTTTTTGCCCTTCGACGTTCCGTTTTAGAACTTCGACGTTCTATTTTAGAACTTGTGTGTTTTAGAGGGGTTACGTTGCTCGGAGATCCCTTTTTCTCGTCTTCTGCAGCAGCGAGGGCGCCCTCGTTTTCTGTGGTAGAACTTCGACGTTCTATTTTAGAACTTGTGTGATCTTCGCTATTTACGTCGAGAACCCACTCCTGCAGCTCGTATCCCAACTTGTTTAGATCGGCCTTTATCTTCACCAGATCGAGCCTGTACTGCATCGTCCTGTCCCACTTGTAGTATGGGTTTGGGCGCTCTTTCACATAGCCCATGTCGATGAGCTGCTTCAAGTGGGAGCGGATCCTTGACTTGCTCAACCCCAGCATCGTCTCCCGCGACAAGTCCTGGGCCGACTTGTATATCCAGCCGTGCGTCAGGTTGACGTTTATCTCCACACCCTCGCGCCTGTTGCGTTCCTTCTCCTCCTGGAGGAACTTGTCGAACTCACGGGCCCTTTTCTGCCAGTATTCGAGCTGGGCCAGGATGATGGCCTTTATGTAGTCTCCCGTCAGGGCGACGAACTCCTCCTTGAGGGGAATTCGTCTGAGTTCCCTTTCACTCATGGCTGAGCTCCTCCGGTGGCGCGCCGCCGGGGGGCCGGGAGGGGGGAAGGCACCGCGCGGCGCTTCCGAAGTTGAGAACTTGCGAACTTCTGAATATGAGACCACCCCGCGCCCGTTTCTCCGGGGCGTAGGGGCCGGTCGTGGGACACTCTGAGGAGTGCATGCCGGGTGTGTGCGTTTCGGTCCCCCGATAAGTGGCGTTTTTGCTCTATGGGCGCCGCCTGCGCCCGTCAACCGCTATTATATGGCGTGTGGAGAAAAAAATCAAAGGTTTTCGGCCCATACTCCTTGCGGGGCCCCTTCCAGGTCCTGCTGCCGGCTCGATACTTGAAAAGGTGGAGGGGGGTGGATTACAATAGAAGTAGCGTCGGTGCACACGCATCCACCCCCTCGGTACAGGAGGCCAGCACAAGATGAGAGACGTTTACATACTGGGCGTTGGAGCCACACGTTGCGGTAGGTTTCCCGACAAGGGAGCCTACATACTGGGGCGCGAGGCGGCATGGGCGGCCATTGAGGATGCCGGCATACACCCGCGTAAGATAGAGATAGCGTTTTGCGGTCACGTCTACCAGGGCATGGGGGTGGGACAGCGCACGCTCAAGGAGATAGGGTTGGTCGGACAACCCGTAGTCAACGTCGAAGGGGCCTGCGGCAGCGGCACGCTATCGTTCTGGGAGGCGTGGCGCTCGATAGCCTACGGCCAGTACGACGTGGCCCTTGCCTTGGGGGTGGAGAACCTGAGCCGCATCCTCTCCGGTGGGCCCCTGCCCCTGGAGGAGGATGACATCGAAGTGGCCCTCGGCATGGGGATGCCGGCCCTATATGCGATGCGGGCCCAGCGCTACATGGAGGAGTATGGCGTAACCAACGAGCAGCTGGCTAAGGTTGTGGTAAAGAGCAGAAAGCACGCCGCGCTCAATCCGATAGCGCAGTACAGAAAGGAGACCACCGTCGAAGAGGTGCTCAACGACCCCATGATCGCCGACCCGCTCACCAGGAGCCAGTGTTGCCCCATAGGGGATGCCGCCGCGGCCGCGGTACTGTGCTCTGGCGAGCTCGTATCGAAGCTTGCCAAGAAGACCCCCATAAAGGTGCTCGGGTGTGCGGCACAGTCGGGTAAGTACACGGGGCCGGACAGGCTAGTGTGCGACCCCTCGGAGAACGTCGCCAGGACGGCGTCGATGGCCTACGAGATGGCGGGCCTGGGCCCGGAGGACATGGACCTGGCCGAGGTGCACGATGCCTTCAGCGTGGCAGAGCCACTTGTTACGGAGGCGCTTGGTTTCTGCGAGAAGGGTGCAGGCATAAGGCTCATCGAAGAGGAAAGGACGTCGCTGGGCGGCGACATCGTGGTCAATCCGAGCGGCGGGTTGCTCTCTCGCGGCCACCCAATCGGGGCGACGGGGCTGCTGCAGACGGCCGAGATAGTGTGGCACCTGCGGGGTGAGGCCGGACGGCGCCAGGTCGAGGGGGCGAAGGTGGGCATAATCGAGACCATGGGCGGCGCCCAGCCGGCCATGGATGGCATAACGTGCGTGGTCAGCATACTCGGTAAGTA
>CAZDXJ010000048.1:0-17983 GCA_964509475.1 uncultured Methylococcaceae bacterium | reverse complement strand
CTTCCTGTGCGGTAAATTGAAATTCAATTACCCACTCTATTCTTCATAGACCCGAAAATATTATCTCGGACTGTACATATACAATAACGGTTCTACTCTGTAGAATTACCTTGTATTTACCTTTCAATGGAAGGGGTATTTTTCCGAATAGGGGCCATACGCAAATTCAAGGACTCGCGGCATGCCATCATCACAATTGAATATTTAAGGGGAGTTATTATGTCAGAATATGTCGTTGTTCGGGATAACCGTCTTCAAGGAACCTTACCCGGTGCATTGATGAGCTGCCGGAACAATTTGAATATCATTTCAACCACAGCCACTACACGTTTGCAAACAGTATTTACCCAAATCAATCAATTTAAACAGGCTAACGGAAAAATACACACGATGTTCATTTTATGCCATGGGTATGCAGGGCAAAGCAATAACCTTCGTATGTGCGGGGATTTTGGTGGACAAGGCCTGCAGTTAGGCCGGGAAGGCGTGTTGCATACGAATGTTGATATGTGGACGCAAGTGAAGAATACGGTGCATAATATCGTTGTTTATGCCTGCGCGGCTGCAAACACCGAAGTCGGTAATGAGTTTACCCGGGAAGATGGCCAATATCTTATGGGGGCTTTGGCTATTTATACCAATGCTGTGGTTTATGCAGCGGATCGTATTCAATGGTACAATCCAGGAAATCTGGATTTTGGAAGCTGGGAAGGTCATTTGTTCCAATTCAGGCCAGATGGGCGTCCATCTCAGCAAGTGAGAAGGGCGCCTGTGGAGTTTAGTGAGCTGGCAAGTTTGATATAGAGGTTCACCGGCTTATACAACTTATACAGTAACTACTCACCCGGTTGTGTTGTAGCCGGCGTAGGTCATTGATTTATCAGGACACGTGCATACATCCCTGTCGTTCGGCATAACATCCCAAGTTATGCAAGCCCAGCTCTTCCGTGGAAGGGCTGGGCAAGCCTGATAAATCAACAACCTGCACCTGCTTTTCAGAGGGAGTGAGTAGATACCTTATACAAACCTTATCCGCCTGAAGAATTTTGGGGTTGTTGGACACTGAGTTCGATGGTTTCCCTGGCCGAGCAGCTCTGCTGGCTGCAAACCTGCAGTTGCAGTTGCAGAAAGAGCAGGTTTTCTGATGCCTGCCGGTGCCGGCTTATATCGGTTTGTATTTGTATCTGACCTTGATAAACCAATAACGGAGTTTGTTGGAATATTACGTTTTTGGGTATAGGGTTGGGATAACGGATGTTCTCCAGAAAAGGGGCGTTTTTCAGGGTCAGTGAATCAGCGGTAATATACTGGCCTTTGTCAATGTCCAGGCGAATAAATAAATGATTTTTTTCGCAGCATGCTTTTATCCTGACGGTGCCACCGCCCGCATATTGTAAACATCCCGGTTCGCCGTTGTGGATTTCATCCAGCTGCGCGAGCATATAGGCATAAGCAGCAGGTTGTTGCATAATGGAACTGGAAAAGCACTGCAAAATATCAAGTGCATATTGACTATAACGCGAGTCATTACATCGTTTACCCAGCCTGGATAGAACACGTACCGCGACGGCGTTTCCGGAAGGCAGGGCACCATCGTAACTGTCTTTAGGATGCGCAAACAACAGTTTTTCCCGGCCCATGAGCAGGCCGCCGCTATCCGGATCAAGGAATTGTTCCAGCATGCTGTCGCACAAAGATTGCGCCTGTTTTAAAAACAGGGTTTCGCCGCTGATATCGTATAAGGTCAATAATGCTTCAGCGAAATGGGCATAATCCTCCTGCTTGCCGGGAATCGAAGGTTTGCCTTGCAGATGAATGCGCCACAGCCTGCCGGTATTATCGCGTTGTGTTTGCCACAGTTGTCTGGCGGCGCGTTTTGCCGCGTTGATGTATTTGTTTTCCAAAAACATCTCTCCGGCTTCAATCAGCGCGGTAATGAACATGGCATTCCAAGCGACAATGATTTTGTGATCCGTCAAAGGCGGTGTACGTTGTGCCCGGTGGTTTCTGAGTTTTTCCAGCAGTGGATCCAAGCGATCGAATAGCTGGGTCAAATCGGTATATTGCCTGGCAATGTTCAGGAGCGATTCGGGCAAGTAAAGGATATTTTTTCCTGAAAAATTGCCGTGCTGATGAATGCCAAACAATTCGCAAACAAATTGGGCGTCTTGTTCATTTAAAAGCCGATAAATTTCGTCTTTTTGCCAGATAAAATAAGTGCCTTCCTGGCCTTCGCTGTCAGCATCCGTGGCGGAATAAAACAAACCCTGCGGGGTGGTCATTTCGCGTAATACATAATCCAGGGTCTGGTGTACGATACGGGCATATAATGGATTACCCGTCAATGTGAATGCTTGTGTATAAACCCGGGCAAGATAAGCCTGGTTGTAAAGCATTTTTTCAAAATGCGGAACCAGCCAGTGTTCATCGACCGCGTAACGATGAAAACCACCGCCGATTTGATCGTAAATACCGCCCTGCGCCATTGCCGCCAGGGTATGGTGCAGGGCGGTATACAATTGTTCGTCAGGGTGTCTGGCGCTATATTGCAAGAGTAGCAGCAATAGCGGTTCATTGGGAAATTTCGGGGCAGGGCTGAAGCCGCCGAAAGGGTGATCGTAGTTGCTCAGAATATTGTCCACAGCCGTTTTCAGTATGGATGAGTCCAGCGTATTGACTTGCTGCTGTGTGGCTGTCGCACGTTGCACCGCTTCGGCCAGTTGATCGGCTTGTACCAGGCTCTCCGGGTTGCGGCTGTTCCAGGTGTTTTGAATATTCAGTAAAAGTTGCAGGAATTGTTCAGTCCGGTAATAGGTTCCGCCGTAAAAAGGTTTGCCGTCCGGTGTCAAAAATGACGACATGGGCCAGCCTCCTTGACCCGTAATCAAGGTCACGGCAGTCATATAAGTCTGATCGATATCCGGGTGTTGTTCGCGGTCGACTTTGATAGCTATAAAATATTGATTGAGAACTTTTGCCACATCGGTGTTTTCAAAACTTTCTTCTTCCATGACATGACACCAGTGGCAGGTGGCATAACCGATGGATAGGAATATCGGCTTGTTTTGCTGGTGCGCCGCTGTAAACGCTTCTTCCCCCCAAGGATACCAGTCCACCGGGTTGTGCGCGTGTTGCAATAAATACGGCGAATCTTCGAAGATCAACCGGTTGGTATAGACGGGTTTGCCGTTTTCCAGGTGTCGGGTGCGCGGCTGGTAATGCTTCCCTTTGGCGGCTAATGCGGCTTTGATGCGGGATTCGTCAAGATTCATGCAGCCATTCCGCGACCGATTTGGCGTAATAACTCAAAATGGCGTCACTGCCGGCGCGTTTGCAGCCGAGCAGCGCTTCCAATACCGTTTGTTTTTCATCCAGCCAGCCATTTTGCGCAGCGGCTTTGAGCATGGCGTATTCGCCGCTGACCTGATAGGCGAAAGTGGGCACACCGAATTGCTGTTTAATCCGATGGATAATATCCAGATAAGGCAGCCCCGGTTTGACCATAAACATGTCGGCGCCTTCCTGAATGTCCAGTTGTACCTCGCGCAAGGCTTCATCGGAATTGGCCGGGTCCATCTGGTAACTGTATTTATTGCCGGCACCCAGGTTTGCAGCCGATCCAACCGCATCGCGGAACGGTCCATAAAAACTGGACGCGTATTTTGCCGAATAGGCAAGAATGCGCGTGTTGCGGAAACCTTCGTTTTCAAGCGCTTGCCGGATTGCGCCGATACGGCCATCCATCATGTCGGAAGGCGCGACGATATCGGCGCCAGCCCGGGCATGAGACAGGGCTTGTTTGACCAAAACCGCAACCGTTTCATCGTTAATCACATAGCCTTGCGCGTCGAGCAAACCATCCTGTCCGTGCGAGGTGAATGGATCCAAGGCGACATCGGTAATGATACCCAGTTCCGGCAGGTTTTTTTTCAGTGTGCGTACCGTGCGCTGCAACAGGGCATCCGGATTGTAGGCTTCGCAGGCATCTTGCGATTTTTTTTCCAATGCAATGACCGGGAACAAGGCAATGGCCGGAATACCCAGTTGATGGATTTGTTCGGCCTCCTGCAGGAGCAAGTCAATCGACAGGCGTTCAATGCCGGGCATGGAGGGAATGTTTTGCCGTTGCTGTTGTCCTTCAATAACAAACATCGGGTAGATTAAATCATCGACAGTCAGTTGCGTTTCCCGCATTAACCGGCGGGAAAAATCATCAAATCGCATTCTGCGCATGCGGACATTTGGGAAATTGATGGTATTATGGGCAGTCTTTTCCATATCAGTGTATCAGTGGTTTTTCTAAACGCTTCCTATTGTAACAGCTAATCGCGGGTTACTGCGCTAATATGGGGGCGTGCATCATCAAATTGCCGGTATTTACGGAGAGTATATGAAACATCAAAAGCATTCGGTCCAATTCTGGATTGTATTTTTTATCGGATTGCTGCCATTCGGTGTACAGGCGGCGGGCGGGGAACTTTTGCCACCCCAGATAGCGATTCAGACCGCTTCGGATCAGATGAAGGCGAAATTGCGTGATCAGGATTTCAAACAGGATTTCGCCAAGGTGAACGAATATATCGAGGAAGTGATTTATCCGCATGTGGATTTTAACCGGATTTCGGCTTTGGTTTTGGGCAAGCATTGGCGGGGGGCGTCCAAAAAACAACGCCGTGCATTCAAGAAGGAATTTCAGACGCTGTTGGTTCGAACCTATGCCCGGGCATTTTTGGCATTCAAGGATTGGAGTATACGGTTTTTACCCATGAAGCTGGCCGGCGATACGAAAAAAACCTTGGTAAAAACCGAAGTGTTACAGCCGGGTAAAACACCGATTGCGATTAATTACCGGATGATTCAAGTCAAAGGAAAATGGAAGGTTTATGATATCATCATCGAAGGTGTCAGTCTGGTGACCAATTATCGCACCAGCTTTAAAAATGAAGTAAAACGCGAAGGCTCTCTGGATGCCGTGATCGCGAAAATGTCGGAGCGCAATGTTGCCGCCTTAAAGGAAAATGAAGAGCATTCATAACGGATGAAATTACTGTTTAACAAGCTTTACCAACCCTCGTTCGACGAAAACTCAAAAGATTTTTCCGGCAAAACCGGCCTGCTGGAGCAACGTTACCGGCAAAGCGTCGATGCCGGACAGCTGCATTACGATACTAAGCAGTGGGCTGTGCTGCTGGAATTACAGGCCTTGTCCAGCCAGTTGCAGGCAGGGTCCCGGCCATCGCGGTTGGCAAGAAAATCACCTGCTTGTGCCGGGATTTATCTCTATGGTGCTGTGGGCTGTGGTAAGTCGATGTTGATGGATTTGTTTTTCGAGCAGTGCCCGTTGACGCAAAAACGGCGGATACATTTTCATGTGTTCATGCAGGAGGTGCATCGGTTTATCCATCAATGTCGGCAACAACAGGATATAAAGGCCGTGTTGGCGTTGGCAAAGACGATACGCAGGTCTTATAAATTGCTTTGTTTCGATGAATTCCATGTCACCGATATTGCCGATGCGATGCTGCTGTCCCGTTTGTTCGGTGAATTGTTCCGGCTTGGTGTCGTTGTGGTGATTACCTCCAACCGGCATCCCGATGATTTATATGATCAAGGTTTGCAACGCGAGCTTTTTTTGCCATTTATCGATCTGCTGAAACAAACCCTGGATATACAACATTTGCACACGGACAAGGATTACCGGCGCCATTTGAGTCGTACACGACAGCGGTTCTATTATTATCCGCTGGATGCCGGAGCGGATGCCTTTTTACAGTCGCATTACCGCGTTTTAACACATGCGGCGCCTGTACAATCGGGCTTTCTGGACAGCATGGGGCGGCGTATCGCTTTAAATGCTGTTCATAAAGATGTTGCCATGGCTTCGTTTGAATCCTTATGCGTTCAACTCTTGGGGGCTATGGATTACTTGTATCTTGCCCAGCGCTTCAAGGTGATACTGCTGGCTGGCATTCCGCGTTTTTCGGCGCAACAGCATAATGAAGTGAAACGTTTTGTGACCTTGATTGATGTTTTGTATGAGCACAAGATATCTTTGATTTGTACAGCGGAGGTCGAAGTGGATGAATTATATTTGAGCGGGAAAGGAACGTTTGAATTTGCCCGAACCGCTTCCCGGTTAATGGAAATGCAATCGGAACAATATAGGCAGAAAGCTAAAACTCAAGTAGAATAGATCAATTTTGCCCGCACCGCTGAGTGGGGTGGATTGTTGTATAGGTAAAACATGAAACATTACAAGATTGCGTTATTGGCCGGTGATGGTATCGGCCCGGAGATTATGCAGGAAGCGGTCAAGGTTTTGCGCGTTGTCGAGCAACGTAATGATGTCCGCTTTGAGTTGCTGCCTGCTTTGTTTGGTGCCAGCGCTTATTTTGCCTGTGGCGATGCGTTTCCAGAGGAAACCAAAGCCATTTGTGACCAGGCTGATGCGATTCTCAAAGGTACGATTGGTTTGAGTCACGCGGAATCGCAGAAAATTCCAGTGGATAAACAGCCGGAGCGGGGTGCTTTGTTGCCGTTGCGCCGTCGTTATAATACCTATGCCAATTTCAGGCCGGTTTATTTGCCCAAGGGTCTGGCGCATTTTTCGCCGCTGAAGGCGGAAGTAATTGGGGAAGGTATTGATCTGGTCATGGTCCGGGAACTGGTGGGTGGGCTTTATTTTGGCGAAAAACAGGTTGGTGTCAATGATCAGGGTTTGCGTTATGTCAAGGAGACCCTGGAATACGATGAACAGCAAATCAGCCGGATTTTGCACGAAGCGTTTAAATTGGCGATGCACCGTAAAAAAGTGCTGCACAATATCCACAAAAGCAATGTGCTGAAATCCAGTGTGTTATGGAATGAAGTATTGGAGGAAGTTGCCCGTGACTACCCGCAAGTTGAAGTCAAACATTTGCTGGTTGATGCGGCAGCAACCTTGTTATGCCTGAATCCGGGGCAATTTGACGTTATGGTCATGGAAAATATGTTTGGCGACATACTCAGTGATCAAGGTGGTGGTATATTGGGTTCACTGGGCTTGATGCCGTCCGCCTGTCTGGGTGATGAAAAAGCCTATTATGAACCCTCGCACGGTTCGGCGCCGGACATCGCCGGCAAGAATATCGCCAATCCCTATTCGATGATAGGCTCGGTGGCGATGATGCTGGAATACAGTTTCGCGATGAGCGAAGAAGCCCGCAATCTGTGGCAGGCAATGCAGTCCGTGTTTATGGACGGTTATTCGACACCGGATTTATCCAAACCCGGAAGCGGTGTAACCATGATCAATACCGATCAGTTTGGCGACAAGGTGGTTGAAAAATTACGCGCCTTGCCAACGGTTTAACGCGGTTTGCTGGGCGCCTGTGTTTTGGCTTGTAAAGCCTGGTTTTCCAGCTCATGCAACTGGATATTGATAATTCTGAGCGCGGCCAATACGGCGGCAAAAACCTGGTTGGAATGGACGCCACGGGTTTTCATGGATTTGTCACCGCATTGCCAGGTAATGATACATTCGGTCAAGGCATTGGTATGGCCGCCTTTGGGGATACGCACTTCGTAATCCACTAAAGGCGGCAGGCTGTAATTGATTTTCTTCAGAACCTTGTTGATGGCGTCGATGAAGGCGTCAAAACCGCCGTTGCCCGCCCCCGAGGCGACATAAACCTCGCCCTGTACTTCAACGCGCAGACTGACCGTCGATTCCAGTTCAAAACCGCTGGTAATGGAGCAGTTCAGTAACTTGATATGATGATAACTTTTGCTTTCCAGTACATCGGCGATAATAAACGGTAAATCTTCAGCGGTGATACGCTGTTTTGAATCGCCCAGTTTTACGATACGGGCCAGTACTTTTTTCTGGTTTTCTTCGGATAAGTCCAAGCCCAGGGTTTCCAGGTTTTTTAAAAGCGATGCCTTGCCGCTCATCTTACCCAGGGCGTAACGGCGGGTGCGTGAAAACCGTTCAGGACTGAGCCGGGATTCGTACAGACCGCTTTTGTGATCGCCATCGGCATGAATGCCGGCGGTTTGCGTAAACACGTCGGCACCAACAATCGGTGTGTTGGCCGCCACCCATTTGCCGGAAAAGTTTTCCACCATGTTACTGATGCGAAAGATATGGCTTTCATCGATGCCGATTTGCAGCCCCATTTTGTCGCGTAAAACGACGGCAACCTCGGCCAGGGAAGCGTTTCCTGCCCGTTCACCCAGGCAGTTGACGGTACAATGAATGGAATCGACACCGGCACGCACCGCCGCCATGACATTGGCCGTTGCCAGCCCGTAATCATTATGGGGATGAAAATCAAATGACAGATCCGGGTAACGGCTGCACATGTCCGAGATACTGGCGTAAACTTCATCCGGTGCCATAACCCCCAGTGTATCGGGCAACATGAAGTGACAAATACCGATGCCCTTGATTTGATCGACCAGCGCATAGACATAATCCCGGCTATCTTTGTAGCCATTAGACCAGTCTTCCAGATAAACATTGACCATCAGCTTGTTCTCCAGCGCGTAGCTTACGGTTCGTTTGATGTCGGCGACGTGTTCGTCCAGGGTTTTGCCGAGTTGTTTGTGACAATGTTTTTCACTGCCTTTGGTCAATAAATTGATAACCTGGCCGCCGGTTTCATGAATCCAGTCAACACTTTTGTTGTAATCGACAAATCCGAGAACTTCGATTTGTCTGCTGTAACCTTCCTGTCTTGCCCAGTTGTTGATGCGTGTTACGGCTTGTTTTTCACCTTCGGAAACACGTGCGGATGCGACTTCGATGCGATCGACGCGCAAGGATTCCAAAAGTGCCTTGGCAATATTGAGTTTTTCATCCGGCGAAAAGGAAACCCCTTGCGTTTGTTCACCATCGCGCAAGGTTGTATCCATCAAATGGATAGAACGTTTTTTTGTTGTCATAAAGGCTTTGAAGGTTATTGTTTGGCCACGAAGTACCAAGTAAACAGAAAACTTCTAATTATCGCCTGAAATGCGCTTTTCATGCAATCAACGCGATGCAATCTGTTTGAAAAATTCCTTTTCAGTGACGATATTTTTGTTATCCTCGACCCGATCCAGATAAACGATACCATTCAAGTGATCGTGTTCATGCTGGAAAACCCGGGCAATAAAACCTTCAAAAATCCGTTCGATGATTTCTCCACTGGTTTGACAATAACGGATGCTGATTTGTTGGTAACGCGGTACCCGTGCCCGAATACCGGGGATACTTAAACAGCCTTCCCAATCGGTTTCCATTTTTTCACTCAAAATTTGATATTCCGGATTGATCATTACTATAGGCTGCATTTCCGGTGCGTATGGATAACGTGGTGTAGGACGGGAGGCAACGATAATAATCCGGTAGGGTTCATAAATTTGTGGCGCCGCCAAACCCACGCCACCGGAGTCGGCCAATGTGACCTGCATGTCGCTGATAATGTCATGGACAAACGCTGTGTCTGGATCAGTGATGGTTTTCGCGCTTTCCCGCAATACTGGAGCGCCGAGTTGAGCGATTTGGCGTAAATGCATGATTGATATTATACCGGTTCTATGTTCGAAAACTTTCCCTGTACACGACAAAAAATATAAATGCTCTGTAAGTTATTGATTTTATGTTGTCAAACACCTTGCGTCACTATCAAGAGTCAATAGCTTACGATGTTCGAAAAGTTTTTGGTAACGACTCACCTGGTTGTGTTGTAACCGGAGTAGGTCATTGATTTATCAGGACACGTGCATACATCCCTGTCGTTCGGCATAACATCCCAGGTTATGCAAGCCCAGCTCTTCCGTGGAAGGGCTGGGCAAGCCTGATAAATCCACAACCTGCACCGGCTTTTTAGAGGGGGGTCAGTAGATACGAAAATTTTAAATATGCAGGGATGTTACCATCGTTCCACAGTTCTACTGTAAAAGAACCACCAGAAACCGGTAATGCCTCCCAATACGCCAAAATGCATGATTTCATGGGGCCCCAAAACGCCGGCAATCAGAACCGGCCAGCGGCTGAAATCCGCCAACGCGCCTACGGTATAGGAAATACCGCCCCAAACCATGGGCAGGATAAAACGGAAACCGCGATTTTTGGCCAGAACGCCGCTGGATACAAGGCCAAACCAGCCCAGGCTCAAATAAATGGAAAGACCAAGGGTTTCCGGGATGTCATTAAAATATATAGCTTTCAGAATGATGCCCAGAATTGCAATTGTCCAAATCAGCATCAATAAGCCCCAGCGTGCCCAGGGGTTTTTGAAAAACAATGCCTGCAAGGGTGTGAAACTGCCCGCAATCAATGCAAAGATGGCGGCATGATCCAGGCGCGCCAGTACTCTGTGCGCCGGGCCATGGGCTTCCAACAGATGATAGACCCCGCTCATTGACAACAGGAACACTACGGTAAAGGCAAAAATAGCCAACGACCAGAAACAGAGAACACGTCCCTGGCAGCGGCGCAGCAAGGGAATGCTGAGTACAGCAAACACACCGGCGGCTAATAAATGACTCAATGAACTGACGGGATGAGTAAATCCCGGAATGCTGATAATGTCCACTTTCAATAACCTGGAGAAAATGACTCAGAAACTGACTTTTCAGGGTTCTTTAGTATTGAATTTGCATTTTTCTGACACAATGAGTATGCCAGCTAGTTAAACTGTATGCATTTTTTGATGGTGACTTGATGGTCACTGAGTCATTTTACTGCATACAGAAAGGAGAGAAAACATAGCAAAAATGGTAACTACTCACCTCCAACGACCCAAGCCTTGCCAGCCAAAGCCAAGTGGATAGCGTTCAGATCGAAAACAGCCCGAAACCTTTTTTGAGCTTGGCCATTCTCAAATCCTGTTCAGCCTGGTTATTGGTAAAAGGCAGCTGTGAATGCCGGGCCAATAACAACACCGAAACCTCATGCGCTGCCACAAGTTGTGGGCATCGGATTTGGCTATTTTCTTATCGGGTTCCCACGATCCTCCGTGGGAACCCATGCAGGTCAGGTTGGGTATCGGCGCTGGATGATTCCCTGGTATAGCGCGGTAAGCAGTTCGGCGATAAAGGCCAGTATATACAGCAAGACTATATACGGATACATCAAAAACAATCCGGCAACCGTGGCAGCCAGTACCGAAACCGGCACAGCCATAATCGTTGCCAACCAGAAATCATCTGTTGTGTGCAGGTTGTGAACGGTCAGTGCGATAAAACATATCAGGCCAATGCCCCACATCACCAGCTTTTGATGATGTGGCCAGTGAATGATGCCATCCATAATCACGGGATTATAATTTTTCATGAGTAAATCACTTTTTTTAGGTATCACCATCGGCGCGGCGCTACAATCCGGCTTTCAGGCCGCCTTCGGCAAGGCGGATAAATTATGGTATCAGACGGGGTGTCGGGTTTTAGTCGAATGGCAACGTTGAATAATCGCAATGACAACCCCGGTCAACATTGCCCAGGGCAGTGCCAAAACAATCCACGGCACAAACGCGGTTATCAATGCAGCAAAAACCGATCCGGACTCGCCTGTCAGCAAGACCGCCGCCAGGCACAAACCATACAAAAGCAGCATTGAGCCATAAAACACCGGGTCTTTTTTAAATTCTGTCATCGAGGGCGACATGCTCGATAATATTGCCTTCAAATTCTACCGCCAGAACAAGGGATCCGACATGAACCTGATCAAACGGCTGGCCAAAGAATACAGCGCCGATGGCACGGTCAAATCCGGCAAACTGGTGTTCAAGGAAAAACAACAACCGGCACTCATCAAACCCATCGTCCGATTTAATCGACTTCAGACTGAACTGGATCGACAAACCCAAATACGGCTTCGTCATCGCCGCCTGGCACGACCGCGACACCGCCCACGAAGTCATTTACGACGGCACAGGCTTTGTCAGCACCGAAACCGGCAACATCGCCCGTATCGAAAAGCCCGCAAACAGCCCGATCGAGGCCCAAAAACGCGCCAAAGCCCACTGGTACAAACTCAACCAACTGGCCGTCAAAGCCAGTCTCAACCTGCCCGGCAACCCGGACCTGGTCAGCAAACTGGGGCTAAAACTCAACGGCTTCACCTCCCGACACCGATGGCCGCATACTCTACATCCAAAAAACCCGCCACGCCATCAGCGCAACAGGCTACCAAACCAGCCTGGAATGCACCAACGACCTGCCGGCATCATCCACCGTACGATCCATCCCGGCAGGACACCGAGACAACGCCCCTTCAATCCAGCGCAGCCCAGAACCATCCCGGCAGCCATCCGCACCAAACGGCAGAACAACCGGCGACAACCCAACCGGGCAAGCCGCCAATGGCCCTGCAAAACAAAATAAAAACAATAATTGCATCACGCGGATCGTCACCGCATTAAATGATTTTATTCCATACAATGATATTGCACAATAAAAAACCGTTTTGACAGACATTTATCGCGTGCGGCTTCACATATTGGTAAATCTAGTGTGGGATATATTTCACATAATTAAAAGTGATGATAAATTTTGTTGACTTTTGATGTAGCCGGTACATACAATTTTTTAAGCCAGTTATATTTTTATGTGTGGCATGATATGTGCCTTATTTTTAAAGTGCAGATATACTTCACGCGGTCACGGTTGCGGATTTTGAAAATAGCTGAAATTTTTGGGGTTCAAGAGTGTTTTTACACTCCATACAGTTATGAATACGGAAAATGTCGGGTAATTGGGATCTGTTGGCAGACGGCTTGCCGGAATGACCCGGACCCGCCCGTCATTCCGCCACGGATTGGCGGAATCCAGTGACAGGGATGTCACTGACCGCTCGAAATACCGGCAAGGTTTATTGCACGCGGCCACGCCGGCCTGTTGGCAGACAGGCTTGCCCAGCCCTTCCACGGAAGAGCTGGGCTTGCGGAATTTTGGACGTCGCCGGAACGCCAGAGGACTTCAATCCGCCTGCTGCCCCCGCAATCTAAATATTTCAGGTGACAGGCGTTTCGCGCCCCGATGGCCGGTTCATTTTCCGCATCCGTGAGCGCGAGAAGTATATTCTGAATATTATAGAACCTAACGTATCGATAAACTGAATATTTTATGTGTCAATACGTAATTTCTGAAATATTTGTCAAACAAAGATACAAACGCTGATCCATCCGTACCAATCGAATATTGGCAAATTAGGCTCTTCCCGACTTTGTGGGGTAACCACTACATATAGTGCCCAGCATACCCAAACGAGTGCCAAATATAGGGTTTACCCCACGAAATCGGGAAGAACCAAAAATTAATGGCTTATCAAATTTAATGTTTATGAACAAAACTAGGCTTGCTTACTATCCGCTCTTTCGTATACGGCGTGAAAATACCCCTGTCATCTTTGAGATGGTTTTGTTGTCAGCAGGTCTTGAACGGTTTACAGAAGTGATTCGAGAATTGGTAATTTGTTTATAGTCTTTAGGTTTGAATCCTCTTTTATTTGCAGCAGGTTAGACTGTTGTTTTGTCGGGCCGTACAGTGTTATGGCAAGTTTTTACTTCTAACCCGCTTCATCACTCCTTTCTAAAAAAATAGTGAAAAATTCACCATGATTCCAGAACTTGGTCACATTTGTTTAATTATGGCGTTATGTATGGCTCTGATACAGGGAACGCTGCCAATTATTGGTTCCATCCGATCCGTTCCCGGGTGGGTTGCGGTAGCGCGGCCGGCAGCTTATGGGCAATTCCTGTTTATGGCCCTGGCTTACGCTTGCCTTACCTACTCCTTTTTGGTACATGATTTTTCGGTTGCCTATACCGCACAAAATTCCAATACGGCATTGCCCACGCTTTATTTGATTTCCGGGGTTTGGGGGGCGCATGAAGGCTCGTTGTTGTTATGGGCGTTGACGTTGACCGTCTGGAGTGCCTTGTTGGCTTTGTTCAGTGCCAACATTCCCGACTCGATGATAGCAAAAGTCCTGGGTGTGATGGGTTTGGTCAGTGTGGGTTTTATTTTGTTTTTATTGTTGACCTCCAACCCCTTTGAACGTTTGTTTCCCGCTCCGGTTGAAGGTCGGGATCTGAATCCGTTATTGCAAGACCCCGGACTGGCAATTCATCCACCCATGCTTTATATGGGGTATGTTGGCTTTTCAGTCGCTTTTGCCTTTGCCATTTCGGCCTTGATCGAAGGCCGTCTGGATGCGGCTTGGGCACGCTGGTCCAGACCCTGGACCAGTATTGCCTGGATGTTTTTGACTATTGGTATTACTTTAGGCAGCTGGTGGGCTTATTATGAACTGGGCTGGGGCGGTTGGTGGTTTTGGGACCCGGTGGAAAATGCGTCTTTTATGCCCTGGCTGGTGGGTACGGCATTGATTCATTCGCTGGCAGCGACTGAAAAGCGCGGCGTTTTCAAAACCTGGACTGTGCTTTTGGCGATTTTTGCGTTTTCGTTGAGTTTGCTGGGTACTTTTCTGGTGCGTTCCGGGGTGTTGACTTCGGTACATGCTTTTGCCAGCGATCCGGCCAGAGGTTTGTTTATTCTGGTTTTTCTGGGCATTGTTGTTGGTGGATCGTTATTGCTTTATGCGTTCAGGGCGCCAAAAGTCAAAACGCCGGCGACTTTTGAATTGATTTCCAAAGAATCTTCATTATTGATAAATAATGTATTGTTGGTTGTAGCGGCAGCGAGCATTTTGTTAGGCACGCTGTATCCACTGATTATTGATGCGCTGGGGCTGGGTAAAATATCGGTTGGACCGCCTTATTTTAACGCCATGTTCGTGCCATTGACTGCACCGTTGGCTTTTGTCGTCGGTTTGGGCGTATTATTACGCTGGAAACGAGATGATTTGCACGCCCTGGCTTCTCGTGTGCAATGGGTTTTTTTGGCCTGTATTAGCCTGGGTCTGTCGATACCCTTGTTGATGCCTTTTTATTCCCTGGCAGCGGCAATTGGATCGACCTTGGCATTGTGGACCTTGTCGATCAGTTTGCTGGCTTTTTATCAACGGCTTGCTGGCCGCGAATTCAATTGGCACCGGCTACTTACGATTCCATCCAGTTTTTATGGTATGACCATAGCGCATATGGGTATTGCGGTTTTTGTGATTGGTATTACCTTTACCACGGTTTACAGTCTGGAAAAGGATGTACGTATGCGCCCGGGAGATAAACTGGATATGGCTGGATATGTGTTTCAGTTTCATGGTGTAAAACAGACGGAGGGACCAAATTATACGGCGGCTCAGGGTTCTCTGACTGTGACCTATGAAGGTGAAGTGGTTGCCGAACTGGCGCCGCAGAAGCGGGTTTATCGCGTGCAGAAAATGCCGATGACCGAGGCGGCTATCGATGCCGGGGTTTTCAGGGATTTGTTTGTAGCGATCGGTGAACCATTAGGCGATGGCAAGGCCTGGAGTCTTCGGATTTATTATAAGTCCTATATACGCTGGATATGGTTTGGCGGAGTGATGATGGCTTTTGGTGGCCTGCTGGCGGCATGTGACAAACGTTATAGAGGCTTGAATAAAAAAGCGGGAGCAAATTAATGTTGAAATATCTGATTCCTTTGTTGTTGTTTGTCGTTATGGCGGTCTTTTTGGCAGTTGGGTTAAAACTGGATCCCCGCGACATTCCTTCTCCTTACATTGATAAACCCGCGCCTGCTTTTTCCATGCCGCAATTGCACAGCCCGGATAAAACACTGGGTTTATCGGATATGCGTGGCAAGGTTTGGTTGCTCAATGTCTGGGCTTCCTGGTGCGTTTCCTGCCGGGCGGAACATCCCTTGCTGAATTATATGTCGGGTAAGGTCAATGTACCTATTATTGGTTTGAATTATAAAGACAATCCAGCGGATGCCAAGCGTTGGCTGGAAAAGCTGGGTAATCCCTATCAAATCAGTATCATGGATATCGAAGGTCGTACCGGTATCGATTGGGGCGTTTATGGTGTACCGGAAACTTTTGTCATGGATAAAAAAAATATTGTGCGTTATAAACACACAGGACCCATTACCCTGGATGCAATCAACAATATTTTGATTCCTTTGCTACGGGAACTGGAGGCGGAACCGGCATGATACGCTTGATTATTTGTTTTTTACTTTTTGTTGGCGAAGGTACGGTCTGGGCCGCAATCGATGCAAAACAATTTGACAATCCCGATCAGGAGGAAATCTATACATCACTGATTTCCGAATTGCGTTGCCTGGTATGCCAGAATCAGACTATTGCCGATTCAAATGCTGAACTGGCCAAGGATTTGAGGCGGCAGGTTTATGAAATGGTTCAGCAAGGTAAAACCCGATCCCAAATCACCAAATATATGCTGGATCGCTACGGCGATTTCGTATTGTACAGGCCGCCGTTCAAACTTAAAACCGGCTTGCTGTGGATCGGTCCGTTTTTATTTTTGCTGACGGGCATAATTGTTCTGGTGATGTATACCCGGCACCGGAAAAATCAGGATATTGTTGAGATGACTCCTGAACAGCAAGAAAAAATGCGCCAATTATTGGAAAAAGAGGATGAATCGTGAGTGCTTCATTATGGTGGGCTATCGTTATTTTGGTTGTTATAGCCTTTGCTATTATTTTTCCGCCATTATGGCGAAAACGCTCTTCTTCGCAAGACTCTGAGTCTGAGCTAGCTCGGCAGAACATTATCATCGCCAGACAAAAAATGGCTGAATTAAAACAACAGCTGGAAGCAGATGTCATCGATCAACAGCAATTTGATGCACAACTTCTGGAACTGGAAGCGGCACTTAAGGATGATTTGGAACTCAGCCGGAAAAACACGGGAACAGAAAAACAAGGACGCTGGATCATTGCAGTTATTGCTATAGTACTGCCTGTTGTTTTGGTTTCGTTGTACCGGGTATTGGGTAACCCGGATGCATTGCAGCAGGCAGCACAACAAACCACGGAGGGGACAAAAAAACAGATTGGTTCAGTTGCTGATATGGCAAACCGTTTGGTTGAGCATCTGAAAAATAAGCCTGATGATATTCAGGGCTGGATTATGTTAGGTAAATCCTACAAGTATATGAAGCAGTATGCCAAGGCTGTACAGGCATTTGAGAAAGCCAATGTATTATCCACAGATCAGCCTGAAGTCATGCTGTTGTATGCGGATACATTGGTCATGTTGGATAACGGGCACTTTTCGGAAAAAGCACGCACGCTGATTTTCAAGGCGCTTGAGTTCACGCCAAATGATGTAACGGGGCTTTGGCTTGCAGGTCTGGCAATGGCTGAACAAGGAAATTTTGCCGAAGCCATGCAATATTTCAAAAAAGTGGAAGCTCAGGTGCCGGAAGGTTCTGATTCGAAAAAGGAAATACAAGCTTTGATTGCCAGGCTGGAATTACATAATCATACGCTTTCAAAGCAAACAAAAGATTCCGTTGCCAAAGCCACAATTCAAGTGCGGGTCAGTTTAGCCCCGGCTTTGCAAAATCAAGCGGCTGCCAATGATACAGTATTTATTTATGCCAGAGCGTTGTCCGGTTCACAAATGCCCTTGGCAATAGTACGCAAACAGGTTAAGGACCTGCCTTTGTTGGTAACGCTGAATGATGCCCAAGCCATGATGCCAATGATGAAACTCTCCAAATTCCGGCAGGTTTCCCTGATAGCGCGTATTTCCAGGTCCGGTAACGCCATGACACAACCTGGTGATCTGGTTGGCAATGTTGATAAGGTTGATGTCGGGGGGCAAAAAATTATCGAAATTAATATTGATAAAATTATTTAACGCCAGCAGCATGTAGCAAGTTAAGGTATGGGGTTATTTATCCAAGTCTTTCTGTGCCGTATTACTTCACGCGGTCACGGTTGCGGATTTTGAAAATAGCTGTTGTTGGGGTTCAAGAGTGTTTTTACACGCCGCACGGTTATGAATGCGGAAAATGATCGGGCAATTGGGAACTGTTGGCAGGCGGCTTGCCCAGCCCTTCCACGGAAGAGCTGGGCTTGCCCTTACCCATTGCCATTA
>CAZDXJ010000047.1:0-18628 GCA_964509475.1 uncultured Methylococcaceae bacterium | reverse complement strand
CTCAACTCGCGACGCGGCCGCTACGACTTCATTCTCCAGCCCCACCGCGAGCTCGATGGCGTTGAAGCCATTATTTATACCGATATTTCCCGTGATGGTATGATGAATGGGGTCAATATCGAAGCGACTGCAAAACTGGCCCGCTCCATTCACATTCCGGTTATCGCTTCCGGCGGTATTACCAATATGGAGGATATCAAAGCTCTGGGTGGTATTGCCGAGGAGGGTGTGATCGGCGCAATCACAGGACGCGCGATTTACGAGGGAAGCCTGGATTTCGCCGAGGCGGCCCGGTTTGCCGAACAGTTCAAGGTTTTTTGAAGGCCCGTTATGTCATTAGCCAAACGTATCATCCCTTGCCTGGATGTGGATAATGGACGCGTTGTAAAAGGTGTCCGTTTTGTTGACATCCGCGATGCCGGCGATCCGGTGGAAATCGCCCGTCGTTACGATCGGGAAGGCGCTGATGAAATCACTTTCCTGGATATTACCGCCACCCATCATGGCCGTGATACGATGGCACATGTTGTTGAACAAGTGGCCAGTGAAGTGTTTATCCCGCTGACGGTAGGCGGCGGTATCCGCACATTGGATGATATACGCCGCATGTTAAATGCCGGAGCCGACAAGGTGGGCATTAACAGCGCTGCGGTGGCGCGGCCTGAATTTGTTCAGGAAGCGGCGTTGCGGTTTGGCTCGCAATGTATCGTGGTCGCCATCGATGCCAAGAAAGTCAGCTTGCCGGGTGAAGCGCCGCGCTGGGAAATTTTTACCCACGGCGGACGCAAGGCGACTGGACTGGATGCACTCGCCTGGGCTGAAAAAATGGTGGACTACGGCGCCGGTGAAATTTTGTTGACCAGTATGGATCGGGATGGTACACGGGAAGGCTTTGATTTGCCATTGACCCGGGCGATCAGTGAGGCGGTCAATGTGCCGGTCATCGCTTCGGGAGGCGTGGGTAATCTGGATCACCTGGTTGCTGGTATTCTCGAAGGCAAGGCGGACGCGGTTTTGGCGGCCAGTATTTTCCATTTTGCCGAATATAGCATTGAACAAGCCAAACGCCATATGGCCGGGCATGGTATCGAGGTGCGGTTGCCATGAATGCAGGCTGGCTGGATGCGATACGCTGGAACGACGACGGTTTGATTCCGGTTATCGCGCAACAACATGATAACGGCAAGGTGCTGATGTTTGCCTGGATGAACCGTGAAGCCTTGAGCCTGACCGTTGCCGAGGGTTATGCCGTTTATTGGTCACGCTCGCGCAAGCGGTTGTGGCGTAAAGGCGAGGAATCCGGGCACCGGCAAAAGGTTGTTGATGTATTTATCGATTGCGACGAAGATGTGCTGTTACTAAAAATTGAACAGCTTTCAGGAATCGCTTGTCATACCGGCAGGGAAAGTTGTTTTTACCGGCAATTGATCGCGCAGCAATGGCAAAGCGTTGAACCGGTATTGAAAAACCCGCAGGAAATCTATAAAAAATGAGTGATATATTACAACAATTGGCGCAGATTCTGGAACAGCGCAAGCAGCAGTCACCGGAAAGTTCTTATGTTGCCAGTCTTTATGACAAGGGATTGGACAAGATTTTGAAAAAAATCGGTGAAGAGGCGACTGAGACGGTTATCGCGGCAAAAGACGGTGATAAACGGCAAATTATTTATGAAACGGCGGATTTGTGGTTTCATTGTATGGTCATGCTGGCCCACCAGGACCTGGGTCCTGATGATGTATTACAGGAACTGGAGCGCCGTTTTGGTCTGTCCGGGCTGGAAGAGAAAGCCGCGCGTAATCCGTAAATAACCTTATCCTTTCACAACACGGGATTTATTATGGGCATCAGTATCTGGCAATTATTAATCATCCTGGTTATCGTCATTTTGTTATTTGGCACAAAACGCTTACGCAACCTGGGCTCCGATCTGGGAGGCGCGATCAAGAGTTTTCGTTCCGCGGTTCGGGAAGGCGAAGAAGATGAAGGCAGCGACAAAACACAGGGTGAAACCATCGAGGGCGAAGTCACCGCCAAAAAGCAGGAAAAGGTTTGATAAAAATCGATGTTTGATATTGGTTTTTGGGAACTCTGTCTGGTTGGCCTGATCAGTCTGCTGGTTATCGGGCCGGAACGTTTGCCGAAAGTTGCCCGGCTGGCCGGATTCTGGATTGGCAAAACCCAGCGCATGATTGCCGCGGTCAAACATGAAATAAAAGAAGAATTGCAGGCCGAGGAAATCCGCCAGGCCTTGCGCGAACAATCCGGTCTGGATGATTTGCAGGATTTGGCTGGAAAAACCGATAATGCGATCAACGAACTCAAATCTTCCCTGCAACAACCTTTGCCAAACAAACAAGGACGCGATCGGCCGGAACCAAAATGAACCCAGGTAACCCTATGGATGATGACGAGGCGCCTTTTATTTCCCATTTAATTGAGCTGCGTGATCGGCTGTTGCGGGTTGTACTTACGGTTTTGGTGGTGTTTCTGGGTTTGGCGCCTTTTGCCAACGAAATTTACAGTTATCTTGCAGGCCCTTTACAGGCCTCTATGCCAGAGAACAGTTCGATGATTGCTATCGACGTGGCTTCGCCATTCCTGACGCCGTTCAAACTGACTCTGGTCACTTCGATTTTTGTTTCCGTACCGGTGATACTGTACCAGTTCTGGGCTTTTGTCGCCCCAGGCCTGTATCAGCACGAACGGCGCATGGTATTGCCGTTGTTGATTGCCAGTACCGGCCTGTTTTATGCGGGCGCTGCCTTCGCCTATTTTGTTGTGTTTCCATTGGTTTTTGCTTTTTTGACAACAGCGGCGCCGGCCGGCGTTGCGGTCATGACGGATATATCCAAATACCTGGATTTTATCTTGACGCTGTTTTTCGCGTTTGGCCTGTCTTTCGAAGTGCCTATTTTCACGATTGTACTGGTCTGGGCCGGCCTGACCACACCCCAAAGCCTCAGTGAAAAGCGGCCTTATGTCATTGTCGGCGCATTTGTCATCGGCATGTTTTTGACGCCACCGGATGCGATTTCGCAAACCTTGCTGGCCATTCCAATCTGGATGCTGTTTGAACTGGGGCTGTTATTTTCCCGGTTGTTTGTGCCCAAAACCGAACATGTCGTACAAGACCGTGAAACACCTGCAAAAATAGAAAACCCCAAGCACAAGGATTTTTAAACTTAATCTCATGAACAATTCATTCAGTATCGCCATCGCGATTGACTTTGGAACCACTTTTTCCGGTTATGCCTATTGTTTTGCCAGCGATACACAAAGTGGCAATATCTATAAAAACACCGAGTGGACCAAACAAGTCAATCAAAAAAACGCCTATATCAAAACGCCCACGCAATTACTCTATAAAAACGGACAACTGGAGGCCTGGGGTTATAACGCCAAACGCCGTTTGATTGAACTGGAGCAACAGGGCGAGGCAGAGGACTGCTGTTTTTTTGAAAAATTCAAAACGGAAATTTTCCAGCGCAACCGGGTTGATAAACAGGGTGAGCCTTATATCATCCAAAATGGACAAACCTTTTTGTTAATCGATTTAATCGCCGATTATTTACGGCAATTGCACGCTGTCGCCTTGAACGATATTCAAAATCACACCGGCATGGACATGCACGAGCAAAACATACGCTGGTGTTTGACCGTGCCAGCGCTGTGGGATGACGCCGCCAAACAACTGATGGAGCAGGCGGCGAAAAAAGCGGGCATACTGCAAGCCGGCGATTGGGAAAGTGAAAATTTTATCTTTGCCCTGGAACCGGAAGCCGCATCGATTTATTGCCTTTATGTGGCCGATAAGGAATTGGGCTTGATCGAAAATGAAGCGACCATGATGGTTGTCGATTGCGGCGGCGGTACGGTGGACTTGACCGTACATAAAATCATCCGGACCGGCCGGCACAAAGGTGTTCGTGAAGTCGTGCCCGGTTATGGCGCAGTGGAAGGACATGGTGGCAAGGATGTCGATAAAAACTTTCTGGATTATTTTGCCCAGGTTCTGGGAGCCGATGCCATAGCCCGTTTCAAAACAACCTGGCCAGAAGCTTATCTGGACATGCTGGATGATTGGGAGAATTTCAAATACGGCTTTGATCCGGACAGTTATGTACGCGGCAATTTTCGTATTCCGGCGCAGTTGCGTGATTTGCTGCAACAGCATTATCCACAGACTTTGGCGGCGCTTGCCAAGGCGCAAAACAATAACACCTATAATTTGTGGTTGAGCCGCGAAGTCATGGAGAAACACATCTTCGGGCCTGTGGTTGACAATATTTTAAACTGTATCGATACGGTATTCTCCCGTATCGGTAAGCCGTGTGATTATATGTATCTGGTGGGCGGCTTTGCGACCTCGCGCTTTCTGCAAAGCGCAATACGAAAAAAATATGCAAAAGTCGTACGCCGGAAAATATTGATTCCGGGAGAACCCGGTAAATCGGTCATGACGGGTGCCGCTTCTTTTGCCAGCAACCCGGAAGTTATCCTGCCAAGAAAATCAAGGCTGACTTATGGCATCGCTTCGGCGATTAGTGGCATTCCTGCCGAAATATTGCTGGGTGAATTTCTAGCCGACGAAATCGTACCGGAATATCAAGCCCATTTTCAGGAAATAAGGCAAAAAAATTGCCATGATCCCCAGATACAGGAACTGCTCCAGATCGCCCGGCAAAAAGCCCGGGAAATGGGGTTACAGGCGTTCAAGGAAAGTTTGCGCAACAAATTGACGTTTGATGAAAAAAACGACATGTTGGATCTAAACCGGCATTTTACTCCCTTCGTTCATTACGGCGACAGCGTGGAAAAAAATCATCAGGCCCTGGAGACCTTCGTTCACAAAAGTTTATCCATGCAGGAAGCGCATATTGAAATATTCGCCAGCGAAAAAAGGCAGGTTCTGTTCGTCGATGAGCCGGATGTTCACAAAGTCGGTGAAATCATTCTGAAATTGCCCCCGGTGCAGGGTGAGCAATACCGGCGTATCGGGGTTAGTATGTTTTTTGGCGATACCAAATTGAAAATCAAGGCAAAATGCTTGCTTTCGAACCATGAAGTTGAAGCCGAGCTCAATTTTTTAACGATGTACCGACCTCACTGATTGCGAAAAAATAATATGGCCTCCTTTAGCAATAATCCGAAAATCACTGAACTCATGGATTGGGTCAAAAAAAACGTTCAAGCCGAGGCGTTCACGCCGGAGTTCAGTAACAATCTGAACAAAACCCACAAAGCCACCCTTGCCCAATATTTACGGCAACTGGCGGAAAATTGCGAACAATTGAATGCACATTTGCACAAAGCCGATGCAGCGTTCAACAAACAAAAAAAGCAATTACTGAGGCTTCAGCATGAACTGGAAGAAAACAGGCAGCGTGTGCAGGAACTCGAAAACCGCTTGCAAGACAAAAACCAGGCCATTGCCGATGAGCATAACAAAGTGAGCGAATTAAAAAAAGACCTGGACGAACTGGATAAAAAAAACAAAGAACTGTATGAAGATTTGCAGGCAAAGGACAGTTTGCTGGATAAAATGTCGCGTAAATCGATGGAATCGGTGTTGGCGGTTCTGCCGGATTGGTTGACCAGCGGCACCAACTGGAAAGAGGAATACAGCAAACTGAACTTCGAACGAAACCGCTTGACGGAACAATTCAAAAATATACAGGATAAACTGAAAAACGCGTTGCACAAACATAAAAAAGAACAGCAGCGAAATAACAGCCTGGAAGGCAAAATACAGGCATTGACAACCGAAAACGACCGCTTGGCCGCACAACTGGCTAAAAGCGATAAAACGGGTGAACGTATTGGCGATTATGAGAAACGGGAAAATTACCAGATCGTTCGCGAATACAAGGAATTTTGCCTGCGCCAGGGTTTGGATTTTATCGCCGAGGAAATCCTTAACTGCAAGCAACAGGCACAGGAAAACTTCAATGAGGACAAGTATAAAAACCAGATGGCGGAAATGAAATCAATACTTGCCGGACAACTCATCGTCAACCCTTACAATATACAGGTTCGTAACCTGAGAAGACAAACCAGGCGGCTTGATTTTACGAGTTTCAAAAATAACCATCTGGCCGATCTGCTGGCGGCTTTAGCCATGCCGGAACAACTGAACCAGGAACTTTTGAAAATTGCCGAAAAAGCATTTCAGCTGATTCATGAACTCATCACGGTGCAACCGCCCTGTCAGCTTTTGCTGCCAGAGATTGGCGAGTGCTTCGATGCGACTGAACATGATATTGATGATGTTTATTGCCGGCCAGAGGGCCAGATCAAATTCATTCTCGCTCCAGGGGTTTACAGCGGTCATGAAATATTGATGAAACCGGTTGTTTACACCCGATGACCGTTGCACGATATGAACTGTTCTGTCACCCGCAAACAGACTGTTCCGATAGCCTGCATCTGGATGTTGAACTGGAGCGCTTATCGCAAGGCGGCCTGCGGCTGTGTTATCGGGTTCGTGGCGATTTGGCGCAATTGAACATCCCGGCACCCCAAAGACCTGCTGAGACACAAGATTTGTGGCGCCATACCTGTTTTGAATTGTTCGTGGCCGTGGCCAACCAGCCAGCCTATCTGGAGTTTAATTTTTCCCCATCCGGCCAATGGGCCGTGTTTGCATTCAGTGCATATCGGCAGCGCCGTTCCTGGAAAGCACAGGCTATACCGGTTATCACGCTAACACGTCATGAAAAGCAATTGTGCCTGGAGGTGACGGTCACGGTGGCCAGTTTACCGTCAAATCCCTGTAGACAACCGCTGACGGTGGGTTTGAGTGCGGTGATCGAAAACGTTGATGGTTTTTGTTCGTATTGGGCGCTGCATCACCCGGGCAGACAAGCCGACTTTCATCAGCGCACGGGATTCACGGCCTTACTGGAACCGTAAACCATACCACACGCGGCTATGGGTAACTGGAATGGCATTCGGTTACCGTGGTGGAACCGCTACGCTTGTCCAGCACCGTATTTTTTTAGGTATCGAGTTATGAAAACCTTTGCCGTAAACAGGGTGCCGGGCTTGTTCCACCCTACCGGTCATTGCCATTAAGTTAAGTCCTTTTGTTGAATGGATTTGTGGATGTAGGTGCGGATTTATCCAGCCCTACGTCTGTGTGGAAAATGACCATTAATATATAAATTGGGTATTGACCGGCTTATGACAGGTTGGGTCAGGCGATAACCGTAACCCAACAATTCTGCGGCTTCAAGGCTGTGAACGGTGACTCAAAAAGTAGCTGCCATACATGATTCTGGACTGTTTTTTTGTGTGTGTGAACACTCTCGGACCGGAAAAGCTCAATACAACAAAAATTCCCGACGCTGTTCTTCCCAGGCAGATTCATCCGTATGGGCTATTTTTTCCAGGTCCTCCGGCTGGGCATCGGGGTTGTCGACCCATTCACGCAATAAGGGTGAGCCGTTGATGACATCGATGGCCAAACGGTCAAGTTCATATTCATAGGGGAAGTCGCGCCATAAAGGATAGTCTGGATAGAGTTTGCGCAAGGCTTTGAACAGCAGGCATTGCAGACGCCAGGGTTGGAACAGGAAGGGTTGATAGTGGTTATCGTCAACATGAATCTGTATGCCATTACAGAGTTTGCCGGCGTGTTTGTGGAAGGTCGGTTCAAACCAGCAGATACGTAACCGGCATCCCTGCATCCATTGAGGGGCAAGCCGATACATGAGTGCAAGCAGTTTATCAGCGTCAATATCGGGGGCGCCGCACAACTCCAGCGGACGTGTCGTACCACGCCCTTCGGACAGGGTGGTGCCTTCCAGCAGTACGGTTCCGGCGTAACAACGCGCCATCGATAAATTGGGGGCATTGGGGCTGGGGTTGACCCAGCAGCGTTCACCGGATGGCCAGCCATAACCGGGAGCGGACCGGGGCGACCAGCCCTGCAAGCGGACAAGCTGATATTCCACATCCAGTTTCAGGGTTTTGACAAACCAGGTAGCCATTTCGGCCAATGTCAGACCGTGGCGCATGGGCAGGGCACCGGCGCCAACAAAGCTTTCCCAGCCGGATCGGAGGAGCAAACCTTCTATCGGCCGGCCGGCGGGGTTTGGCCGATCCAGCACCCACACCGCTTTTTGATGTTTTGCTGCCGCTTCCAGAATATAGCGCAAGGTGGTGATGAAGGTGTAAATACGGCAGCCAAGATCCTGCAAATCGACTAGCAGAACATCGAAACTGTCCATCATATGATCGGTGGGACGGCGAACTTCACCATATAAGCTGAATACCGGAATAGCGAGTTTTTTATCATAAAAATCCGCAGATTCGATCATATTGTCCTGCTTGTCGCCACGCAAACCGTGCTGGGGCCCGAAAGCGGCGCTGAGCTGGATATCCGGTAATGCGGCCAGGGCATCCAGGCTGTGTGTCAAATCATGGCTTACCGAAGCCGGATGCGCCAATAAAGCGATGCGTTTTCCAGCTAACGGTTTGCGCAATTCCGGCTCATGTAAAAAACGCTCGATGCCAAATTTCATTATCGTTACAGATTGTTTTTGCTTACAATGGAAATTATACGCTACACACTCATCCATACGGAAAATGAATCGTCCATCAACGCTCTGTTGGCAGGCGCTACCGCACTGCCATTAAATTAAGAAAATATGATTTGGGTGCCGGTGCGGCTTGTCGTACTGTGCGGATTTATCCAGCTTTTCTGCGAATGGCTGGATAAATCCGCACCTGCATCCATAAATCCATTCAACGAAATGGCTTAACTTAATGGCAATGGGTAAGCCGTCTGCCAACAGCGCCCAATTGCCCGATCATTTTCCGCCTTCATAACTATGTGGCGTGTAAAAACATTCTTGAACCCCAACAACAGCTATTTTCAAAACCCGCAACCGTGACCGCGTGAAGTATAATTTCCGCTAAAAGTTGAAACTGATCAGCTTTTGCTTTATAAGCGAAGGGGAATACCAAAATTAACGGGTTTTCGGCTGGTCTAAGGAAGAATTTAACTGAAATCGTTTTACAAACGTTCTTGCGTGAGGATAAATTTTACCGTGCGAGTCGGCTTTTGGTATATTTCAGTCTACAATTAACTTTTATGAAAAAATACTACTATAAATATAAAAGGTGAGGCGAAATGGCAGAACTAATTTTTATTTTAACGGCTATCTATGTGGCTTATGTAATCTATAGGGTTTCAGACGATGAGCCATCGGATTCAGATACGCAGCCGGAATCAACGACCGGGACTGAAACAGTAACAGCTTCTACTGAAGCGAATGACGCTCCAGAGCAAAAAAACGAACAAACGGCAACAGCCGCTGCAACTGAAAAAGCGGAAACTGCCAAACAGCCAGCGCCTTCCGCCAGTAAACAGGTGCGCAATCCGGAGACCGGCGAAATAGCGGTTATTCCTTCCAATTATCGTTTTACCAAACGTTGGATTAAAGAAGCTTTGGTCAGCGAGGGCTTGCTGGACAAGGTTTATAAAACTACAGAATTGGATAAAGAGGCCAACGCTAAAGTGAAACAAGCACTTGCAGAATTTAGCATGATGGAGAAATATCGAGCTTGATGCAGCCCGGTAAAAATAACACCAAGCTGGGAGTAAAAATTTTTCGGTTGACCGGGCCTTTGATTATCAAGCCAATGCCAAGTAGAGCAGCTTGCGGGTGGAGACAACCCATTGACTTGAATTACAATGTCAATAAGCACAAAAAATTTTTGCCAATATGTTGAGTTAAATGTTTCTGCATACAGAAAAGAGGCAGAATGAGTAAAAAATGCCATGAAGTAGACTATACGATTATCGGCCATGATATGCAGATGGTCGAGATAGAACTGGATCCGGGAGAAACCGTCATTGCCGAAGCCGGTGCCATGACTTATATGGAAGAAGATATTCGCTTTGAAACCCGGATGGGCGATGGTTCGGAAGCGGAAAGCGGCTTGTTTGGCAAACTGTTAAGTGCCGGCAAACGGGCTATTACTGGTGAATCGTTATTCATGACCCATTTTACCCATTGCGGCCATAGTGGTAAAAGTCATGTGGCCTTCGCTGCCCCTTACCCGGGTTCGGTTTTGGCTATTGATTTGGCCTCCATAGGAGGAACCCTGCTGTGCCAGAAGGATGCGTTTCTGTGTGCCGCGCTGGGCACCAAACTGGATATTGCGTTTACCCAACGTCTTGGCAGTGGTTTTTTTGGCGGTGAAGGTTTTATTCTGGAACAGATGCAGGGCGATGGTATGGTCTTTGTACATGCCGGAGGCACAGTTATCGAAAAACAACTCGTCAGTGAAACCTTGCGCGTGGATACCGGCTGCCTGGTCGCTTTTCAGCCTTCCATCGATTATGACATTGAACGCGCCGGGAACCTGAAAAGTATGTTTTTTGGTGGTGAAGGTTTGTTTTTGGCAACCTTGAGCGGTACCGGCAAAGTCTGGTTGCAAAGCCTGCCCTTTTCCCGCATGGCTGATCGGATTATAGAACATGCGCCTTCGCATGGCGGTGATGATCAGGGCGAGGGTTCGGTTTTGGGCGGCATTGGCCGTTTGATTGATGGCTGATAGCGTTCGGGCTAATGCTGCACTAGCCATCCATTGTCGTGCGGTCAAGTTTGCGGTAAGCGATTGCTTCGCTGATATGCTGAACCTGAATGGATGCGGATGCTTCCAGATCGGCGATCGTGCGGGCGAGTTTCAAAATACGGTGATAGGCGCGGTGTGACAAGCCGAGTTGCTGCATGGCACGCTCCAACAACTGATGACTTTGTTCCGATAGCGGACAGTTTTGTTTGATTTCAGCGACCGTCAGGCTGGCGTTCGCCTTGCCACTGCGCTGCATGGCCCGGTTGCGGGCGGCAATGACCCGTTGGCGGATGCCTGCACTGTGTTCTTCACCGGCTGGACAGCCATTTCTCAATATTTCATGACTGACGCGCAGAACCTCCAGATGCATATCGATACGATCCAGCAAGGGGCCGGAAATTTTACTCCGGTAACGGGCGATTTGCTCCGAGGAACAGTGACAGCGGCCGGATGGATCCCCCAGATAACCACAAGGGCAGGGATTCATGGCGGCAATCAATTGAAAACGGGCCGGGAAATCGGCTTGTTGATTGGCTCTGGAAATGGTGATATGGCCGGTTTCCAGGGGTTCACGCAATACTTCCAGCACTTTTCTGTCAAATTCCGGTAATTCATCGAGGAACAAGGTGCCGTTATGCGCCAATGAAATTTCACCGGGTTTTGGGTTGCTGCCACCGCCGACCAGGGCAACGGCCGAGGCGGTATGATGAGGATTGCGGAATGGCGGCTTACGCCAGTTCATGAGATCCACTCCCTTGTCGCTGATCGAGGCCAGGGCAGCGCTTTCCAGCGCCTGTTGTTCGGTCAAGGGTGGTAAAATACCGGGTAAACGCGCTGCCAACATGGATTTGCCGGTACCGGGCGGTCCCAGCATCAACACATTATGCATGCCGGCGGCCGCGATCTCCAAAGCTCTTTTTACATGAAACTGGCCATGAACATCGGCAAAATCCAAACCATCGCTGTCGTGTGCCGGGGTTTGATTGGCCGGTTCGATGGATAATGTTTGTTCGCCGTTGAGATGGCCGCAAACGGCCAGTAAATGGTCTCCGGCAAGAATTTTTGCGTTATTGACCAGACGGGCTTCAGCGGCATTTTCCCTGGGTAAAATCAATTGTCTGCCGGCCTCGCGCGATTGTACCGCAACCGGTAAAACACCGGAAACAGGACGCAATTGACCGCTGAGCGATAATTCGCCAATACATTCGTAGGTTGACAGGTTTTGTTTCGGGATTTGCCCGGAAGCGGCCAAAATGCCCAGGGCAATAGCCAGATCAAAGCGGCCACCTTCTTTGGGCAAGTCGGCGGGCGCCAGATTGATGGTGATGCGTTGCAGAGGGAATTCAAAGCGGGAGGTCAATATCGCGCCGCGTACCCTGTCCTTGCTTTCCTTGACGGCGGTCTCCGGCAGGCCGACAATGGACAGGCTGGGCAAACCATTGCTGACATGGACTTCAACGGTAACCAGCGGGGCTTTTATACCGGAACGCCCGCGGCTGTATACAACGGCAAGTGACATGGCGTCCATTCCGGTACAAAAAAATCAGGATTGGTTTTTTTCTTCCAGGCGGGTTACCTGGGCTTCCAGGTCTTCCAGTTTTTGCCGGGTTTTTGCCAATACCGCTTTTTGTACTTCAAACTCTTCCCGGGTAACCAGATCCAGTTTACCCAAGGCACTTTGCAGAACAGCGTGGAAATTCTTTTCCATATCTTCACGGAAAGCATTTAGGCCTGGAGGAATCGTGTCCGCCAGTCGGTTTGCGATATTGTCAATGGTTTTTGGATCAAACATGAGTCATTCCCGATTTGTAAGTAAACGATAGATTTGAAGATATTACCGAATTGGTTCTGTATTGACCAGATTTATTGGCTAAATTTCAACAATTGGAATACCATTGAAATCAGCCGACGGCTCACCCGGGCCTTGTTTTGAAGGTGTAGATCATTGATTTATCGGGATATGTGAATCTATCCATGCCGTTTTGAAATTTACCCATTGTTATTTTCGGAGTTTACTGATGTCACAAATTAACTTACTGACAGCCACGCAACTGGTTGAAAAAACCATGCCCTGTACGCTTAACAAACTTGGGATATGGATTGCCGTTTGTTTTGCTTATCTGGCTTCAGCTCTGGCAGGCGCCGGGGTTGGTTTGATCGTGTTTGCATTTGGCATACGTTCAGCGATGCTGGCAACCATCATGGCGATCATCGGGCTGTCAGCCTGCGCTTACATCTTGATGAAATTGCGCGGTTCCATTTTTGTACCGTTACGCACAGGTCATCTGAGAGTATTGTTGCTGCAGATGCAGAGCCGGGAAACCCTGCCTCGTCAGCAGCAACTTGAACAAGCCAAAAATACGGTGGTGGATTGTTTTGGTTCGGTTGAAGAGCTTGCCGTTCTGGAAAGGAATATCCGGGGTGTTTTGGGGCGGGTTTATATGCAGAAGTTTAATTTGTCATCATCCAATCCTTATTGCGATAAAGCACTACGGACGCTGGTCAATGTGTTGGCCGCGTTTATTGCCGAACCGGTGTTGGCGTTTGCGATCAAGCTGGGTAATGGTGACAGCAAACGGGCTTGTAAACAGGCCTTGACGTTATTTATTCAGGAAATGGATACCTTGTCAAAGCCGGTTTATTGCTTGAGTGGATTTATGTACGGCGTCTGGATATTTTTTATATTCGTTATGCTGTTTCCAATCAACTGGCTGATTGGTATGCTGCCCTTTACATTGGGTATTTGGAATATCGTTTTTGCAATGATTTTTGCCTGGGCCATCAAGGCGGCGATTGTTGAATCCATTGCCGTTGCCACATTGATTCCAATATTGTTTTCAACCATTGAAGGCAAGCCGGTTTCCGAAGTTGCGGAGAAACAGGTTACCGGGTTATCGGAAGGTTTTTTCAATTGATTGACGAAGATTTCCGGGCTTGTCCAATAAACTAATCCGTACACAAAGATCTGATGGGTTTTTTGCATAGCCGGTTTGTCCGACAATTGTTGACCAGTTGTCTTGATTTATTGCCTATTCTCAGCGTTATTCTGGTTTTCCAGATTCTGGTTATACAGCAACCGGTAAACGATGCGATGAACCTGGTGATCGGCACTTTGTTTGTTGTATTGGGCTTGACCCTGTTTATAGAAGGACTGGAACAAAGCCTGTTCCCGATTGGTGAATCGATGGCGTTTGCGTTTGCCCGTAAAGGCAGTTTGTTTTGGTTATTGGTGTTTGCTTTCTGTCTGGGGTTCGGGACCACGGTTGCCGAGCCGGCATTGATTGCGGTTGCCGATGAGTCCGCCAAAATAGCCAGCCTGGGTAATATTATCGCCCAGACTGATCAGGCCCGGGACGCTTATGCCTTGGGACTACGGGTCACGGTCGCTTTATCGGTCGGGTTTGCTATTTTGCTGGGCGTTTTGCGTATTATTCGGGGTTGGCCTTTACATTATCTGATTATCGGCGGTTACTGCGCGGTCATTGCCATGACGCCTTTTGCCCCCGAAGAAATTATTGGCATTGCCTATGATTCCGGCGGGGTAACGACATCAACGATTACCGTGCCCCTGGTTACTGCGTTGGGTGTGGGTCTGGCCACGGCGATACACGGCCGCAATCCAATGGTGGATGGTTTTGGCCTGATTGCCTTTGCTTCGCTGACACCGATGATTTTTGTCATGATTTATGGGATGTTGATGTGATCGAAGGGGTTGCGCATTTTTGTGAAACCGTTGTCGCCACCAGCCGGGATATCCTGCCCATTGCCGGAATTATCGTCGGATTTCAGTTATTGGTGATACGCAGATCCATACCGCATCCGAAGAAGACCCTGGTGGGCTTTATTTATGTGTTACTGGGGATCAGTTTTTTTTTGCAGGGATTGGAAATGGCGCTTTTTCCAATTGGTGAATTGATGGCCAGGCAATTGACCGCTCCGCAGTTTACCGGCGTGAACCCGGAGGCAGATGTTGTGCCCTGGGCCGCATATACTTGGGTTTATGGGTTTGCAGCCAGCATTGGTTTTGCAACCACCCTGGCTGAACCCTCGTTGATAGCGGTTGCCATTAAAGCGGAAGAAATTTCGGGTGGCGCGATTCATGCCTTTGCGTTACGTATTGCCGTTTCAATAGGGGTTGCGTTTGGTATCGCTCTGGGCAGTTTTCGCATTGTCAGTGGCACAGATTTGTATTTATATATTCTGGCGGGTTATATCATCGTTATCATCCAAACCGCTTTTGCGCCCAAATTGATTATCGGTTTGGCTTATGATTCGGGTGGCGTTACGACCTCAACGGTAACAGTACCCATTGTAACCGCGTTAGGTCTGGGCCTGGCAACGACGGTACCTGGGCGGAATCCATTATTGGATGGTTTCGGTTTGATTGCTTTTGCCAGTTTGTTTCCAATCATCACGGTATTGGGCTATGCTCAGATAGCCCAATGGATAAACCGGAATAATCCTCCGAAATAAAATAACCGATAAAAATATTATGCACTTTAAGTTACTCATTGCTTTCGTCGAAGACGATAAAACCGATCTGGTTCTTGATACCGCCCGCAAGCATGGCGCCAAAGGCGCCACCGTCATCAACAATGCGCGCGGTGAAGGTATCAAGCAATCCAAAACATTTCTGGGTTTGACTCTGGATACGCAACGGGATGTATTGCTTTTCCTAGTGGAAGAACACCTCAGCCGTTACATTCTGGAGAAGATTTCCAATGCTGCCGAATTTGAAACCCGGCCTGGTACCGGTATAGCGATACAGATTGATGTTGAAGACGCTATTGGCGTAACCCATCAGGTGCAGGAATTAATTCAAGAACTCGAGGATGGCGTATGAAAAGTCCCAAAAAAATTATTCGTGTCTGCGATGTCATGAAAACCGATTTTGCCAGCATCGATGGCAATGCCACAATTGGCGATGCACTGCGGAAAATGAAGCAACGCGCCACTTCCGTGCTGGTGGTTGAAAAACGTTATGATGAGGATGAATATGGCTTGCTTACATCGGCGGATATAGCGCGTCTGGTGCTGGCCAGGGACAGGGCGCCGGATCGGGTCAATGTATACGAAATCATGAACGCTCCGATTATATCGGTACATCCTGAGATGGATATACGTTATTGTTCCAAACTTTTTGCCCAATACAATCTGGTCAGGGCACCTGTACTCAAAGACAAAATCATTGTTGGCCTGGTGAGTCCGAATTCACTGGTATTGGACGGGCTTTATCAAATTTGTAAATAGCATCTATCACGAAATAGCAGTACAATTCGTTCTGTGCAGAAAAGATGTGGCGTGATGGAATCTGTCAGCTTGTCAAACCGTCCGCTTATCGAGGTTGTATTTCTGTCTGAATGTGTTGATTTAATTAGGAGATTACAATCATGGCAACAGGTACTGTTAAGTGGTTTAACAATACAAAAGGGTTTGGGTTTATAGAGCCTTCCGAAGGCAGCGAGGATGTATTTGTACATCATTCCGTTATTCAGGGAACCGGCTTCAAGACTTTGTCACCCGGCCAGGCCGTTACGTTTGAATTTGAAAACGGACCCAAAGGATTGACGGCGACAACGGTCAGTACGGAATAAGCCACATTGAATCGTCAACGGACATAAAATTGGCGCATCATACCCAGGTCCTCATGTTCCAGGTTGTGGCAGTGGTAAAGAAATAAGCCTTTATAATCCTGGAACGGTTTGATAATCTCAATTTCCTGACCGGGCATCACCAAAACGGTGTCTTTCCAGCCGCTATCGATAAAACCGTCTTTTACCGATGCGTAACTGGCCGCACTCATTGCCGACGAGTTTCTGGACAGAATCTGGTATTGCTGACCGTGCAGATGAATGGGGTGAGCCATACGCATCATCCGCCCCATACCCTGCCTGTGCCGGTCATGGAAAATATGGATTTTTTTGACTGAGTTCAGGGCTACGTTTTCAAAATCCATGACCCGATCCATTGCAAAGGTTCTGCCGTTCAAGCGCGGCGACATCGGCCGCATGCTCAATGCAATGGGTATTGGTCTATTGGCATTATCGGTGTGTCTTGCTGTAAGCCGGTTTAATGTCGTCAGAGAAGCGGGCAACCCGGGTGAATCGCTGACTTTTTCAGTGACGTGAAACGTTACAATGGTAAATTTCGAACCTTGCCGGATACCGTTTGACATCCTATGTCCCATGCCCATCATGCGTTCATACATGAAGGGCATGGCGCCACTATAGGGGAGGCTGACAAGCCTCAGTTTGCTGCCCACCGGCCGGCCACTGAAATCCAGCCAAAGATCGACACGTTCGCCGGGCGCCAGCATGATATAAGGCCGGGTTTCAGGGTTTGCCAGCAAACCGCCATCGACGCCGATTGCGGTCAGCGCTGTGCCATCATCCCAGGCCAGTTTGTAGATTCTGGAATTGGAAGCGTTCAATGTGCGGAAACGATAGGCTCTGGATTTTACTTTGAATTCAACATCGGTTTTGCCGTTGACAACGATTTTTTCACCCAAAAAACCCAGCATACGCCCATGCATACCCAGCCAGTAGCGCAATTGATTTTGACTGTCGAAGGTTCTGTCCTGCAAAACCAGGGGCTGATCATACGGCCCGCGCGGTAAATCCAGAGCCTGCTCCTCGCTATCCGATACCGTAATCAAACTGGCCAGACCTTTATAAACCTGGGTAGCGGTCATTTCATGGGTATGGGAGTGATGAAAGTACCTTCATTTTAATGTTTGATAAAGTCCAATATAATCTATAAACCAGTGATAATGCTGGTTTTTTTGTGTATTATTGTTACAATAACATTCAAAGAAGTTTGGGGGCATCTAAACAAATTGGGGGCATATTTGGGGGCATCATGAAGCTAACAGCAACAGCAATAAAAAACGCAAAACCTAAAGAAAAAAGTTATAAGTTATTCGATGGTGGTGGATTGTATTTGGAAGTCATGAAAACCGGCGCAAAGTATTGGCGCTTAAAATATCGGATTGCAGGGAAAGAAAAACGCTTGGCCATTGGCGTCTATCCTGAAATCAGTCTGAAGCAGGCACGCAAAGAACGCGAAAAAGCCAAACAATTACTATTTGAAGGCATCGACCCCAGCGAACACAAACAAGCCGTCAAACGCATGTTGAATGATAGTTTTGAATATGTGGCGCGTGACTGGCATGAAAGGTACAAAGCCAACTGGACAGAAGACCACGGCAACAGAATATTAACCAGGCTGGAAAAGGATGTTTTCCCTTGTTTGGGAAACCGACAGATTGGCACGATTACCGCACCTGAAGTTTTAACGGTATTGCGACGTATCGAATCACGGGGCGCATTGGATACAGCACACCGCGCCATGCAGAATTGTAGCCAGGTGTTTCGTTATGCTGTAGCAACCGGCAAGGCGGAACGTGACCCCGTTCAAGACTTGAAAGGCGCATTAGCACCAGCTAAAACCAAAAATTTTTCCAGCATTACCGAACCCCAAAAAATTGGTGAATTGTTACGCGCTATTGATGGCTATAACGGTTTTTTTATTACAAAGTGCGCTTTACGATTGGCGCCATTGGTATTTGTTCGGCCAAGCGAATTAAGACAAATGGAATGGTCGGAAATTAGTGATACCAGGTGGAAAATACCCGCTGAAAAAATGAAAATGCGGAATATTCATATTGTACCGTTATCCAGGCAGGCGGTTGGAATATTGGAGGAAATCCGGCCATTAACCGGTCAAGGTCGGTATGTGTTTCCTGGTGTTCGTACCAATCAAAATCCGCTGTCTAAAAATGCTCTTAATGATGCACTAACGCGCTGTGGTTACGCTGAAATGACCGCGCACGGATTTCGTTCAATGGCATCGACATTGTTACATGAGCAAGGTTTTAATTCTGATTATATTGAAAGGCAACTAGCACATCTTGACCCAAACGTTTCCAGACGAACTTATGATTACGCCAAATATTTACCGGAACGACAAGAAATGATGCAGGCTTGGGCGGATTATCTGGATGGATTGAAAAATGGTGCGCAGATAGTACTGTTCCGGC
>CAZDXJ010000046.1:0-19206 GCA_964509475.1 uncultured Methylococcaceae bacterium | reverse complement strand
GGCGTGAATAAGATTATGCTAGATATTATTGAAAAGCATAAACTTTTAGTAACGGCTTGATGCATATATGAGTGGTGCTGAAGATGTTTTCAAACCTAATTCAGTCTATGTCAAGTATCAGATTGTATTTAAGGCGGCAACGTAAGTGCGAATGTCGATTTTCAGCATAGCTATGAAGGGATTGACATCTGATTCCATTATGATAAAGTGCCCTACGCGTAAATTATGTATAAAAATTTTAACCAAATCGGAGCAAAAACATGGCAAAACCATTAATTCAAATTGCCTTAGATTCATTAGATTTCGACGCAACAGTAGCCCTTGCCGAACAGGTGGCGCCTTACGTTGATATATTTGAAATCGGTACCCCCTGTATCAAATACAATGGTTTGGCGCTGGTTGAAGAATTAAGAGCAAAATTTCCGGATCAACTGATTTTGGTTGATTTGAAAACGATGGACGCGGGTGAATACGAAGCGACTCCATTTTATGCGGCAGGCGCTGATATTTGTACGGTTTTGGGTGTGTCCGGACTGGCGACGATTGGTGGTGTTGTCAAAGCGGCCAAAGCCCATAATGCGGAAGTTCAGGTTGACTTGATCAATGTACCGGACAAAACCGAATGTGCACGTGCTTCAGCGGAACTGGGTGCGCAGATTGTTGGTGTCCACACGGGTCTGGACGCGCAAGCGGCCGGTCAGACCCCGTTTGAAGATTTGCAGGCGATTGCGGATTTGGGTCTGGATGTGCGGGTTTCAGTTGCGGGTGGCATCAAGCCGGCCACGGTACAGCAGGTTGTTGAAGCCGGTGCGGATATTATCGTGGTCGGGGCAGCGATTTATGGCGCGCCATCACCCGCAGAAGCGGCTCGTGAAATTCGTGAACTGGTCGATGCCGCAGGGGCGTAAGTCATGCATCAGAAACTGGTTATCGATAAGATTGGCAGCATTCTGGAAGCGACCGATGATTCTTATGACGTCAAACTGACTGAAATGCTCGACGGCGCCAAACGTATATTTATCTCCGGCGCGGGCCGTTCGAAGTTGGTGGGTAATTTTTTCGCCATGCGTCTGATGCATGGCGGTTATGATGTCAGTGTCGTGGGCGAGATTGTGACACCAAGTATAAAAGAGGGTGATTTGCTGATCATTATCTCGGGTTCCGGAGAAACTGAACAGCTGATAGCCTTTGCCAAAAAGGCGAAAGCAATTGGTGCCACGATTGTCTTGATTTCGGCAAAATCCAGCTCGACTATCGGTGATCTGGCCGATAGAACCTTCCAGATAGGAAGCGATGATCAATATGGCAAGGTTAAAGGCATGCCGATGGGAACGGTATTCGAGCTATCGACATTGTTGTTTCTGGAAGCGATGATAGCGCATATCATCCACGAGAAAGGGATAGCGGAAGAAGAAATGCGTTCAAGGCACGCGAATCTGGAATAAACGGCCACAAGAGCGAGTGGCATTCGCCGCTCGTTCGCACGCCAGCCGCGGCGACAAGCCATCGAAGCCAAGCAAGCTGCGTGGACACGCAGACAAAGCGACAAAAATCACATAAACAGAAGAATATAAGGAGAAGACTATGCCTTCGCGCCGAGAACTAGCGAACGCTATACGCGTTTTAAGCATGGACGCCGTGCAGAAAGCAAACTCCGGGCATCCGGGCGCCCCAATGGGAATGGCTGACATAGCCGAAGTATTATGGAATGATTACCTGAATCATAATCCGGTCAACCCGAACTGGCCGAACCGGGATCGTTTTATTTTATCGAACGGTCATGGATCCATGTTACTCTACTCGCTGCTGCACTTAAGCGGTTACGATCTGCCCATCGAAGAATTAAAGAATTTCCGTCAACTGCACTCACGGACACCGGGTCATCCGGAATACGGATATGCGCCGGGCGTGGAAACGACCACCGGCCCCCTGGGACAAGGTATAGCCAACGCCGTTGGCATGGCATTGGCGGAACGCACGCTGGCCGGGCAATTCAACCGGCCGGGACACACGATTGTTGATCATTACACCTACACCTTTTTAGGTGATGGATGCTTGATGGAAGGCATCTCGCACGAAGCCTGCTCGCTGGCCGGATCGATGGGATTGGGCAAACTGATTGTTTTCTACGACGACAACAACATCTCGATAGACGGCGAAGTCCGTGGTGAAGGCGGTGTTCCCGGCTGGTTCATGGACGACACCCCCAAACGCTTTGAAGCCTATGGCTGGCAAGTGATTCCGAAAGTCGACGGACACGATGCAGAGGCGATCAAACAAGCGATCGAAACTGCCCGTGCCAACAGTGAGCAACCCACATTGATTTGCTGCCAAACCATCATCGGTTTTGGTTCCCCCAACAAGCAAGGCAAAGAAGAATGTCACGGCGCGGCGCTGGGAAAAGACGAAGTCGCGTTGGTCCGGGAAACACTGGGTTGGTCACACCCGGAATTTGAAATTCCGGAAGATATCTACGCCGGTTGGGACGCCAAAAGCAAAGGCACAGAAAGCGAAACGGCCTGGAAACAAAAATTCGAAGCTTACCGCGCCGCCTATCCTGAACTGGCCGCGGAATTTGAACGGCGCATCGCCGGTGAACTACCGGCAGACTGGTCGGAAAAAGCCAATGCCTTCATCGCCGACGTCAACGGCAAAGGCGAAACCATCGCCAGCCGGAAAGCCTCACAAAACACGCTCAACGGTTTTGGCCCGTTACTGCCAGAACTGCTCGGCGGTTCCGCCGACCTGGCCGGCTCCAACCTGACCCTCTGGTCCGGTTGCAAAGACGTCAACGCCGAAGGACACGACGGCAACTACGTCTACTACGGTGTCCGCGAATTCGGCATGTCGGCGATGATGAACGGAATCGCCCTGCACGGCGGTTTCAAACCCTACGGCGCCACCTTTGAAATGTTCTCGGAATACGCCCGCAACGCTTTGCGGATGGCGGCACTGATGAAGATACCGACGATATTCGTCTACACCCACGACTCCATCGGACTCGGAGAAGACGGCCCCACGCACCAACCGGTTGAACAAACGGCGACCTTGCGTTTAATCCCGAACATGCAAGTCTGGCGTCCTTGTGACGCTGTTGAATCCGCCATGTGCTGGAAAGCGGCATTAGAACGCAGCGACGGCCCCTCGACCCTGATTTTTTCCCGGCAAGGGTTGCCGCATGTCGAACGCAATCAAGAGCAGATTGACGCCATAGCCCGTGGCGGATACATACTCAAAGACAGTGACGGGGAACCGGATGCGATACTCATTGCCACCGGCTCGGAAGTGGGTCTTGCGCTGGGAGCCGCGGAAGTGTTGACGGCCCAAGGCAAAAACATCCGCGTGGTATCGATGCCATCGACCAATGTTTTTGATGACCAAGACCAAACCTACCAGGATTCGGTATTGCCACCCTCAGTGAAAAAACGGGTTGCCGTGGAAGCCGGTGTCACCGACCTGTGGTGGAAATACGTGGGTAGCGAAGGCGATGTCGTGGGACTGGATCGCTTTGGTGAATCGGCTCCTGCTGGAGACTTGTTTGAAGCGTTTGGCTTCACGGTCGATAATGTCGTGAACCACGTCCAGACAGTTCTTTGAGTGTTAAAGATAACGTGTTAATGGAAATATAGATTATTCCATTTGACGGTGAGACCCCTTATAATTGACTGAGGCTACCAGCCATTGGGTTGGGGTCTCTATCCGCTTCTTACGATATATAGGTGAATAACGTGATAAAGAATAATTTAATAAAAGGTGCTTTAGCGGCGTTGCTGCTGAGTAGTCCTTTGGTGGGGGCAGAAACTGAATATCCAGCGGCAGACTTTCAACCGAAAGTTGTTTATAAAGATACTGATTATATAAATAAAAATTCAGCATCTGCAAGTTCTGCCGATGCGCAATATCCGGCCGCTAATTTTAAACCAACTGTGCTGTTCAAGGATGAAAAGCTGATTGCAAAACATAAACAGCAATCTGCCAAAATAACGGCAAGTCGATCTGTTGCGCCTGTTGCAACAAATACGGATACTGTTGTTGCGGCAAAACCGGGTGTGGCAACGGCAGGGAAAGGTTCTTCAAATACATTACTGATTTTAGTAGTAGTTGCTGCGGCTGCAGCTTTCTTTTTCCTCAAAAAAAGAGGAGTTGCGACAGAATCACCAAAAAAAGTCAGGCGCAGAGTTTCGTCTGCACCGGTACGGCAGCAACAAGTGCAGAAATCCGAGGATGGCCTGACGGGTGTATCCAGATACCTGGCCAATAAACAAGGAAGCAGTGTGACCGGGGTTGAGAAATATTTGGAGAACAGGGATAAAAACCCAATAAGTGGCGTGGCAAGATATTTAGCCAAACGGGTTATTAGAGAAAGGGAGGCGGCGGCCACGAAAATTACCGGTGTGGAAAAATATTTGCGTAGCAAAGGTTGATATTCTCCCCCTGTTTTTTAGCTGGATAGGAATTATGCAGGCTGAGGGTAATCTTTAAATGTTTAAGTGAATGTCAGTCTACAAATGTCCGGATGTTGGAACACAAGGTCGTTAAACCGCCTTGTGTTTTCGTTTTATAGGCATAGCTGTTTATCAGGCTGTTAGCGCTTGTCATTTGCCAACGCATGAAATTTGGAAAAATGACGGCTAAAAAATAGAGATAGGATCTTCCGTTCCAGTTGTTTTTAATACAATTCTTAATTGGTTCTGCAACTGAGAACGAAATTTTTATTAATAATAAACCGAAAGGTAGTAACATTATGGCAAATTTATTAGAACAACTACGGGAAATGACTGTTGTTGTAGCCGATACAGGGGATCTTCAGGCTATTGAGACCTTCAAACCTCGTGATGCTACAACAAACCCTTCATTAATTACCGCAGCAGCACAAATGCCGCAATATCAAGGTATTGTTGATGATACTTTGAAAGGCGCCAGAGAAACCTTGGGGGCAGATGCTTCTTCAGGAGATGTTGTAACGTTGGCGTTTGATCGGTTGGCGGTTTCATTTGGTCTGAAGATTTTGGAAATTATTCCAGGCCGCGTATCGACCGAGGTTGATGCAAGATTGTCTTATGATACCGATGCAACAATTGCAAAAGCACGGGATCTGATTGCTCAATACGAAGCCCAGGGCGTTTCAAAAGAACGTATTTTGATTAAAATCGCGGCGACCTGGGAAGGTATCAAGGCAGCCGAAATTCTTGAGAAAGAAGGTATTCATTGTAACCTGACCTTGCTGTTCGGATTGCATCAGGCGATTGCTTGTGCCGAAGCAGGTGTCACCTTGATATCACCGTTTGTCGGACGGATTTTGGATTGGTATAAAAAAGACACGGGCCGTGATTCCTATCCACCCGAAGAAGACCCGGGTGTATTGTCAGTAACCAATGTGTATAACTACTACAAAAAATTTGGTTATGATACCGAAGTAATGGGTGCCAGTTTCCGTAATATTGGTGAAATTACTGAATTGGCCGGATGTGATTTATTGACTATTTCACCTGCATTGTTAGGTGAATTACAGTCTACCGAAGGCGTATTGGAACGTAAACTGGATCCAGCAATTGCTGCCAATGCGACAATTGAGAAAATTACAGTAGACAAAGAAACTTTTGATAAAATGCATGCCGAAAATCGTATGGCGACTGATAAATTATCAGAAGGTATCGCTGGATTTACCAAAGCCTTGGAAACATTGGAAGAATTACTTGCGGAACGTTTGGCGAATCTGGAAAGCTGATCGTTTTATATCGTATAGACAGCCCTCGTTGCTGTTTTTACGATAATTCTATTGACCAAGGTATTCACCGTTCTTGTATGCTGCATAAAGATATAAGAACGGTGCAACATTTCGACAGGATTCCTAAACAAAATGTCACAAAAAGTATTAGACTTCGTCAAACCCGGTGTTGTAACCGGCGATGACGTACAAAAAATCTTCGCCTTCTGTAAAGAAAATCAATGTGCCTTGCCGGCAGTCAACGTTATCAGTACCGATACGATTAATTCGGTTCTGGAAGCGGCGGCAAAGGTGAAAGCACCGGTTGTTATCCAGTTCTCCAATGGGGGGGCGGCCTTTGTTGCAGGAAAAGGTCTTAAACTGGAAGGACAACAATGTTCTATCCTGGGCGCAATTTCCGGAGCGAAACATGTACACAACATCGCTGAACATTATGGTGTGCCGGTAATTTTACATACTGATCATGCAGCTAAAAAACTGTTGCCTTGGATTGATGGGTTGCTGGATGCCGGTGAAAAACATTTTGCTGAAACCGGAAAGCCTTTGTTCAGTTCTCATATGTTGGATCTTTCGGAAGAAAGTCTGGAAGAAAATATAGCCATCTGTGGCCAATATCTGGAGCGGATGAGCAAAATGGGTATGACTCTGGAAATTGAACTGGGTGTTACCGGCGGCGAGGAAGATGGTGTCGATAATACGGATTTGGATGAATCCAAACTTTATACCCAGCCGGAAGAAGTGGCCTACGCATATGAACATTTGAATAAAATAAGTCCGCGTTTCACTATTGCGGCTTCATTCGGTAATGTGCACGGTGTTTATAAACCAGGTAATGTTAAATTGACACCAAGCATTTTGGCCAATTCACAAAAATATGTTTCAGAAAAATACGGTGTTCCCCATAATACCCTGAATTTTGTATTTCATGGCGGCTCCGGTTCTTCAGCGGAAGAAATCAAAGAATCCATCAGTTATGGTGTCATTAAAATGAATATTGATACCGATACACAATGGGCTACCTGGGCGGCAGTAAGGGATTATTATGAAAAAAATAAAGCCTATCTGCAAAGTCAGATCGGTAACCCGGAAGGGGATGATAAGCCGAATAAAAAATACTATGACCCTCGCGTATGGCAACGTGCTGGTCAGATTGGTATGGTAACCCGGTTAGAGCAGGCTTTTCAGGAACTGAATTCAGTCAATACGTTATAATTTTACTGGATATATGGACTTCAAAAAAGGCTGATGTTTAACATCGGCCTTTTTTATAATAACCGGGCAATCCTTGTCCGGTAAACATTTGACCGATGCAGGATATTGATTTATCAGGGTAGATACGTTTTGTGCAAGACTGATAAATCAACACTCTACATCTGTTTTTTTGAGGGGATGAATAGCTGCATTATCAGATTCGAAAGATATATTTTCTGGAAGGCAAGTGTTTATTTATAGGAAACAGGCAGGATGAGGACATTGACATTCGGTCTGTTTCTGTTTTAAAGTGACAAAGTTGTAATTTATTTTGTAATTATAAAAATAATCAATTGGAGCAAGAACATGGCAAAACCATTAATTCAAATCGCCTTAGATTCATTAGATTTCGACGCAACAGTAGCCCTTGCCGAACAGGTGGCACCTTACGTTGATATATTTGAAATCGGTACCCCCTGTATCAAATACAATGGTTTGGCGCTGGTTGAAGAATTAAGAGCAAAATTTCCGGATCAACTGATTTTGGTTGATTTGAAAACGATGGACGCGGGTGAATACGAAGCGACTCCATTTTATGCGGCAGGCGCTGATATTTGTACGGTTTTGGGTGTGTCCGGACTGGCGACGATTGGTGGTGTTGTCAAAGCGGCCAAAGCCCATAATGCGGAAGTTCAGGTTGACTTGATCAATGTACCGGACAAAACCGAATGTGCACGTGCTTCAGCGGAACTGGGTGCGCAGATTGTTGGTGTCCACACGGGTCTGGACGCGCAAGCGGCCGGTCAGACCCCGTTTGAAGATTTGCAGGCGATTGCGGATTTGGGTCTGGATGTGCGGGTTTCAGTTGCGGGTGGCATCAAGCCGGCCACGGTACAGCAGGTTGTTGAAGCCGGTGCGGATATTATCGTGGTCGGGGCAGCGATTTATGGCGCGCCATCACCCGCAGAAGCGGCTCGTGAAATTCGTGAACTGGTCGATGCCGCAGGGGCGTAAGTCATGCATCAGAAACTGGTTATCGATAAGATTGGCAGCATTCTGGAAGCGACCGATGATTCTTATGACGTCAAACTGACTGAAATGCTCGACGGCGCCAAACGTATATTTATCTCCGGCGCGGGCCGTTCGAAGTTGGTGGGTAATTTTTTCGCCATGCGTCTGATGCATGGCGGTTATGATGTCAGTGTCGTGGGCGAGATTGTGACACCAAGTATAAAAGAGGGTGATTTGCTGATCATTATCTCGGGTTCCGGAGAAACTGAACAGCTGATAGCCTTTGCCAAAAAGGCGAAAGCAATTGGTGCCACGATTGTCTTGATTTCGGCAAAATCCAGCTCGACTATCGGTGATCTGGCCGATAGAACCTTCCAGATAGGAAGCGATGATCAATATGGCAAGGTTAAAGGCATGCCGATGGGAACGGTATTCGAGCTATCGACATTGTTGTTTCTGGAAGCGATGATAGCGCATATCATCCACGAGAAAGGGATAGCGGAAGAAGAAATGCGTTCAAGGCACGCGAATCTGGAATAAACGGCCACAAGAGCGAGTGGCATTCGCCGCTCGTTCGCACGCCAGCCGCGGCGACAAGCCATCGAAGCCAAGCAAGCTGCGTGGACACGCAGACAAAGCGACAAAAATCACATAAACAGAAGAATATAAGGAGAAGACTATGCCTTCGCGCCGAGAACTAGCGAACGCTATACGCGTTTTAAGCATGGACGCCGTGCAGAAAGCAAACTCCGGGCATCCGGGCGCCCCAATGGGAATGGCTGACATAGCCGAAGTATTATGGAATGATTACCTGAATCATAATCCGGTCAACCCGAACTGGCCGAACCGGGATCGTTTTATTTTATCGAACGGTCATGGATCCATGTTACTCTACTCGCTGCTGCACTTAAGCGGTTACGATCTGCCCATCGAAGAATTAAAGAATTTCCGTCAACTGCACTCACGGACACCGGGTCATCCGGAATACGGATATGCGCCGGGCGTGGAAACGACCACCGGCCCCCTGGGACAAGGTATAGCCAACGCCGTTGGCATGGCATTGGCGGAACGCACGCTGGCCGGGCAATTCAACCGGCCGGGACACACGATTGTTGATCATTACACCTACACCTTTTTAGGTGATGGATGCTTGATGGAAGGCATCTCGCACGAAGCCTGCTCGCTGGCCGGATCGATGGGATTGGGCAAACTGATTGTTTTCTACGACGACAACAACATCTCGATAGACGGCGAAGTCCGTGGTGAAGGCGGTGTTCCCGGCTGGTTCATGGACGACACCCCCAAACGCTTTGAAGCCTATGGCTGGCAAGTGATTCCGAAAGTCGACGGACACGATGCAGAGGCGATCAAACAAGCGATCGAAACTGCCCGTGCCAACAGTGAGCAACCCACATTGATTTGCTGCCAAACCATCATCGGTTTTGGTTCCCCCAACAAGCAAGGCAAAGAAGAATGTCACGGCGCGGCGCTGGGAAAAGACGAAGTCGCGTTGGTCCGGGAAACACTGGGTTGGTCACACCCGGAATTTGAAATTCCGGAAGATATCTACGCCGGTTGGGACGCCAAAAGCAAAGGCACAGAAAGCGAAACGGCCTGGAAACAAAAATTCGAAGCTTACCGCGCCGCCTATCCTGAACTGGCCGCGGAATTTGAACGGCGCATCGCCGGTGAACTACCGGCAGACTGGTCGGAAAAAGCCAATGCCTTCATCGCCGACGTCAACGGCAAAGGCGAAACCATCGCCAGCCGGAAAGCCTCACAAAACACGCTCAACGGTTTTGGCCCGTTACTGCCAGAACTGCTCGGCGGTTCCGCCGACCTGGCCGGCTCCAACCTGACCCTCTGGTCCGGTTGCAAAGACGTCAACGCCGAAGGACACGACGGCAACTACGTCTACTACGGTGTCCGCGAATTCGGCATGTCGGCGATGATGAACGGAATCGCCCTGCACGGCGGTTTCAAACCCTACGGCGCCACCTTTGAAATGTTCTCGGAATACGCCCGCAACGCTTTGCGGATGGCGGCACTGATGAAGATACCGACGATATTCGTCTACACCCACGACTCCATCGGACTCGGAGAAGACGGCCCCACGCACCAACCGGTTGAACAAACGGCGACCTTGCGTTTAATCCCGAACATGCAAGTCTGGCGTCCTTGTGACGCTGTTGAATCCGCCATGTGCTGGAAAGCGGCATTAGAACGCAGCGACGGCCCCTCGACCCTGATTTTTTCCCGGCAAGGGTTGCCGCATGTCGAACGCAATCAAGAGCAGATTGACGCCATAGCCCGTGGCGGATACATACTCAAAGACAGTGACGGGGAACCGGATGCGATACTCATTGCCACCGGCTCGGAAGTGGGTCTTGCGCTGGGAGCCGCGGAAGTGTTGACGGCCCAAGGCAAAAACATCCGCGTGGTATCGATGCCATCGACCAATGTTTTTGATGACCAAGACCAAACCTACCAGGATTCGGTATTGCCACCCTCAGTGAAAAAACGGGTTGCCGTGGAAGCCGGTGTCACCGACCTGTGGTGGAAATACGTGGGTAGCGAAGGCGATGTCGTGGGACTGGATCGCTTTGGTGAATCGGCTCCTGCTGGAGACTTGTTTGAAGCGTTTGGCTTCACGGTCGATAATGTCGTGAACCACGTCCAGACAGTTCTTTGATTGTATCTACTCACCCTTTCTGAAAAGCCGGTGCAGGTTGTTGATTTATCAGGCTTGCCCAGCCCTTCCACGGAAGAGCTGGGCTTGCATAACTCAGGATGTTATGCCGAACGACAGGGATGTATGCACGTGTCCTGATAAATCGATGACCTGCGCCGGCTACAACACAACCGGGTGAGTAGTTACCTTTAGATTGTTAATGGATTAAGGGTATTTGACCCTTAATCCACAAAAACCATAAATACGAATAATATTAAGGTATTTATAGGTGGAGAAAATAAAATGATGAATGGTTTATTAGCGGCATTGCCGTTCTTCGATAATCAGTCTGAACCCGATGTACGGGAAGTCGATGATGGATTAACCGGAGTGGCCAAATATTTGGCGAAAATTCCTAATCCTACCGGGGTGTCTAAATATCTGGCCAATCAAAATCAAGACCCGGTCACCGGTGTGGCTAAATATGTGGCCCAACAGAAATTACTGGCCAGGCAGATGCCTGCTGTGACGAGTGTTGACAAGTATATGACCAAACGGTCTTTATCCGCTGATCAGAATACATCAGTTACCGGGGTCAGAAAATATTTGGCAAAACAGATTTTGGCTCCAGAAACACCAATCGCCAGCAGTGTTGAAAAATATATTAAAAAGCAGATTATTTCTGAAATACAGGCAACTCCCAAAACGGGTGTCGGTAAGTATCTGGCTAAATTGGACAGAGCCGAAAAAAAATTAGCGGCAGCGGCTATGGTTGCAAAATATCAGGCTGCAGAAGCTGAATCGCTCAGACAAGCGGCGGCTCAAGCCGAACTTGAAAAAAACTCGGAACAATCAATGCAGACAGAATCCACGGCCAATACAAGTGTCGGTAAATATCTGGAAACTCAGAAAAGAGCTTCAGCGACAGGTGTAGCCAAATATATAGCCAAGCAAATTATAGCGGCTAAACAGCAACCGGAAAAAACAGGTGTAAGCCGCTATCTGATCCGGCAAAAACTTGCTGAAAAGTTGAAGCCAGAAGCGACAGGTGTTGCTAAATATGTGGCCAAACAGCTCTTGACGGACAGAGACAAACCCTCACAAAGTGGTGTTTCCCGCTATATTGCCAGACAGGCGGCTGTTTCCAGAGATTTCCCTGTTCCGAGCAGCGTAACTCGATATATTGCCAAGCAAGCTGTCATTGAGAAAGAGGTTCCAGCTCTTGCCGCGCCGGATAAAGAGTACCTCGAAGGTGAAGTTATCTCAGATAACGAGACCGTTGCCGTTACAAAGGTGGAAAAAGTTGTGGAAGAAGGGCGCGAGGGAAAGTTGACTGGTGTTGCCAAATATCTGGAAAAGAAGTCTGCTGATATACAGCAGCCGGTAACGGGCGTCTCAAAATATATGGCAAAGAAAGCCGTTAAAGACAGAGAGCTGGCTGAGGCGAATGCTACCGGTGTTGAAAAGTATTTACGCGATATTGCGTGAGACTGTCGCCCCTATTGGGTAACTGTTTAATACATACCCCATCATCTTATGGGCTATTGATTTTTTGAGGTATACTGCACGCGGCCACACCTGCCTGTTGGCAGACAGGTTTGCGGATTTTGAATATCAAATGAATTACACAAAAGCCTGGTATCTACGAACCTGGACAACGAAGCACCGTTCCACACCCTTGACCGATCCGCTGCGCTCCTGTCTGCCACCAAGCAGGTGATCGGCCTTGCGCTGTGGGTTCTGCGCTGTGCGGATAAATCCAGCTCTTCATTGAAGGGCTGGATAAATCCGCACCTACCCCATTCAATATTTGTTTTTACGGGATATGCCCTACTCAGCCCTGTAGGGCGGATCCGCCTTAGGCAACGAAGCACCGTTTCACACCCTTGGCCGATCCGCTGCGCTCCTGTCTGCTACCAGGCAGGCGTTTCGTCCTGGTGTTTGCTTTATTTTCCGCATTCGTAACCGCGTAGAGTATAACTACTCGCCCCTTATTTTTGGAAGGGTGTAAGGTATTGATTTATCAGGTTAACTGCAACAGGGTGTTGCAGTCAAAGCTTACAGGGATGTATTCACGCGTTCTGATAAATACAATACCCTATGCTAAATTAAACCACGGTGGGTGAGCCGTTACGTGTTAAGAATTGTGAGTTTCCCTGCCTTCTGTTGTTAATAAAACAGAAGGCAGGGAACTTGTAACCGAAGGGAAGTTATTTCTTTTTCAGATAAAGATCGGTAATCGTGCCATTGAGCATTTCTGCGGCGAATGCGAAGGTTTCCGATAACATCGGGTGAGCATGAACAGTCAAGCTGATATCATCGACATCGGCGCCCATTTCCAGAGCGAGAACGGCTTCGGAAATTAATTCTCCGGCATTAGGACCGACCATGCCAGCGCCCAATATTCTTCCGGTTTCAGGATCACAAAGAATTTTTGTCAAGCCTTCATTCCGGCCCAGGCTGAGTGAGCGTCCGCTGGCTGCCCACGGAAAGGCGCCTTTTTCATATTTTATACCCTGCTGCTTTGCTTCGTTTTCGGTCAACCCCATCCAGGCCACTTCCGGATCGGTATAAGCGACGGCGGGTATTGTCAACGCATCAAAACCGGCTTTATGGCCATTGGCCACTTCAGCGGCTATTTTGCCTTCATGGGTGGCTTTGTGCGCCAACATGGGGTTGCCTGTAATATCGCCGATGGCGAATATATGCGGGATATTGGTACGCTGTTGCTTGTCAACCGGGATGAAGCCCGCTTCATCGACAAAAATGCCAGCCTTGTCGGCACCGATTTTTTTACCGTTGGGGCGGCGGCCAACGGCAACCAGGACACGATCAAAGATTTCCGATTCGGAAACGCCGTTACCTTCAAAATTAACCTCAAGACCCTCATCCCGGGACTCAATGCTTGTAACCTTGGTTTTTAACCAGATCTGTTGATATTGTTTTTTAATACGCCTGAACAAGGGAGTGACCAGGTCTTTATCGCATCCGGGAATAATTTGATCCATGAGTTCAACAATATGGATTTGCGAACCCAGGGCATGATATACGGTTGCCATTTCCAAACCAATGATACCCCCGCCGACAATCAATAATTTGTCAGGAATTTCAGTCAAGGCCAGAGCGTCGGTAGAATCCCATAAGCGCGGGTCGTCATTGGGAAAGCCGGGAATCTGTGTGGGGTGTGAACCGGCGGCAATAATAGCCTGATCAAAACGGATTTCCTGGGCGCCGCCTGCTGTTTGTAGCGTCAGACTGTGATCGGATGAAAACTGGCCGTTTCCCTGGACAAGGGTAATTTTACGTTGCTTGACCAGGGAAGCCAGTCCGGTGTTTAAGGTTTTGCTGATGTTTTCTTTCCAGTTGCGGATTTTGTCCAGATCGAGTGCAGGTTTGCCGAAATTGACGCCATGCGCGGCAAGTTCGTCGGCTTCATGGATGATCTGGGCGATATGCAGCAAGGCTTTTGATGGAATACAACCCACATTCAGACAAACGCCACCAAGTACCGGAAAACGCTCCACCAAGACAACTTTTTTGCCCAGATCAGCGGCCCGAAAAGCGGCCGTATAACCACCGGGGCCGCCACCGAGTACCAATACTTCGGCGTGTAATACGGATTCAGTCATTGAGATCTCCTTTTATAATAATAAGCGGCGAATGTCACTGAGGTAGTCGGCTAGGGCGACTGTAAAACGCGCACCATAGGCACCATCGATGACCCGGTGGTCATAGGTTAAATCAAGAGGCAGCATGAGCCGTGGTGTGAATTCTGAGCCATTCCAGACGGGTTTCATGGTTGCCCGGCTGACGCCCAGAATGGCGACTTCCGGAGCATTGACAATCGGCGTAAAAGCACTGCCGCCAATGCCGCCCAGACTGGAAATGGTCATGCAACCGCCTTGCATGTCGGCTGGCATCAGTTTTCCGTTGCGTGCTTTCTGGCTGATTTTGCTCATTTCCTTGCTTAACGTAAAGATGGATTTTTGATCGGCGTTTTTAATGACTGGTACCACCAAGCCATTGGGCGTATCCACAGCAATGCCAATATTGAAATAATTTTTGTAAATCAATTCATTGCCATCAGCAGAAAGGGATGTATTGAACTGTGGATATTGCTTCATTGCAGCTAGCAAGGCTTTGATAATAAAAACCAGGGGCGTTATTTTCAGGCCATTTGCGGTTTGTTCCGTATTTAAGGTTTTGCGGAAGGCTTCCATTTCGGTGATATCGGCTTCATTATGCTGAGTGACCATCGGAATATTCAGCCAGGCTCGGGTCATGCCCTGGGCGGTCAGGCGTTTGATTTTGTTGAGAGGCCGTTTTTCAATTTCCCCAAAAACAGAAAAATCGACACCAGGAATTGCCGGTATACCCGTTTGCGTGGCGGGGCTGCCGGTTTGCAAAACCTGCTTGACAAATTTTTTGATGTCATCTTTCAGAATACGGCCTTTACGCCCGCTTCCAGAGCCGATACGATTGATATCAACGCCAAGTTCACGTGCAAAACGCCGGACACTGGGGGCGGCATAGGTCACGGCTGAAGAACTGTCGGTTGCCGTAATTGTTTTTGTTGTTGCGGTTTGTGCGCGGCTGTCTTCCGGTTTGGCTTCCGTGACTTCCGGTGTTTCTGCCGAGGCTTCAGTGTTCTGAGGGGGCTGCTGTTCGGTTTCACCGGCTTGTTGCGGGGCTTGTTCACTGGCTTCCAAAATGGCTATCAGTGAGCCTTCCGACACGGTATCACCCACTTTTACCATAACTTCGCGAATCTTGCCGGCAGCGGGAGAAGGCAAATCCATACTGGCCTTATCGGATTCCATAACCACCAGGGTTTGTTCCAACTTGACGACATCACCCGCCTGGATCAGTACTTCGATAATTTCAACATCAGCGACATTGCCGATGTCGGGAACTTTCAGTTCAATTAAACTCATTGTCAATCCTTGCCCTTAAATAAACCAGGGGGCTGTTTTCTCAATATCAATATTGTATTTGCCTAAAGCCGCTTCAATTTGGGTTGCATCAAATTTATTCTGATCAGTCAGGCTTTTTAGTGCCGCAATCACGATATGGTAGCGATTAACCTCAAAAAAGCTGCGCAGGTTTTCACGGGTGTCGGAACGCCCGAAACCATCGGTACCCAGAACCGTATAAGGCCTCGGAACGTAAGCACGAATCTGTTCGGCAAAAGCACGAATATAATCACTGGCCGCGATAACCGGTCCACGGGTATTTTCCAGGCATTGGCTGACATGCGGTTGTTTGGCGGGCGCACTTGGATGCAGCCGATTCCAGCGTTCACAGGCCTGTCCATCGCGGGCAAGCTCGGTAAAACTTGGGCAGCTCCATAAATCGGCTTCCACTTTCCAGTCATCACGCAATAAATCAGCGGCGGCAATGACTTCATTAAAAATTGTTCCACTGCCCAGCAGTTGGACGCGTGGGCCGCGTTTTGCCATGCCTTCCCTGAACAGGTACATGCCTTTCAGAATATCGGCTTGTTTGCCTTCCGGCAAGGCGGGGTGTTCGTAGTTTTCGTTCATCACGGTAATGTAATAGAACACATCTTCTTGTTCGCTATACATACGGCGCAGGCCGTCCTGGATAATGACACCCAGTTCGTAACCAAAGGTCGGATCATAGGAAATGCAGTTGGGTACCGTTGCCGAGAAAATATGACTGTGCCCATCCTCGTGCTGTAAGCCTTCGCCATTCAGTGTGGTGCGTCCGGCTGTCCCCCCGATCAGAAACCCGCGGGTACGTTGATCGGCCGCTGCCCAAATCAAATCGGCGACGCGCTGAAAACCAAACATTGAATAATAGATAAAGAACGGAATCATGGGTACGCCATGCGTGGAATAAGCCGTACCGGCAGCGATCCAATCACACAGACCGCCGGCTTCATTGATGCCTTCCTGAAGCACTTGGCCTTTTTTGTCTTCGCGGTAAAATAAAAGCTGTTCGGCATCCTGCGGGGTATAGAGTTGGCCGACCTGAGACCAGATACCCAGTTGCCGGAACATGCCTTCCATGCCGAAAGTCCGTGATTCATCCGGCACGATGGGTACAATACGCTTGCCCAGTGTTTTATCCTTGACAAGAATATTCAATATTTTGACAAACGCCATTGTTGTTGAATATTCATGTCCCGGGCGGGTTGCCTGCAGGATGGAATGAAAACTTTCCAGGTCAGGAACGGCCAGCGATTCCGCTTTTGTCCGGCGGTTGTGCAACAAGCCGCCCAAAGCTTCCCGGCGCTCACGCATATAACGCAGTTCTTCGGAGTCTTCGTCGAATTTCAAATAAGGCAAGCTTTCCAGTTCTTCATCCGATACCGGTAAATTATAGTTGTCACGTAAACGGCGGATGGATTTCAGGCTCATCTTTTTTTGTTGGTGGGACGTGTTTTGCGCCTGTCCGGATTCGCCCATGCCGTAGCCTTTTACCGTTTTGGCCAGAATGACCGTCGGTTGGCCTTTGTGTTCAACGGCAGCCTTATAAGCGGTATACACCTTGAAGGGATCATGCCCCCCCCGGTTGAGTTCCCAAATATCGCGATCCGACAAATCGGAAACCAGGGCTTGCAGTTCCGGAGTATTGAAGAAATGCTTGCGCACATAAGCGCCATCTTTTGATTTAAAGGTTTGATAATCGCCATCGACGCACTCCATCATGCGTTTGCTGATCAGGCCTTTTTTGTCACGCGCCAGCAGCGCATCCCATCGGCGTCCCCATATCACCTTGATAACATTCCAGCCCGCGCCGCGAAATACGCCTTCCAGCTCCTGAATGATCTTGCCATTACCACGTACCGGACCGTCCAGACGTTGCAGGTTGCAATTGATGACAAAGATGAGATTGTCCAGTTTTTCCCGGCCAGCCATGCCGATAGCACCGAGTGTTTCCGGTTCATCGGTTTCACCATCACCCAGGAAAGCCCAGACCTTGCGGTTTTCGGTATTGGCCAGTTCACGGCTGTGCATGTAACGCATAAAACGGGCCTGATAAATTGACATGATCGGTCCCAAACCCATTGAAACGGTGGGAAACTGCCAGAAATCCGGCATCAGCCAGGGGTGTGGATAGGAAGACAAACCATTGCCGCCGACTTCTTGCCGGAAATTATCCAATTGTTCTTCGCTAAGCCGGCCCAACAAAAAAGCGCGTGCATAATCACCCGGGGCGGAGTGGCCCTGTACAAAAATCAGGTCACCACCATGTTGCTCGGAGGGCGCGTGCCAGAAATGGTTTTGGCCGACATCGTACAATGTGGCGACCGATGCGAAACTGGCGATATGGCCACCGACATTGGTGTGTTTGTTAGCCCTTAATACCATCGCCATGGCATTCCAGCGGACATAGGAACGTATGCGCCGCTCAATCGTTGTATTACCCGGGAAACGGGGTTGTAATTCAACGGGTATGGTATTGAGATAAGCTGTGTTTGCGCTGAACGGAATATCCGATCCGGCTCTCCTGGCCAGGTCTACGAGTTGTTCGATCAGGAAATGGGCGCGATCCCGGCCGTCTTTTTCCAGAATCGCTTGCAGGGATTCCAACCATTCCTGTGTTTCCGCAGGATCAAGATCTTCCTGGAGGGTATTCGTCGAATTTAGACTCTTATTCATTAATAACTCTTAGCTTTCAAACTTGTAAAAATAACTAATCGACTGAAATATCAAAATTTTCCGTAAGTTGCACATCTCAGTCAAAGTAGCGCGCATTTCAGTGTCTGTAAATTTTTACGATATTAGCATAATATTGTAGACTGTGGAATGAAAGACAAACGCTGGGTCTTAACTCAAGGGACTGTGGCAAATTTGCCTGATAACGAGAGTTCTTTTTATTTACCTGGATTGGTGTGATGGAATCGGGGGATAATGATGAGTGCAAATACAACTATCGAATGCGAAAAATGAAGCAATCCTTTCATCAGAGGGAACAAGTCGATACAATCCGCAAACCTGTCTGCCGACAGGCCAGGCAGGCGTGGCCAGAGCAATATATATCAGCTTGGCCTAAGTTCAGTTATTTGCAGTAGGTTAGTAGTTCGTTTCATCAAAAGGTTTACAATAATTTGTTCGAAAGTGATTTTTAATAGAGCAAATTTTTCATACATTTACTGACCGAAAGGTTCATCAATAAATGTAAATGTTATAACGAATCGTTCTATTAGTATCAGCAATTCTCAATTTAGGATTTAGTAAAATAAATCCAATTCCTTACCTAAAAAATCTATTAAGTGAAAAAGATAGTCGAACAAATGACAGTATGCACGCAAACCAATTTGATTGGACCGATCAAGCAGATATTTGCAACCTTGCCCGACGCGCGTAGTGGTGGTGATGGTATGTATCAAAAACAGGCCCTATCAGATGCCGCTCTTAGTGCATTTTCCGTGTTTTTTATGCCATCTCCGTTGGTGCCTGAATTTATTAAACCTCAAGAGGGTTCTGAAAAGCAAGATTATGAGCTGGCCGCTTCAAACCGCTGGTTAGAAAAAGTGAACGATTTCCCTGAAAATACGGCCTTACTTTAAAAACAAAAGGTTACAATTTTAAACATAACTTTGGGCATGGCAAACAACACCTCTCATCTTTGTTGG
>CAZDXJ010000045.1:0-19352 GCA_964509475.1 uncultured Methylococcaceae bacterium | reverse complement strand
ATAATAGGTAATACACTCAGAAATCACGCTGTCAATTTTTTATGCAACAAAGCCTTACAGAAGTACAAAATACAGTATATCTGCGTAACATCAGTAAGTATCTGATAAGTGAAAAGCATCAGTATAAATGTCTTGTGGGGAGGCACCCTGTAGAAACGCATTTAAGCGCATTTGTTTGATCATTTCCGGGTGTCCGCATAAAAAGACGCGCCAGTCTTTTAAATCTTTGAGGGTTGCCAGCGCTACATCGCTGGCCCGGCCCCGGCAAAAGCCTGTGGGGACATGGGAACCCGATATACAGGGCGTATAAAAAAAGTTTTTATATTGCCGAGTCAGCTGCCGCATTTCGGCAACCTTGTATAGTTCCTCGGCTTTGCGGACACCGTGAAACAGGTGGATGGGGCCGTGATGTCCTTGCTGTAACGCATCCTGAAGAATACCAGCCAGAGGCGCCAGGCCACTGCCGGTGCCGACCATGAGCAGGCCTTGTTCAGAACGGTTGTCCACATAAAAACAATGACCCTGGGGCTCCGATACGGCAATAGAATCACCTATGGCAAGCTCGTTATGTACCCAGCCGCTAAAACGGCCACCTGGAAGAACCCGGATATGGAATTCCAGGTTATCTGACAATTGTGGTGTATTGGCAATTGAATAACTGCGTGTCAGGCCATCCGTGCGTTGTAAATTGACAAACTGGCCGGCGTAGTATTCAAAAACATCCTTGCATTTGACAATAAGCAAAACCATATTGGCATTGAGCATTTGCTTGTCGATAACCGTGCCCTCTGTATAAAAACAGGACTGATTGGGCATTGCTACCACCATATCCTGTTCGGGATGGCAAAGGCAGGCGAGAAAATGATTCTGTTTTTTTTGGGTATCTTTCAGTCCTTTTTGTGCCTGCGCGGGTGGTGCCACATCAGGACTGCGTACGATGCAGCTTTGGCAGACGCCTTGTCTGCATCCATGCGGGATATCAACTTTTTCCCGAAGCAAGGCGTCCAGTACCGTTTCCTGTGGCCGGCAAGCATACTGCTGGCCGGCAATGGTCAATTTATACATGCTTTGGTTACAGTCCGTTATTTTCCCAGAACATCGTTGCGGGTGCTTTCGGCAATGGCCGCAGCTTCGCTAATCAATTCCGGCGCTACATCAAGTTCTTTCAGGGTTGCGCCCAGATGTTCCATAACGGCATCAAAATGCGAGTCGTCCAGGCCAATTGCCACCAGGTGCGCATGTGCGGTACGCATATCCTGGCCGGTGTAATTATTCGGACCGCCGAAAGCCATCGTAAAAAATGCTTTTTGCTTGGCAAGCTGCCTATCCATGTCGGTATTGTTAAAAAACCGGTTGATGCGGTAATCATCCAGCACCTTGCGGTAAAAAATTTCTACTGCGGCATTTACCGCTTTTTCGCCACCAATTCGTTCATAAAGTGATTCAGCCATTTTTTTCTCCTGGTTTTTGATTATTGCAGAACCCACTGCCGATTAATAAAACTTTTGATCCATCAAGGCATGTAAACGCAACCTTGCCACTTTAAGCGGGCTGCCGGCCGGTTCAGGCCTGATCAATCAATAATGCGTTAGCGTAGCAGTTAGGATGGCCTTTATCAATAAAAATTATCCAAAGCAATACTACCGGTTTCGGCATCATATCAGTAATTGAATGGACATTCTGAATGGGTAAAATGTATGATCAAGCCCGTTGACCTTTGCTTCGCATTTTTGTCATGTCCAAAGTCATTCAAATAAAAACGAGAGGTTGAACTGTGAATAGCCATAACCGGAGTGCGGGAAGGAATCCTGTCAATCCAATAAAATTGTTTTTGCTGTCGATAGCCCTGTCTGCAGGGTTGGGCGCTTGCGGTAAAAAGGATGAAACGCCGCAAAATATTTTCCGTGCTAGCCAGAAAATAAAAAAATTCACCGAACAAACCACACTGACGGGTTTGGTCAGCAATCAGGATGGCCCGCTCACGGCTGCAACCATCGAAGTGCGCAGTGTTCAGGGCCAACGCATTGCCCGTACGGATCTGCAAGCGGATGGCCGTTATTCGGTTGAGGTTCCAGCGGGTACGGCATTGCCGGTTGTTATCAGTGCGCACCCGGAAAAAAACAAAACTGAATTGATGGTTGCCATCATTGATCCCGGTTTGAAAAAAAATGATATCAATCCGTTGACAACGGCGATTGCCAAAAAAGCAAAAGCACTGGGGGGGTATACGTATGCCAACATGGCGCAGGCTGCCATGAGCAGTACCTCGGTGCCCAGAAACAATCAGACGACAGGCGGTTTTAGCGGCGATCCAACCCGACAGTATGGCGGTTGGCATTGAGATCAGAAAATTTCCATCATCAGGTCGGGTTTATCCTGTTATCATGGAAATATATGGGTTCGTGCTTTTGGGTCGGGCCGTTTTCCTTTAAATTCAATATAAGGTGATTTATGAAAAATATCCGGCGTGCAGTTGTTCTGTCCATGCTTTCTTGTGCTGGCGCCATGATGGTTTTTACTGATGCGCAAGCCCGTTTCGAAAGTCATGTTTGTGCCAAGCCCAAATTTTCGGGTTTCAAACCGGGCGATCGGGCCGAGGTTGCGCCGGGTTCGGAGTTTTCCTTTCGCGCTCCGGGTGATATTGCCATTCACAGCGTGGAAGCGACGGTCAAGGGTATCAAGGTGGATTTAAGGGTTGATGACCGCCAGGAGTTTTATTATTTCAGAGGCACATTACCGGCGGAACTTAAAGACACCTTTGCCCGTATCAAGGTAAAAGGTACGGCCAAACTGGGTTGCAAGGGCGTTAATGGCTGGTTGATTAAAATCACCGATTGATTTGCTTGCATCGCCCGCGTAACGGCTACGCGGGCAACAAGGCTTATTTGTAACCCAGTTTGAAACCGCCGTACGCGGCCACACCGGTTGTTCCGTAGCCCAAAACCTCCTGATACTGTTTGTCGAACACATTGTCGATGCGCACGAAGGCCTGGACATATTCATTGATGTCATAGCTTCCCGATAAATTGACCGTCGTATAACCCGGCAACTTGACACGGTTGAATGGAAATGTGGAAAAATCCATATCATCGCGTTTGCCAACGATGATTACATTCAAATTGAGCATGGCTTTTTCCAGGAAACGGTAATTGGCATTGATGCTGGCCTTGTTTCCCGGGCGGCGTAATTGCGCCTGGCCGGTACTGTCATCGCGGGTTTGGGTATAGGTGTAATTGGCCCGCAAGACCAGGCCTTGCAGCGGGTTGATTTCAAAAAAGGTTTCCACACCATGGGATGATGCGCTGTTGATGTTTTGATAGCCGTCGCTAAACCCGATCAGATTATTGAATTGATTGCCAAAATAACTGGCTCCGAACAGTATCCGTTCGTCCCACAGGGTTTGCTCGAAGCCGACATCCCAGCCCTTGCTGGTTTCCGGTTTCAGGTTAGCATTGCCAACCGGCCCGAAAAATGGATCCGCCGGCGCGTAGAGCTGGAACAGGGAAGGTGCCTTGAAACCTGTGCCATAACCGCCTTTCAAACGCAGGCCGAGGGCATCGATAGCAAACATCTGGCCCACGCGCCAGGTGACTTTGCCACCAAAGCGGTTGTTATCATCAAAGCGCACACCTAGCGTGGTATAGGACAGATCGAACAAGCGAATCTGATCCTGGATAAAATAACCGGTCGTGTTTTGGGAGCGGCGGCTAATGCTGTCGGTATCCATCCAGTCTTCTTCATCCTCGATACCCAGGGTCAGGGTATTGGTTTTGTGCAGGTACAGATTATGTTGCCAGTTGACCTTGAAACGGTTGCCATTAAAGGCGCTGAACGGCACAAAAGAACCCGGTGCCCGGTCATGATTCAAACGATTATTGTAGGTGTAGGCCAGAGACAGGGATTGCTCCCAGAACTTGTCAAACAGGAAAAGGTGGCCTTTCAAGATGGTATTGAGTTGCTGGTTGCGGCTGTCTTTATGAACATTGTCACAATAAGCACCGCCGCAATTGTCCAGATCGGCATTGCCTTCGCTGTAACGCAAATTCCAGTCCAGATCAAAATCTTCCATCGGCGTCATCCCCAGGCTGGTGTTTACTGTAGTGTTTTTGTAGGCGTCCTTTTCGCTGTTACCGGCCAGTCGGGCATCGGCGATTGAAAAACCATCGGATTCCAGGTGGTTGACCGACAGGTTGTAGCGGTAGCGCTTGCTGGCGCCACTGACCTGGCCGCCGACTTTGAAGCTGCCATAGCGGCCACCTTCGGCGCTCAGGGAATAAGCTGGCTTGCCCGCCCCCTTGCGGGTGATGATATTGATAACTCCACCGATGGCATTGGAACCGTATAAAGGGCTTTGCGGGCCGCGTAAAATTTCAATACGTTCGATGCTGTCCACCATCAGATCGGAAAAATCAAAACCGTTGCCCGGAGAACCGGGATCGTTCATTTCCACGCCGTCGATGAGAACCAGGGTCTGTTCGGAAGCGGCCCCGCGTATGAAAACCGAAGTTGTACGGCCAAGACCGCCGCTTTGCACGACATCGACGCCGGGGACACTGCGCAGCATATCGGCCACGCTGTAAAATTTGCGGGCGGCGATATCTTCAGCGCTGATTACGGTCAAGGCGCTGCTGACATCGCGTAACGCCTGCTCGGTGCGGGTCGCCGAGATGACCAGGGTATCCAGTTTTTGGGTGATACTTTGTTTGGAAGCCGTGATTTCGGCTGTGTCAGCCAGAACGACCGGACTGCAAGCAACCGGCAGGGCCAGACAAAGTCCAATTGATTTTTTCATAGCGTTTGTTTCCTGATATGCGCTGCACAACCCCGTACAGCAAAAACATGAAAAAACGTTATGGCGGGTTTTTGAGCCACAACGCAGACGAGGCCTCAGGCCGGTCTCCGGACTCATGGGGATAAAGATAATCCGCCTTCCCATGCACTCGGGCACAGTGGCGTCATGGATTATCCGAACCCATATACCGTTGCGGGGGCAGCGCCGGGATTGCACCGGCTTCCCAGTTTCACCCTGAATTTCAGGGCACCTGAAGCAAGCCGGGCACACTAGCGGTTAATTTCCGGGCTGTCAAGTTTTTAAAGTTGCAAACAAGGGTTGAATTGCCTATTATCAGTCAATGAATTTGTTTGGTTGTAACGACTCACCCGGTTGTGTTGTAGCCGGCGCAGATCATTGATTTATCAGGACACGTGCATACATCGCTGTCGTTCTGCATAACATCCTGAGTTATGCAAGCCCAGCGCTTCCGTGGAAGGGCTGGGCAAGCCTGATAAATCAACAACCTGCACCGGCTTTTTAGAGGGGTGAGGAGCTACGTTTGTTTTTTGAAAAGGAAAGGCTATGATTATTTTGAATACAAACCCGAAACAATGGGTTTTTCTGGCTTTGACGGTGTTAATGGGCGCGACCCGCTTTCATCATTTCGGCAGCGTGAATTTTTTGCCCGATGCGTCGCTGGCGGTTTTTTTTCTGGCCGGTTATTACCTGTCCTTGCCTTCGATGGCAAAATCACAAGGCCAGTGGTTGAATAACCGGAATATTGTGTTTACCGGGTTTGTTTTGCTGGCCGGGGGCATTGACTTTATCGCCATCCGCTATGGCGGCGTAAGCGATTGGTGCGTCACTCCGGCTTATTTGTTTTTACTGCCGACCTATGCTGTGGTGTTTTTCGCCGGTTGCCTGGGCGCGGGTCTGGATTTGACCCGGAAAACGAATCGCATCATGCTGTTTGCTATTTTTATAGCCTCGTTATCCTTGGCCTTTTTGTTGTCCAATGCCAGTTTTTATCTGTTTTCCGGCCGTTATGCCCAGATGGGCGCGTGGTCTTATACACAACAAGTCAGTGGATATTATCCGCCTTATGTATTGTATCCCGTGTTATACGCCACTCTGGCCGGATTGATTCATATTGGATTGTATAAATCCGTACACCGGTTTGGTGCTGATCGCCAGGATCGGCCTATATAGTCCGGCGTCAGGTTTTTAGTTTAACCGCCGTCCCGTAAGCCAGCATTTCCGATGCGTTGGCCATGATGGCGCTGGTGGTAAAGCGGATATTGACAATGCCATCGGCGCCTTTTTGTTCTGCTTCTTGCACCATGCGCCGGATGGCTTCATTGCGGGCATCGGTCAGCATCTCGGTATAACCTTTGATTTCGCCGCCGACAAGGCTTTTCAAACCGGCCATGATATCGCGGCCGGCATGCTTGGACTGGACGACATTGCCGGTTACGACACCCAGGCATTCGGTAATTTCCTGGCCCGGCATATCCGGGGTAGTGCTGAAAAGCATGTTTGTCTCCTTCTGAATTGATTGTAGCGGACACTATAATGTGTGTTTCCATTTGGGTAAAGACTATTGCAGGACTTTCATGACAAAAAAATCATCCATTCCGCTGCCTTATTTTGATTATCTGCTGGCCGCGTTGGAAAGACAGGATGCGGATATTGCCAGCAGTTTTGGCCGGCATGTGCATTGGGGGTATTGGGACAAACCCTTGTCAGGCCCGGTTAATACGGAGGATTTTGCCATTGCCGCCGAAAAGCTGAGTGAACAAGTGTGTATTGCGGCCCGTATCGACAATGGTCAGCGTGTCTTGGATGTGGGCTGCGGTTTTGGTGGCACGATCGCCTTCATCAATGAAAATTATCATGACATGTCGTTGTCGGGATTGAACCTGGATATCCGGCAACTGCGGCGGGCGCAAAAAAATGTTCGGCCGGTTCTGGGTAATCGCATTCAGTTTCAACAAGGCAATGCTTGTGTCCTGCCTTTTCCCGATCAATGTTTTGACGTGGCGCTTGCGGTTGAGTGTATTTTTCATTTTCCAGACCGCAGGCAATTTTTTCAGGAAGCGATGCGGGTTTTGAAACCGGGTGGCTATCTGGCCTTGTCTGATTTTGTGCCGGTCAAGGCCATGCTGCCGTTATTCAAAATCAACTGGCTGGGCAAGGGGTTTTACGGCGCTTGCCATCTGGATTGCACCGTAGCCGGTTATCATCAGTTGGCCAGGGCAACCGGCTTTGATATCGTGATCGAACGTGATATTACCGATAATACCTTGCCGACGTATCGGTATTTACGGGACCTGGGCAGGAAAATCGGTGTATTCAATCTATCGGCGGTATTGGAAACCCTGGCCATTGAACAGTTAAGCCGCCTGAAGCTGGTAAAATACTATATTTTTGGATTACAAAAACCGGTTTGAACAATATGTCAAAACAGAAAAAAAAACGTGTCCAGCCCGTTATGCCGGATGATGTGCGCAATGTTTATGAAGTCAGTTATGAAACCCGCGTCGAACCGGCGCTGTTGAATTTACCGGCGGATATTCAAAAAGAGCTGGAGAGCTTGTACGATAAATTAATCCGCAATCCGCAGCAAACCCTGCCCCGCTTGTTGGCGCTACGGCAACTTTATCCCAAAGTGATGCTGCTGAACAATTATCTGGCGGTGGCCTATGGTTTCATTGATCGGGAAAAACAAAAACAATGTATTGAAGAGAATTACCGCAAGCACCCAAAATATTTATTTGCCCGCTGTCATTATGCGCAATTATGCCTGGATGAAGGCAAACCGGAAAAAATTCCGGCTATTTTTGAGCATAAACTGGACCTGAAGGCGCAATATCCTCGCCGCAAGCGCTTTCATATCAGTGAATATCTGGCATTTATGCAGGTACTCTGTTTGTATTTACATGCCTGCGGTGAAACCGAACAGGCCGAAACGGTGTATAACAACATGCGCCAGGCCGATCCGGACTGCGAGGAAGTCCGGCAGGTCAAAAAGGTTTTGTTTCCGGGATTTATTCAACGCACTGTTGCAAAAATAAAATCCTGTGTGACTTGAACGGGCTATGGCGGTGTAAGTCTATCGGGTTAAATGGCCCATTAATGGGCGCGGCTGAAGTCGCTCCTACATTTTTAAGCCATTATCGTAGTGTGAACGAAACTACGATTCAAGCTGCTGGATACCGTCCAGATACCAGGTGGGTTGCAGACTGTTTTTGGATTTGACAAAATGCCATATTTCCCGAACCTGTTCAGCCTGGGCATCGTATTGCTCGCGTAAAATGGCATCGAACAAGACAACCGCCTCCTGTTCCTGACCAATTTCCCTGAAGTCCAGTAACTCTGCATCAACTTTCAATACATCAATAAAGTTTTGATTCGGTTCGGATTTGAGTTGCTGCTGAATTTCGGCAAACACCTTGTCGGTGGTCAGGCCCCGGATTTCCGCCAGATCAGCGTTGTTCCAAGCCGTTTGCAATTGCCTGAAAGCGGATTTGGCGCCTTCCAGAAAAGCCGTTTTGTCAAAACCGGCCGGTGTTACAGCATTGTCAAAATCGGCATCCTGCCCAGTCAGTGACTGAGAGGGTTGCCGGGTTTTTTTATTAAAAAGCACGTCGGTGTCAAAATCGGCCGTTTGCCTGAAGCACGTATCGGGCGCCTGAGTGAATGGGCTTGCGCTGGCGTTATTATCATAAGCATCGGCTTGATAAGAGGGCCGTGCCCTTGCCGAAAAGAGTTTGTAAAGCAAAAAGGCCAGGCCGCCAAAGACCAGAATATCCATAAAATTCAAGCCTTCAAAAGCACCTCCGAAGAACAGCGAACCCAGCAGACCGCCTAATGCCAGGCCACCGAGCAGGCCCATCAAGCCGCCACGCCGGCTCAGGGTTTGCCGGGCGGCCTGATTTTTTTGATAGGCTTGTTGTTGGCTTGCCGAGCGCTGCGGTTTACTGACCGATCTGCGATAAGGCATGGAGTAGGCTGGTTTGGAGCCAAAAGAACGAGCACCGCCAAAACGTTTGGCTTGTACTTCTTGTATACCACCCAGCCCCAGGCCGATGATGATCAGTAAGGTAATAAAAAATCCGGTTATTGTCTTCATTGATTGTTGCCGTTTTCTTAAATGCAGGATAACGTAAGATATTGTTGCAGTTCTATTCGTTTTCAAGATGTAAGCTATTGCCCAATACCAAAATTTAGCTTACGATACCGGCTATGATACACGTTCTCCAGAAAATGCTCACTTTTTCGCTGATTTTGTTGCAATTTATTGCGCCCCTGGTGCATGCGCATGCGCAAAGGGCAGAGCCACAGCAAGGCATCCATGTGCCAGGGCTGGAGTTTGTATCAAAAAGCCAAAGCTCTCCGGCAGCACTGTTGCAAGTGAGTAAGCCGTTGCATTTGTCCGAAGGCTGCTTAATTGGCGTCAGTTCCGGGATCAAGCAAAATTTATTTATGCCATTGCCTGCAGACGATGCACATAATGTATCGAACATCGTTTATCGTATTGATGATCCCAATGCCTTCAGTGTCGGTTTTTCACCTCATCTTACCGCTTTGTTATCCTCGCAACATATTGCCTGTATTCACGCTTCCCGAGCTCCCCCCGCTTAATTTCCTTACCGTGCTGACTGACCAACCTTGGCCGTAGGTCAGTTCTGATGATGTTTACCAGCCGTTAATTTATATAAATCTTAAGGAGATTCTATGTCTGCTTTGCCCATTTCAGGGTTTGTATTGATTGCATTGTCAATCGTCTGCTCCGTCCACGCGGATGAGCAATATATCGTTGAGCATCGTGATCCGATAACGATAGATTCCCAGCTGAGCTTATCGGAACTCATCGATCTGACCTGGCAAAACTATCCTGAGAGCGCTCTGCTTCCAGCTCTCAAGCAAGAAACCGAGGCCTTGCGGCAACGCGGCGACAGCTGGGTGGCGGGTGCTTTGACCGCAACCTTTTCCTATCGCAATGGTTGGGTGCGTGATGCAGTTGGTACGGGAGCGCCGGAAATCGCCGGAGCTATCGAGCTGCCGTTATGGAATTGGGGACAGCGCGCCGCCGGACAACGGCTGGCGCAGATGGCTGAACAGGCGAATACATTGCGCTCCAAGGTTTTCAAGTTGCGTGTGGCGGGATTGGTGCGTAACGCTCTATGGGATATTGCGTTGACCAATAATCGTTATGAAATTGCCAAATACGTTTATCAGGTTTCCGAACAATTGGTAAAGACGGTACGACGCCGGGTTGAATTAGGTGATTTGCCACGCACCGATTTGTTATTGGCACAGACCGAACAACTGCGCAAACGTTCTGAATTGGTGCAGGCGGAAGCAGAACAAATGCATGCCCGCAAACGTTTTGCCACATTGACCCAAATGACCCGGGTTCCGGCGGATTTCACCGAGCCGCAAAGTGAGAAGAAAATCACGCCACAACATCCTGCGTTGAGTGCATTGAATGCCTTTATTGAACGTAAACGGGCGGAGCTGGATTGGGTCAAAGCGTCCGGTTCCGGGCAGCCTACCCTGGCCATTGGCGGCAACTCGCAACGTACGACTCCGGATTACAGTGCTGAAACCCTTACCCTGGATGTCAGTGTGCCTTTCGGGGGTAGCGCTCACAAAGCGCCTGAAATTGCCCGAGCCAATCTTGAACTCAGCAATGCGATCAGTCAGCGGGCACATTTGTACCGGGATTTGGAACAGTCATTCCATGAGGCTTTGCATATTCTGGAAATTGATCGCAGCGAGTTGGAGATCGCGAGGCAGCGCCGTCAGATTGCGGAAACCCACCTTGAAATGACCCAACTCAGTTTTTCTTCCGGAGAAATCAACTTGCTCGATTTGTTAAAGATTCAATCACGGGCTTTTGCGGCGATTCGTGACGCCAAGGAATCGGAACTTAAATTACAGCGTGACATCGCTTTTTATAACCAAGTTGTAGGCCAGTTACCATGAAGTTGTTTGCCAAGTTTGTTTTTTCAAGTGTGCTCTGGTTTTTCTTGAGTCCCGGTTTTGCTCTGGATCAGATTTCCTTGTCCCAGGTGCAACTCTATAACCTGGGGATCAAATTGGGAGCTTTGCAGCACGTGCAACAAATTCCTTTGCTCTATGCGCCAGCGACCGTCGTCATTCCTCCGGATCAGGAATATATTGTCAGTGCTCCACAAGCCGGCCTGGTGAGCAGGCTCTATGCGGCCATTGGTGATACTGTCAAACGAGATCAACGCCTTGCCGACATCAAAAGCCCGGAATTATTGGCGTTGCAAAGGCAGTTTCTGAAAACGGAAAGCAATCGCAGGCTGGCCTGGGCCAATTATCAACGTGACAAGAAATTACATGATGAAGGGGTTATTTCCGATCGGCGCTGGCAGGAAACCCGTTCCAAATATACCAGTTTTGCCGCCGAAGTGAATGAAGCCCGGCAGTTATTGGAAATCGCCGGTGTGGCGGACGGGGACATCAAAAAACTGGCTAAAAGCCGGCGCTTGAGCAGTCTGTTGACAATCCGGGCACCAATCGATGGCGTTGTGTTGCACCGCAGTGTTGTCGCAGGTGAACGGATTGATATTTTGGCGCCTTTGTATCGCATTGCCAATCTTGATCAGCTCTGGCTGGAAATCAAAATCCCCCAGGAGCATGCAGGTAATCTGAAAGTTGGCGATCAAGTGCTGATCAGTGGCTCAGCCGCTACCGCCCATATCACGTTGATTGGAAAAAATGTCAATCCGCAAAACCAGACGGTACTGGCACGGGCGGTTATCGAGGGAAAACATGATGACATCCGGGCCGGACAATCGGTCAATACCCAGATTGTCCAAACCAGTAAACAACCTGTGTTTAAACTGCCTAATACCGCGATTGCCGGGCGTGAGGGTCAGTCTTATGTGTTTGCCCGTACCGAATCCGGGTTTACTGTCGTGCCGGTTACGGTACTGGGAAAACAAGGCAATGATTCCATTATCAGCGGTGATTTTAGCGAAAGTCAGCAGGTTGCCGTGCGTGGAGCGGTTGCTTTGAAAGCCAAGTGGTTGAGGCTGGGTGAAGAAGGAGGGAATTGATGGCATCGCTCATCCGTTTTGCCTTGACCCAGCGTGTTTTGGTGCTGTTAGCGGTGCTGCTGTTGACCGGCAGCGGTTATTATGCCTATCAACAACTGCCGATTGACGCTTTCCCTGATGTTTCCCCGGCCCAGGTCAAGATTATTGTCAAGTCGCCGGGTATGACACCGGAAGAAGTGGAATCGCGTATTACCGCGCCAATCGAGCTGGAATTGCTGGGTATTCCGCATCAGACCATGCTGCGCTCGATTGCCAAATATGCGTTGACGGATATTACCGTTGATTTTGCCGAGGGAACGGATATTTACTGGGCACGGCAGCAGGTTGCCGAAAGACTGAACAATATCTGGCCGGGGCTGCCGGAAGGTATCGCAGGCGGTATGGCGCCCATGACGACACCGCTGGGTGAAATGTTTATGTTTACCATTGAAGGAGGGGAGCTGTCGTTGATGCAGCGGCGAACCCTGTTGGACTGGGTGATTCGGCCGGCGCTGCGTACTGTGGAAGGCGTGGCGGATGTCAATGTTCTGGGGGGATTGGTGCGCACCTTTGAAGTGGTGCCGGATAACCGGAAAATGGCGGCGCGTAATATTGGCATGGATCGTTTAATCGAAGTTTTGCAGCGCAATAATAAAAATGACGGCGCCGGCCGCATCGACGAGGGGGAAGAAGCGATATTGGTGCGTGCTGAAGGACGTATTCAATCCTTGCAAGATGTACGCAACATCGTGGTTGATACAGCCAATAATACACCGATTAAAATTGGCGATATTGCCGAGGTGCGTATCGGCGCGTTGACGCGTTACGGTGCGGTCAGTCAAAACGGTGATCGGGAAGTGGTAGAAGGCTTGGTCTTGAGTTTGCGTGGCGCCAATGCACGCCGTACCGTGCAGCTTCTGGAGCAGAAGCTGGAGGAAATCCGTCCTGCTTTTCCTGAAGGCGTGACGGTCAATGTGTTCTACAATCGCGGCGATTTGGTCAACAAAGCGATTCATACCGTCAACAAGGCTTTGCTGGAAGCGGTGGTTCTGGTGATCGTTTTGTTGATTCTGTTTCTTGGCAATCTGCGTGCCGCGTTGACGGTTGCCTTGATTTTACCTTTGGCGGCATTATCGACATTTATTTTAATGCAAGCGGCCAATATGTCCGCCAATCTGATGAGTCTGGGCGGCTTGTCCATTGCCATCGGCATGCTGGTCGATGCCGCCGTGGTGGTTGTTGAAAACACCATTACCCGGTTAAGTGATCGGGACAAGGCCAAACGTCTGCCCCGTTTGCATCTGATCTACCGGGCGACCCGTGAAGTTGCAGTACCCGTCACATCCGGTATTTTGATTATTATTATCGTGTTTTTGCCGCTGTTAACGTTACAGGGGCTGGAAGGCAAACTGTTTGCACCGGTTGCGTTGACTATCGTTTTCGCTTTGAGTGCTTCGTTATTGTTGTCATTGACGGTTATTCCGGTTTTGACTTCCTATCTGTTGCGTCAGGTGGGGCACGAAGAGCCTTGGCTGCCCAGGCAGTTGCACAAGCTTTACCGTCCGGTTTTGGATTGGTGTCTGGATAACAGTAAAAAGGTTTTTGCCCTGGCCATCGTTTTGTTTCTCATCAGTATTTTTGTGTTTACGCGCATTGGCAGCACGTTTATGCCGACCCTGGATGAGGGTGATATCATCGTTCAATTGGAAAAGTTGCCATCCATTTCCCTGGCGCAATCGGTTGCGTTGGATCAGCAGGTACAAAAAAACATTTTAGCCAAGGTGCCTGAGGTGCGCCAGATTATCGCCCGGGTGGGTTCCGATGAAATCGGCCTGGATCCCATGGGGCTTAATGAAACCGATACCTTTATGGTGTTGAAGCCTCAGGAGCAATGGCGTATGTCCAGCAAACAGGAATTGATTGCCGCCATCCGTGAAGCGATGCAGGAAACGCCAGGTATCGCTTATGGGTTTACCCAGCCAATTGAAATGCGGGTTTCGGAAATGTTGACCGGCGTGCGCGGCGATGTGGCAGTAAAATTGTTTGGCAGCGATTTGCAGGTTTTAAATCGCAAGGCGGAACAGATCGCCACGGTTTTGCAACAAATCGGCGGCGCCAGCGATGTATTCACCCGTCGTAATGAAGGCATGCAGTTTTTGCAGGTCAAGCTGGATCGTTTGGCAGCCGGTCGCCTGGGCTTGGATGGTGATGCCATAGAAGCCATGCTGCGTGTTCAGATCGAGGGTTTGCAACTGGGCATTGTCCAGGAAGGTATCAAACGCACACCGTTGATTTTACGCGGTATCAGCAATACCGCCAGTTTTGAGAACCTGCAAATCACTTTACCGGACGGTGGCCATGTGCCGATTACGACAATAGCGAAACTGGAGCGGGTTGAAGGGGTGGTATCCATTGCCCGTGAAAAAGGTCAGCGTTTTGTTGTCATCCGTTGCAATGTCCAGGGGCGTGATTTGGTGGGGTTTGTCGATGAGGCACGCCAGGCTGTATCGGAACAGATTGAATTGCCCATTGGTTATTATGTGCAATGGGGAGGGCAATTTGAGAATCAACAACGTGCCTCGAAACGTCTGGCTCTGGTTATTCCGGTTTCGTTGGGTTTGATCTTTTTGTTACTGTTTTCCACGTTTGGATCGATTCGTCAGGCCGTGTTGGTGTTATCCAATATTCCATTGGCGATGATTGGCGGGGTTTTTGCCTTGTGGTTGTCCAGTGAGTATTTATCCGTACCGGCCTCGGTCGGGTTTATTGCCCTGTTGGGCATTGCTGTTTTGAATGGTGTGGTCATGCTCAGTTATTTCAACCAATTGAGGGCTACCGGTATGGAGCGGCTGCAAGTTGTCAAAATGGGTTCGGCCCGACGCTTGCGTCCGGTATTGATGACTGCAGGAATAGCCGCCTTTGGTCTGCTGCCTTTGTTGTTTGCTACCGGGCCGGGATCTGAAATACAGAGACCACTGGCAATTGTCGTGATCGGTGGCTTGATTTCCTCAACACTTTTGACCTTGATTCTTTTACCTATACTTTATCGTCAATTTGGGGAAGCGGAGAAAGAATAATGCCGTATGAAGAATATTTAATGATGCTCAATGTACCGCCCAGTCTTGAAGAGGCGATGGTGGACTGCCTTTTGACCTTTGAAGCAGAAGATGGCTTTAACAGTTTTCCAGTATATGCCCATGATCACAGAAACTTTGGTTTGTCTCTGGCCGAACAAGTCAGTGGGCGACAAAAACAAATTCGCTTTCAGATGTTTTTACCGGAGAAGCAGTTAAAGAACCTGAAACAGATATTACAGCGGGATTTTGCAAATTCCGGTATCCGTTATCGGGTGCTGCCGGTTATTGAACAAGGTTATTTTTGAGCGCTTTTATACGACCTTGTTACATATACTCCGCACGCTCACGGATGCGGAGTATATATTCCTCCAAATCCTCCAATCCGCTTGTTGATGACATTTGCATCCAGCGCTTATTCAGTTCCGGATAGAAAAGCATATTTTATTGTCCTTTTGATTGTTTTTCCTTCAGTCGCTCAACATGTGCGATCAAGGCGTCAACTGTTTTCTTCAACAAATCGAACTCATCAATCGTCAAATCGTTTAATTGCTCGAGGTTGTACTCTATCGTATCGATTATTTTTTTATGCGGGCGTTGCATCGGCTTCATAAAATAACTGGTAATCGTCGCCACAATAGTTCCGAAAAACAATACCGAACCAATGACTATCCACAAGCCACCAATCAGTTAGGCGATGCCAGATACCGGCATATCGGCAATACCGGCTGTGGAAAATGCGGCTACCCCCCCCAATACAAGGCTTCCGTATATGAATGAATGGATGTTCCCGCAATATCCCGCTCCGCCAGATACACAGCTGTGGAAAACATAACCCACAATGCAATCAACAGAACAACCATTTTTGTAAATGGTGTGTGTGCTGAGATATCTTTGATAAATCTGCCAAATCGCGTATGCGTGTTTGTTTTTCTCATAAAGGTTTAACCGGCTTTCTGGTAAAACATTGTTGAAAACTATGGTGACTTCGGGTCTGCAAACATTTTCGCAAACTCTTCATAGCCGTTTGCCGACAACTCTTGCGCTGGAATAAAACGCAAGGCGGCGGAATTGATGCAATAGCGCAGGCCGGTTGGTTCCAGGCCATCGGTAAAAACATGACCCAGATGGGAATCGGCATATTTACTACGCAACTCGGTACGAGGATAAATGAGCCGGTAATCCGTTTTTTCAACAATATGCCCAGGTTTCAGCGGACGGGTGAAACTGGGCCAGCCCGTGCCTGAATCATATTTGTCTTTTGATGAGAACAACGGCTCGCCACTGACAATATCAACATAAATCCCAGGTCTTTTTTCATTCCAATAGGCGTTTTCAAACGCCGGTTCGGTGCCATTTTGTTGGGCAACCTGATACTGTAAAGCAGACAAGCGCTTGCGTAACTCGGCATCGGAAGGTTTTTGATATTTGCTGTTCACGGGAACGGATATTGTCAAATCATCCCCCCAGATTTCTTTAAGATATTGATCCCGGCCCGAACCGTGGCGATAGAACTTATAACGTACCGGATTGTTTTTATAATAATCCTGATGATACGCTTCCGCCGGGTAAAAACGGCTAAACGGGACAATTTCGGTCACGATATCTTTGTCATAACGGCCTGATGTCTGGAGCTGACGTTTGGATTGCTCGGCGAGTTGCTTTTGAGACGGGTTATGATAAAAAATAACGCTGCGGTATTGGCTGCCGCGATCAACAAATTGGCCGCCCGCATCGGTGGGATCGATTTGCCGCCAGAAAGCCTGCAACAATTGCTCGTAAGCAATGACCGTCGCATCATAATAAACCTGTACCGCTTCGACATGGCCGGTATTTCCAGCCGAAACCTGTTTATAGCTGGGATTGGCAACATTACCACCACTATAACCGGAAATCACCTCATGGACGCCGGGCAGTTTTTCAAAATCCGCTTCGGTACACCAAAAGCAGCCACCGGCAAAAGTCGCAACCGACAAACCCTCGCTTTTGACAACCTGCACAGATTGCTTCGATTCGGTACAAGCTGCCAACACAACAAAACCGGAAAAAAAAGCAAACAGACGGATTTTGAATTTCATAACGATACCTGCAACGCTGGAAGAGACAAAAAACTTAATACCACAGATAATAACTGAAATAAGCCAGTCTATGGAGCGACGCCAAAACTGGTAACAGGTGTTTATCAACCCGTTGTCATTTGTGTTGAACAAGCGCAAGGGAATCAACGGCTTGATCTTTCAAATCCGCAAGCAACCGCTGTAATTGCCGGCTTGCCCGGGTCAAGGGATAGCGTAAATCCGGTCTTTGCCGGCGAAAATACAAAAGTGTCTGATACTGACGCACAGTTTTCAATCGCACCAGTCGTATTGCCCAGTGCAAACGGAACGATTCATCCTGATACAATTGATATTGGCGAATGCGGCGCTGTACATCACCTTTTACAACTGCCGATAATTGCGCACTGCGTTCGGGGAAACGATGGTTCACAACCAACAAAGCGACATCTTTTTCCGCAATCAGACCAAGCACACCGGCTGAAAGAGCGACATGTGGAGCCATTACAATGCGTTCCAATTGAGTCAATGGCACGCTGCCGGCATATTTTCCTTCATGGTACAACAACAGACAGGCCCGCTCATAACGTAATTCCATTCCTGGTTTTTCCAAAAACTAAGGTTTTCATGATACCTCCTGAAATGTACTGCAGGAATTTCATTAAAACAGTTTTTATGGCGTTCGAAAAACGAAACAAATTTGTCTCGATGCCGACTCCAAAAAGGTGATACGGGTATTCTTGCCGGAACCGCCGCGCTTGTTCCGGCCTGCGGACTGTCTATTGCGCCTTGGGCAAGTGTTCGTAATACTCTTTAATTACTGCTTTACCGTGCATTCTCTCCAGTCTTCTGACAATAAAATGACCTCTGGCCATATCCTGAAAATGGTCGATAAAAAGCGTGTTGATTATTGCGCCACTCGCAAAGCCAAGAGCTGGAATCAGTTGGGCCGCCGTTTTTTGAGTTATTTGAACGCCAAAGCGTTCAGCGATTTTTGTAATAAACGTGATTAATGCCGGCGCGGATTCCCGGGTCAAACCTTTTTGTATAACATGTTCGCTGGCTTCCTGGACGGATCGCGCTAAAGTATATCTTATAGTGTAGTATGAGGATTCCGCGCTGTCGTCTGCTTCGCTTCTGCCTCCAAACGCAAAAACTTCCAGGCAAGCCTTCTTCGTTTCGGGTGAGGCAATGGATTCGCCTTCGCTACGCGCCACATCCATTATGGAACGAAGCATTATGGTTGTGGATACGGACAACTCAATGGAAACCCCGGCAAAACCCAGGCAACCGCCAACCCCTCCACAAACGAAAGCCCCCCATTTATGCCAGCTATTGGATGCTTTTTGGTTTGGAACATCTTTCATTGTGAATCCCACGGCACTGGATGCTGTCAATAGGGTGGTTTGAGTCACTTCAGCAATGGACTCATGCCAATGTTCCGGCAATGAATCAAAACATTTCTCGACAGGTCGACCAATCAAATTCGTGATGCGCACGGCAAGGCCGGGGTTTTCAAGCAAGTTTTTTGCTTTTTGAAGCTCTTCCTTTTCTATTTCGGATAAACTCATGGATATTCCTCACACAGAAAGAACGGCCGCAAAGCCTACCTGCAAAATAAAACAAATCGGCATCGCTTCCTCTTTTTATATTATCGAAGGGCGCACTCTTTAAAAGCGGTCACGGCCAATGGCGGCTGTATTAGCCGGTCTGTTAATACAAGGACATGATTTTAATTCCTGTTTCCCCAAAAAAACCGAATGACAAATTTGTTTTAATGATATGAGCCGGTTTCTCAATCCCTTCGGATTCAGCAGGGGCGTATTGCAATACGCCCCTGCTCCGCGCGCTCACGGATGCGGAAAATGAACCCGCCATCGGGGCGCGAAACGCCTGTCACCTGGAATATTTAGATTGCGGGGGCAACAGCACAGCCATTAAGTTAAGCTGTTTTGTTGAATTTAGCGATGGGGGGGTAGGTGCGGATTTATCCGCACGGTGCGAATTCGTTGCTCCGGCATTCAACTCACATTTTCTTAATTTAATGGCAGTGGGGTGGCAGCAGGCGGATTGAACTCCTCTGGCATTCCGGCGACATCCAAAATTTCGCAAGCCTGTCTGCCAACAGGCAGGCGCGGCCGCGTGCAATAAACCTTGCCGGTATTTCAAAGCAGTCAATAACATCCCTGTCACTGGATTCCGCCAGTCCGTGGCGGAATGAGGGGCGGGTTCGCGTCATTCCGGCAGGGATTGGCTGGAATCCAGGCCCGGGGATGGGCATCCGGCAAGCCGCCTCACTGTCATTAAGTCAAGAAAATATGCTTTGGGTGTCGATGCGGCTTGTCGTACTGTGCGGATAAATCCGCACCTACATCCA
>CAZDXJ010000044.1:0-19578 GCA_964509475.1 uncultured Methylococcaceae bacterium | reverse complement strand
GAATGGAATAATTTTTTTTAAAATTGTGTCTTGTGTTTTGGGGTGGAATACATTATAGGAGACAATGACGCCATATTCCTTTATATCTTTCTTGAAATCATTTAGGTTTTTTCCATTGATATAGTATTTTATATTTTCCCCATCATATAAGGCGATTGTTGTAATTATATCTCCAGGACTTCCAAGACCTGTTGTTTCTATATCCAAATAAACAGTTGAATCTTGAAATTCTTTGAAAATACGCCAGTGTTCTTTTGATGGTAAATTTTCATAGAAATAGCGAGCATCCTTTGCTGATATTTTTTCTTTTGATAATTGGATATGATCTGTAAGCTTCTTTGACTTGTTTTTCGAAAGAAAGCTTGGCGGTGATTCAAGAAATTCATCCATTGAACCAACTCCGCTATTCCATATTTTCCCTTCAGTTGATACTCCAACGGACGGGATATGTGAAAAGCTATGATGTAGCATTGGTGACTCCTTTTTGAAGCATAACGCAAAGGTCAGCGGCCCGAGTGGCGCACGCGAATCAACTGAAGTTTAGCACAAAATCGCGCGCGCCACTCGGGTCCGCTGTACCTTTTTGTTAGGCGATTGATTTTATAAGGTTCATAGCCTATACCGTTCTTCAAGGATGCTACAATGCACAATGCAAGACCTGACCCCATTCTTGCCTTAATTAGAGCAAGAACTATGGTCTGTTTCCGTTTGTTTCTGTTTCTCAACAAAAAATCGGTCTATCTTCCGAATAACGTCAGCAGCCGTATCGTTTTCGGCTAATTCAATAGGGCAAGAATCTCTTACAGCATTGAATTCATCAGACGGCTCATCCATACCGCATTCCGCAAACATCCATGTAATATGCGCATCGCCATTATTGTCAAATAGCGCATTCCAATCAAGAGTCCAGAAACTGCAAAACCAAAATAAATGCCATCGCTCAACAGGACGTGTGTTCCCTACATACGGATTCTCATAGACTTCCAGAAACTCGAATGTTTTTGGAGATTTGTCTAGTGCCCAACATTCAATTTGGCTTCCGTTTTTCAAGCCAAACCATATGATAGGCTCCAACAAACCATTTGAATCCTGCCAAACAAAACCTCTTCCATCTGATGCATGCTTAGGCCATTCGCATATGTCAATTAGAATTGTCCCATCGTCCCGTTGGAGCCCATATTGCCAGATGCCTTCTTCCAAGAAATTCGTAAGCATTGCGATAATCACTTGACCAGAATCTATGGTTCCTTGCTCACGATCTCTTCGATTTTCAATGATTTCACCAAGCTCAATAGCTTTGTTTGATATCGTGACACCATCATCATCAATCACCTTCGCAAATATCTTGGTGCCGTAATCATGTTCTAAACAGATCCTCGCTTGCCTGAATAACTCAGTTTCGATTTCCCAAGGATCTGGGAAAAAACCTTGGCTTTTCTCTGAAAGAGCACTCGAAAAAATACAATCGGAAATTGCATCTGAAAAGAATGCCTCAATGCTATCGATATCGGGATCTTGGAGAGAGTCTAATTCTTCTCCAAAAATGAAGCTCGATTCATTGGAGTAAAGGTAGCATTTCATAAAGTGCCCTTTGCCGTGGAAGTATGGTTAATCATCAGCATACGGTTCTATTGCATAACGTTTAGCATCAGCGGCAGTTAAAAGCAGAGTGTAGCGCAGCGAAACGACGCTTTTAACTGTCTGGTTGAGTTGAATGGCCGTGTGCCAACGTGTAGCGCAGCGAAACGACGCTTTTAACTGTCCGCTGGATGCTTTTGTTAGCAATTTTTGATGGATGCCAAAATATTAATCATCACTAACAATCATTTTATAAAAATCATATTTATCACCAAGTGCCGCTGATCCTGAGTGTGATAAATGTCCTTTATCTCTGAATATCCAGGTAGAATCAAAATGTGTTTTACACTGAGAATTATCACAAATCAGATTATCAAGACGAATGACACGATGATTTTTCTTGATGTTTTCTAAGAATGTATAAACATCTTTCCTCACTTGTAACATTTGATTTATATTGAAATTACATTCATCCAAATTCAACCCTATCCATTCTGCTTTTGCTAAACACCGGCCTAAGTCAACTCCATTTGCAGGGGGAGGTGAAAAAACAACAGGGATAACTCCCATAGATTCCAGCTCATCAAGTGTTTTATTAAAAGCCATTGTAGCCGCATTGACATTTGCGTTTTCAAGATTACCATTACGGGAAAGTAATTTATTGTCTTTAGATAGATATTGCTCAAAAGGCGATGAGACAACTACATACTTGACTGTATTGTTTGTCTTGATCCATTTACGGACCTCTTCGGTGAATGTTAAGCAGCCCTTAGCCCAGTTAACTGGGTACTTCGAAGTAACAGGGGCGATGTCAAAAAATGGGCCGCAAACACTTTTAGTCAGCTGAATGATCTTTGGATCAGGACTTGATTCAATAATTCCCTGTACCAAATGCATTGCAAACGAATCACCCCAAATAAGTATTTCTGGTTCATCACTTGTTCTACAGTCAGATGATAACGTAAATGATCCTTCACATGTCTCACTCAGTCCATGATTAACTTTCCATTTTTCCTCTATAATATCCTGTGTTAATTGATTTTTGAATGACAAGCCATTAAAACCATCTGTCAGGTGCCCAGCCATTCCAATTGCAATAAATATTGCCGAGCCAGTTAATCCAAATATGAAAATTACTTTCCTGCTCAATAGACCCTTCGTTCTAAAGGGTTTCTCTACATATCGCCAACTTAGGTAGGCAAGAGGAAATGAAAGCAGGGCTAACACTAAAAGTAGTAGCTCATTTGGCTCCATTAGGCTTCTATGACGAGCAAAAGCAAAGAGAGGCTGATGCCAGAGGTAAGCACTATAACTAATTAGTCCTATTCCAACTGGAATTTTTGCTCCAAGCAACCGTCCAACCAAGGTATTCGAGGATGAAAAAAGAATAATCAACCCTGTTCCAATAGTTGGTATTAAAGCAAAGAAGCTGGGGAAAGGTACAGACTCGTTAAATACAAAAACCGAATATCCAATCAAGAGTAGACCAATAATTCCCAGCACTTCATCAATAACTTTGTGGGATAAGAGAGTACGAATTGTCTGTTTTCTGTATAGAAAATAAAAGGCAATGCTTGCTCCTATAGCAAGTTCCCAAGCTCTAGTCGGAAGTAAAAAGAAATTAGCTGTTGGCTTATTATATGCACCCCATTGCGAGGCCATTAAGCTGATTGCTGCGAAAAATAAAAATGAACTGAGTATCCACCGTTTTCGAAATTTCCACATCAACATTAAAAATAGCGGAAATATTATATAATACTGCTCCTCGACTGCCAAACTCCATGTATGTAATAAGGGTTTTAATTCATTATCTACACCCCAATACCCTGTCTCTTGCCAAAAAAGAATGTTTGAAGCAAATGTAGAAACTGCAACCAAACTTTGAGAAAAGTCCTTCATATCAGAAGGGAGCAACCAAAACCAAGCAAATGGTAAAGAAACTAACATTACAAGAAATAGAGCGGGAAGAATGCGCCTGGCTCTACGATCGTAAAAATTGATTAGTGAAAAAGTACCCTGCTCCTTTTCCGAGAGAATTATAGTTGTGATTAGATAACCACTAATTACAAAAAAGACATCAACGCCAACAAATCCACCGCTAAACTGTTCAAATCCCGCATGGAATAGAATTACAGGAATGACTGCTATGGCTCTTAGTCCATCAATTTCAGCACGATACTTCATTCATTGAACTCCTTTTTATTGCTAACGACCAAGCTCACCGGCGGCAATGGAGCGCAGCGGAATTGCCGTCCGGTGCAGCGCCTTGTTATGTGGCTTTTTAGAATTTCTTAACCTCTGCATATAAGTCTATTAACGCTTCTCTTCTTAACCGAAATTTTGTTCCGTGATTGTGTCCAGTTCTAGCATCAAAGTCGATATAAACATTACCTGATTCTATAGCATCAATAAATTTATTCAGATCGAAGCGTTTTAGCATGTATATATCTTGATAATGAAAATGGAGTGTTCCATTTATTCTTTTTGACTCAGTCCACACAAAAAAACAGTTATGTAATTTTGTTCCTGCTTTATGATACAAGTCATCAAAACCCCAATACGGTTTTGGGTCTAATGTTTTATGTGATACTGATTGTATCCATTCAGGATGATCATCATCTATAATTTTACCAAGGTCAAAATCAACTAAGATTTTTCTGTCGTTTCTATCTACTTTAATAGTGAAGCCTCTATTGCTGTATCTTGATGCATTTATGGTTTGCCGAAAACTTTTTTCATCATTTGAATATTTTTCACCTGCTTCTTGGTGGCTCCAGCCAAATTCAGGTAAAAGAATGGATGGAACAAATTTATAAGCACGCGGGGAGGGCTCCATATGAAACAAGGTGATTAATGATGTAGTGTCTTTTTTCTGTGCTTTAAGTTCCCATTCGGCAGCATTGGGTATAGGTAAATTATTTTCTTCAATACCCAATAAATCCTCTAATGTGTTACCAACACCACCATCATTATTTTTTCTTCCAGTTGGAATCCAGCCTTGGTCGCGAATCTCTATAAGTGCCTCAATTAAACTCTCTTTAGTATATGTTTTCATTAATTCTCCACAACATCAAACAATGTTTGTTGCTCTGTTTGGCTTTTGTTATTTTTCTTTATTATTGAAAGAGGGTTAATAAGGCGTGCTTCTGCCATTTTGCAATATTCAGGGGAAATATCTATACCTATAAATTGCCGAGCCATTTTTTTTGCTACTACTGCCGTAGTTCCTGAACCCATGAAGGGATCAAGAATAATATTTGCATTGGTTGATGATATAATTCTTTCTATTAAATCTTCAGGAAATGGGGCAGGATGTTTGTTTTTACTTTCTTGCCCAAATTCCCATACATCACCATAAGCATTTGCTTTTTTAGCTAACTTAAATTTCGGTTTTGCTATCAGGTATATCACCTCATAAGTTGGTAAAAAGTATCCTGGATTAAAATTTATCCCCCCTTTTCTTTTCCAAATTATTATTTGCCTAACAGGAAACCCTGAAACAATATCGTGGCGGTCTTGAAGTAGCCCTGCTTGAACACGCCACTTATGATTATAAAAAATAGCACCATCGTCTGGAATAATCCTTAGCATTTCAGAAAGGCATTCTCTTTGCCATTCAACATATTTTTCATGAGGCATATTGTCGTCATAATGTGAATATCCATCAATAAGTGCAGCATTTGACCACTTGCCGCCTCTGCCATCCTTCATTCCGTTCCCTGTTGAATTTTTTAGATTGTATGGGGGAGATGTGACAACCAAGTCAACAGTACCATCGGGTATCTGTTTCATTACATCTACGGTGTTTCCACAGATAAACCTATCTATAAAATCTTCGGGAAAACTTAATTTCTGAGATTTTCTCATTTATTTCCTCATTTGTTTGGATGATGAATCCTTTTACACATAACATATTATTATCAGGCAAATTTGCCCTGTTTTTCCCCGATATTAACCGTTAATTCAGGCAATAATGACCGGATTATTGATATATCAGGCTTTTTGCCCGGTTTGCCTACGGTATTGCCCGAAAAATCAGGCAAATTTGACAGGTTTAAAAATTATCCTGTCAAAAAGGCAAAATCTTGATAGGATCGACTGACAAAGACACCTTTGACCGGACAATAAATATTTTTTTCTCAAATGTCAAATCGTTCGCCACAAAAAACTTTGCTGACTGAAACCCGCGATGTATTGCGCCGGATGCATTATGCGTTTTCGACGGAAAAGGCTTATTGTGACTGGATTCGCCGTTTTGTCCATTATCATCGTTTGACGGAACGCGCTGCGTTACAGGTTAATCCCAAACGGAAAGTCGAGGATTTTTTAACCTATCTGGCGGTTCAGGGTAATGTGGCGGCTTCGACGCAAAATCAGGCGTTTAATGCACTGGTTTTTCTTTATCGCCACGTTCTGGATTGCCCTCTTGAAGGGGTTGAAGCGGCTCGTAGCCGAAAGGAAAAACGTATTCCGGTGGTATTGACGCGGGACGAGGTGAAATTGATTTTGAATTTTATGCGAGGCACACCGCAAATTTTAACCAAATTATTATATGGGAGCGGCTTGAGAATAACCGAGGCCGTTCGCTTGCGTGTTCAGGATATTGATTATGGCTATCGCCAAATTACGGTGCGCAATGGCAAGGGCATGAAAGATCGGGTGACGTCTTTTCCTGAAACCCTGGCGCCCTTGTTGAATAGTCATTTGCAAAGCGTCAAAGTACAGCATGAAAAAGATTTATCGGATGGATATGGCGCTGTCTATTTACCGAATGCGCTGGCCCGGAAATATCCTAATGCCAACAAGGCATGGGGTTGGCAATATGTTTTTCCTTCCAGCAAGCTTGCCGTTGACCCGCGTAGCGGCATCATGCGGCGTCACCATATCGATCAATCGGTTATCAACAAGGCGATAAAACAAGCTGTTAAAAAATCAGGCATTGCCAAAAGGATCAGCGCCCATACTTTTCGCCACAGTTTTGCAACGCATCTCTTGCAAAGGGGTACGGATATTCGCACCATTCAGGCTTTATTAGGTCATAAGGATCTGGAAACAACGATGATTTATACCCATGTTTTGAATCAGGGCGGGCAAGGGGTTGTCAGTCCGCTGGATGATCTGGAGATATAACTTGCTGCACCGCCCTGTTTTTGTATGTCTCGCAGATGTTGTTACGACGTTAAGGTAGCTCCGCTACGCTTGAGCTACCCTACATAGTTTTTGATTATTTCCAGGTATCGCGTAAGGTCACGGTGCGGTTGAAGACCCGTTTTCCATCCACACTGTCAATCGGATCCAGGCAAAAATAGCCGGTGCGTTCAAATTGATAGCGGTCGCCCGGTTTGGCCTGGATCAGGCTGGCTTCGACCCGGCAGTTGTCCAGTATTTCCAGGGAGTCCGGGTTCAGGGCGTCGAGAAAATTATCCTCGGCATCCGGGTTGGGTTGCTTGAACAAACGGTCGTACAAGCGAATTTCGGCTGGGTGCGCGTGTTCTTCCGACACCCAGTGGATGACCCCTTTGACCTTGCGGCCTTCGGGTTTTTTACCCAGGGTATCGGGGTCGTAGGTACAGCGCAATTCGATGATATGGCCTTTACTGTCCTTGACCACAGCATGGCATTTGATGACATAGGCGTTACGCAGGCGGACTTCACCGCCCAGGGTAAGGCGTTTGTATTTTGGGGGCGGGACTTCGGCGAAATCGTCTTGTTCAATGAGCAGAACTTTGCTAAATGGCAGTTTCCGGGTTCCAAATTGCGGGTTTTGTGGATGGTTGGCGACTTCCAGGTATTCGGTTTGGCCGTCGGGGTAGTTTTCGATAACCACGCACAGGGGGCGCAATACCGCCATCGCACGTGGCGCATTGGTGTTGAGGTCTTCGCGGATGCAGCTTTCCAGAACCGCCATTTCAATCCAGGCGTCTTTTTTGGTGACGCCGATGCGTTCGCAGAAATCGCGTATGGATTGCGGTGTATAGCCTGCGCGGCGCAGCCCGGCAATTGTGGGCATGCGTGGGTCGTCCCAACCGATGACATGGCCTTCGTGAACCAGTTGATGCAGTTTGCGCTTGCTCATGACGGTGTATTCCAGCGACAGGCGGGCAAATTCGATTTGTTGCGGATGGCAGGGAATGTTCAGTTGATCCAGTACCCAATCGTATAACGGGCGGTGATCTTCAAATTCCAGCGTGCATAAGGAGTGGGTAATGCCTTCCAGGGCATCAGAGATGCAATGGGTGTAGTCGTACATGGGATACAGGCACCAATCGTGGCCGGTGCGGTGGTGGTGTATGCGGCGAATCCGGTACAGGGTTGGATCACGCATATTGATATTGGGCGAGGCCATGTCGATTTTGGCACGCAGCACATAGGCGCCATCGGCAAATTCGCCGTTGCGCATGCGTTCGAACAGTTCCAGGTTTTCTTCGATGGAGCGGTTGCGATCCGGACTTTCCTTGCCGGGTTCGGTCAATGTACCCCGGTATTCGCGGATTTGTTCGGGGCTGAGACTGTCGACGTAGGCTTTACCGGCTTTGATCAGTTGTACGGCAAAATCATATAATTGTTCAAAATATTCGGATGCGTGATGCAACTCGTGCCACTGAAAGCCGAGCCAGGCAACATCCTGTTTGATGGCCTCCATGTATTCCACGCTTTCTTTTTCCGGGTTGGTGTCGTCGAAACGCAGATTGCAAGTGCCGCCGAATTGTTGGGCGATACCGAAGTTGAGACAGATCGACTTGGCGTGCCCGATATGTAAAAATCCATTCGGTTCCGGTGGAAAACGGGTGGCGACCTTGCCGTTGTTTTTGTTGGCGGCTAAATCGTCACGGATGATGTGACGGATAAAATTTGGCGCAGGCTGGGTTTCGTTACTTGACATAAATCGGGTAATCGGTAAATGTACTTGAAGTTAAGAATAGGGATGCAAAATATTAGCATGAACTTGGTTTCTCTGTAAGTCCGAACATTTCGATTGATATGGCAATACCTTTGGAGCAATTGCTTGCCTGCCTGAATCAGGGCTGTTTGCAGCAGGAAAATACCCGGTTGTTGGGTGGGTTTGATGAACCTTTATATGTACCGGAAACGTCCGGGCGGCCGGCTGAAATACGCTTTACCCGCGATTATTACCGCAGTGCTTTGCATGAATTGGCGCATTGGTGCATTGCTGGTCCTGAGCGGCGGCGATTGCTGGATTATGGCTATTGGTATGTTCCGGATGGTCGCAACCAGCGGCAGCAAGAGGCGTTTTATCGTTGTGAAATCAAGCCGCAGGCGATAGAACGGGCGTTTGCCGCCGTTTGCGGGGTGGGCTTCGATGTCAGCGTGGATAATCTCGGCCAGCCGGTTGCGGGGGTGGAGAAATTCCGGCAGCAGGTGCAGGCCTGTTATCGTGATTATGTCGAGATGGGGTTCCCACAACGGGCCGAGTTGATTTTGCGGCAGTTGTTGGCCTGCGGCGATTATAACGATGATGTGTATGCTTTTTTGCGCGAGGCTTTTAGGTGATACAGAGCTAAATTTTAATGGCAAACATCAATCACCTAAAGTTGTGTAAACTGAACACGCCAAAACACAGATTCGAATGCGAGCAAAAGTTTGTAGATCGGAAAAACTCATCCCGTTGCTTTGCCTCGCCGTCCTGTGAGTTTAACTTTCATTATGGCAGAGGGATTTGAATCAAGTGGTCAGGAAAACGATATCGCAACCTCGTGTTGGTATTTTGAGCGGTTATACTCTGTGCGGTCACGGATGCGGAAAATGAACCGGCCATCGGGATGCGAAACGCCTGTCACTTGGAATATCTAGGTTGTAGGTGACAGGCGGATCAGGGTCTCCAGACATTCCGGCGAGGCTCAAAATTCCGCAAGCCCAGCTCTTCCGTGGAAGAGCTGGGCAAGCCTGTCTGCCAACAGGCCGGCGTGGCCGCGTGCAATAAACCTTATCGGTATTTCGAGCGGTCAAGGACATCCCTGTCACTGGATTCCGCCAGTCCATGGCGGAATGACGGGGCGGTAAGCGTGGGGTTGATTTCATTTTGTAAATGTCATTCCAGCAGGCAGCTTGCCGACCGGAATACGCATGATCTGTAAGTCAGCAGCTCTGTATCACATTTTAATCGACCAGACTGACGGGGCGCTTGAAAGCTGCGCCGGCCTGTTCATAAACCAGTTTGGGAACCAGATAACCCGGCAGTTGGATTTGCATTTTCCGGTGTATGGCCAAGGCTTTTTCATTGGCTACGGCAAAATGACCGGTTCCGATGGCCTTGTCGAGTTGATGCAGGTAATACGGTAAAACACCCTCCTGAAACAGGCGGTTGCTCAATTCTATCAGGATTTCGGCCTGATCGTTGACGCCGTTGAGCAGTACCGATTGGTTCAACAAAGTGACTTGGTGTTGTTGCAGTTGCTGGCAGGCTTTGCCAACCTGTGAGCTGATTTCATTGGCGTGGTTAGCGTGCAGGACTAATATTAATTGTTTGCCGCTTTGTTTCAAGACCTGGATCAGGTCTTGATCAATACGGCTGGGCAATACCACTGGAATGCGGCTGTGAATACGCAGGCGTTGTATATGGAGTAGGGGATTTATCTGTTGCATCAGGGTTGCAAGACGTTGATTGCCAAGCAACAGTGGATCGCCACCACTGAGGATGACTTCGTTGATGTCGGTGTGGTCTTGCAGGTATTGAATAGCAGCTTGTTGCTTTTGTTTGCTGATCTGGTTGTCGGCATAGGGGAAGTTCCTCCGAAAACAGTACCGGCAATTGATGGCACAGCTGCCTGTACTGATTAACAGAACCCGGCCAGCGTATTTGTGCAGTACGCCATTGGCCGTTACGGCATTCAGATCACCGACCGGATCAAGGCTGTATCCCGGGTAATTCGTCGATTCCTGGACGACAGGCAGCACCTGACGCAGCAGCGGATCGTCCGGATTGCCCTTTTCCATGCACTCGGCAAAACTTTTTGGTACGCGCAAGGGAAAGTTTTTTGTGGCTTTCCTGCAAACCGGCAGTTGATCAGGCGATAAATGCAAAAACCGGCATAAGGCCGTCAAGTCCGAAAAGGCGTTGGCGAGTTCGTATTGCCAGCTTGAGGTTTTTTTGTCCGCTTGTGAGTTGTTTTTTTGCATGAATCGGTAGGGTTTGGTTTATATCAATGCGAGGGTCTATTATAATGAGCGGTTAAAATTTTTGTTTGAGGTAACGAGGAAGTTATGGCCAGTTATAGTACCAATGAATTTAAAGGCGGGTTGAAAATCATGTTGGATGGCGACCCCTGTTCAATTATTGAAAACGAATTTGTCAAACCCGGTAAAGGCCAGGCTTTTAACCGCGTCAAAATAAGAAACCTGAAAACCGGACGGGTGATTGAACGTACCTTCAAATCCGGTGATACGGTTGAAGGCGCCGATGTCGTGGAGAGGGATATGCAGTATCTTTACAGCGATGGCGAGTTCTGGCATTTTATGGTCGCCGATACTTATGAGCAATATTCGGCTGACGCCAAGGCCGTGGGTGATGCCAGCAAGTGGTTAAAGGATCAGGCGCAGTGTGTGGTTACGTTGTGGAACGACACGCCGCTATCGGTTGAACCGCCGAACTTTGTCGAATTGGAAATTGTAGAAACCGATCCGGGGGTGCGCGGCGATACATCGGGCGGCGGTGGCAAACCGGCGACTTTGGAAACCGGGGCGGTGGTGCGTGTGCCGCTGTTCGTACAGCAGGGCGAAGTCATTAAAGTGGATACACGCAGTGGCGAATACGTTTCCCGCGTTAAAGACTGATGTCGCCGGATTGGGCGCCGTCTTGTCCGCTTGAGCGTTTGCGTTTGCGGGCGCGGATGCTCGATAAAATCCGAAGGTTTTTTTCCGCAAGGGATGTGCTGGAAGTTGAAACGCCGCTGTTGAGCCGAGGCATTGGCACCGATCCAAATCTGGATTTTTTTTCCACGCCATCTACCTTTCTGCCTGAAGCGCCGGAATTGTTTTTGCAAACCTCGCCGGAATTTGCAATGAAACGCTTGTTGGCTGCGGGCAGTGGTTCGATTTATCAGATCAGCAAGGCGTTTCGCAAGGGCGAGCGCGGCCGCTATCACAATCCTGAGTTCACGCTTTTGGAATGGTATCGGCTGGATTTTGATTTGTCCCGGATTATGCAGGAAAGCGGCGAATTGCTGTTGTATTTGCTGGAAGATTGTTTTCCGATCGATGCCATCAAGCGTTTGAGCTATCAACAGTTGTTTCGGGAATATACCGGACTGGAGGCATTACAGTTTGATTTGTCCGCTTATAACGATTGCGCGAAACTGAACAATTTGCCCGATGCCGAGCGAATTTGCGGAATGGATCATGCGGCCTGGCTGGATTTTTTATTCGCCAATCTGGTACAGCCAGGCTTTGAACCGCATTCTCTGTATTTTGTATACAATTATCCGGCTTGTTTGCCCAGCCTGGCCCGGCGGCACCCGGAAAATGACAAACTGGTCGAACGTGTGGAAATTTTTATCAACGGTATTGAGTTGGGCAATGGCTATCATGAATTAAGCGATGCCCAGGAGCAGCTGCGGCGTTTTACCGGGGATTGCCAGCTCAGAGAACGAAACGGTCAGCGCCCCGTTACACCGGATCAACGTTTGCTGGATGCGTTGGCGGCGGGTCTGCCGGATTGTTCGGGCATGGCGCTGGGGCTGGATCGGATATTGATGTTGGCATCCGGCAGCGCTTCAATCGATGAGGTACTGGCCTTTCCTGTGAACAGGGCGTAATGGGGGATGATTTTTTGTGTTTTGCCACTTGTTTTTCTTTTCGGGCCGCCTTTGTGCGGCTTCCCTCTCATTGGAGGGAAGAATATTCATGCAATGTAAGTTATACTGCCGAATCTTTTTTCGTGTAAACCAAACCGCCGGCATCCTTTGTTGAATAGAAAATGAAAGTTCGAAAACTTCCCCTTTTATTGCTTTTATCGGTGTTGATGAGCAATACCGTGCAGGGCGGTGCCGGGTTCAAGGTAGAAAATATCAAAATTAACGGTTTACAGCGGATTACCGCCGGAACGGTATACAATTATCTGCCGGTCAATGTCGGTGAGGAGTTTACCCCGGAACATGTGGCGCCGGCGATTCGGGCGTTGTTCAAAACCGGTTTTTTTCAGGATATCCGTCTGGAAAAGGAGGGCAATACCTTGATTGTGACGGTGGTGGAAAGACCGTCCATTGCCAAAATCCTTTTTGAAGGCAACAAGGAGTTAAGTTCCGATGACTTGACCAAGGCGCTGGATAAAATCGGTTTGTCGGAAGGGCGGATTTTCAATGCCCAGATGATGGATAAGGTCGAGCAGGAATTAAGACGGCAATATTTCAGTCATGGTAAATACGGAGTAAAAATAAAAACCGAGGTGGCGCCATTGACCCGTAACCGGGTGGGTATAAAGATCGATATCTCCGAAGGCGTGGTTGCCAAAATCAAGGATATCAACATTGTCGGCAACGAGGTGTTCGATGAAGAGGATTTATTGGACGAATTTGAACTGAGTACGACCAACTGGTTGTCCTTCTATACCAAGGATGATCAATATTCAAGACAAAAGATTTCCGCCGATTTGGAAAGGTTGCGCTCTTATTATCTTGACCGTGGCTATATCAATTTCTCGATTGAGTCCACGCAAATTACCATTACGCCGGACAAAAAGGAAATTTACATCACCATCAATGTCAAGGAAGGCGATGTGTTTACGCTTGAAAAAGTGAAACTGGCCGGTAACCTGGTGATTGATCCGGAAGAGCTGGTCAGGCTGGTACAAATCGGTCCGGGGGAAATATTTTCCCGTAAAATGGCAACCGAAACCTCCAAGGCGATATCGGAACGTTTGGGCAACGAAGGTTATGCTTTTGCCAATGTCAATATGGTACCCGATATCAATAACACGACCAAAACGGTGGACATGACCTTTTTTGTCGATCCGGGCAAGCGGGTTTATGTCCGGCGTATCAATATGGCTGGTAATACCAAGACCCGTGATGCCGTGTTGCGGCGTGAAATGCGGCAAATGGAATCGAGCTGGGCGTCAACGGCAAAAATTGAACGTTCCAGAATTCGTCTGGACCGATTGGGTTATTTTGAATCGGTGAACGTGGAAACGCCGCCGGTCGTGGGCACTTCCGATCAGATTGATGTCAATTATACTGTGGTTGAAAAATCTTCCGGTAATTTGACAGCGGGTATCGGTTTTTCCCAGACCCAGGGCATTATTTTCAATGCCAGTGTTTCCCAGGATAATATTTTTGGTTCCGGTGAAAGGCTCAGTTTTAATTTTAACAACAGCAATGTCTCGACGATTTACAGTCTGGGTTATTTGAATCCCTATTTTACATTGGATGGGGTCAGTTTGGGTTATAATCTGTTGTTTCGCAAAACCGATGCCGCTGCCAACAATCTGTCCCGCTATACCACTGATGTCATCAGCGCCGGTGTAAACATGGGGCTGCCTCTGGATGAATTCGAGCGTATTCGCCTGGGCTTTGATATCAAACACACCAAACTCAAAACCAGTAGCCGTTCACCCCAGGAAATTATTGATGGCATCGCCGAGTTTGGCGACAAATTCCTGACTTTTCCGTTCTCACTGAGTTGGACTCATGATACCTTGAATCGGGCAATTTTCCCGACACAAGGTGGCCAGCAAAGGTTGTCTGGCTTGATTACCATTCCCGGCGGGGATTTGACCTATTATAAAATCAGCGCCAAAACCCAGCATTATTTTTCCCTGGCCAAAGACCTGGTGTTGAGGTTTTTTATTGAAGGGGCTTATGGTGATGGTTATGGAAGCACAAAAAATCTGCCATTTTTTGAAAACTTTTTTGCCGGCGGGGTAAGCTCGGTCAGGGGGTTTCAGAGCAATACCCTGGGACCCCGCGATTCCAATGGCGACCCGTTTGGCGGTTCCACCAAATTGTTGGGCAGCGCGGAATTGTTTTTTCCGGTACCGTTTCTTGAAGAACTCAATACGGTTCGTATTGGCGCATTTGCGGATGCGGGTATGGTCAGTGACGGTTTTAATTTAAATTATATGCGTTATTCGGCGGGGCTGTCCGGTCAATGGTTGTCGCCATTTGGCGCCTTGACTGTAAGCGCCGCCATACCGTTTAATAAAAAACAGGGCGATCGGGTGCAGATGTTTCAATTTAATTTTGGTCAGGGATTTTAGCGTTATTGGGAGTTGTCAGGACATCCTGTTTGATATTTCACTGGAAAATAACTGCTTTATACCTTGTAAGCAGTATATAATGCTCTGTTATGATAAAGCATTATTTGTAGCGACTCGCCTGGCGGGGCAGAGTGTTGGTTGTCAGGGTGTGTCAATACATCCTTGTTGCACAAACCTGAAGTCCGGCCTGTGTCCACCTTTTTGGGGCACAGCCTATAAATCAAGCTGTTTTGTTGAATTTAGTGATGGGTGTCGGTGTGGATTTATCCAGCCCTTCATTGAAGAACTGGATAAATCCGCAAAATGCGAATCTGTCGTAGCAACATCCGATTCTTGGCTTAACGACAGTGACCCTTTTGCGGGGGCGTTACCGTTATTTTTAAACTATCTTTTTGGGAGATGGAATTGACAATGTTAAAAAAAGCGATTGTTCTCATCGGGCTGTTTCTGGTTGCCAATATAAGTTATGCGGAATTGAAAATTGGTTTTGTCGATGTTGCCAGGGTTTTGGAAAGCGCACCACAAGCTGAAAAGGCCAAAAAACGTCTGGAAAAGGAATTTTCTCCCAGAGACAAGTTATTGGTTGCCCAGCAAAAGAAAATTAAAAAACTGGAAGAAAAACTGCAGCGCGATGCGGCCGTGTTAAGCGAAGCGGAAGGACGTAAACTGGAAAGAGAGCTGATTTCCAAAAAAAGGGAGGCGAAAAGAGCGCAGCAGGAATTTACCGAAGATTTCAATATGCGCAGAAATGAGGAACTGGGAAAATTACAGCAAAAAATTCTGGAAGCCATCAAATCGCTTGCCAAAGAGGAGCATTATGATTTGCTCCTGACCAGCGGCGTTATCCATGCCAGTGAACAAGTCGATGTGACTTCCCGCGTGCAGGAAAAGCTGAACAAAATGAAATAACCGGCCTTTGCTGTAAGTAAAGGTTTTTTTGGATTAATAAAAGGTCGTTGTCGTTGGATATTCAAGAAATTCAAGAGTTTTTACCCCACCGTTATCCTTTTTTACTGATTGACCGGGTGATTGAATGTGAGCCGGGCGTCAGATTGTTGGCGATAAAAAATGTAACCTATAACGAGCCTTGTTTTCAAGGTCACTTCCCGCATATTTCCGTTTTTCCAGGGGTATTGATTTTGGAAGCTCTGGCGCAAGCTACTGGATTACTGGCTTCCAGGTCCGATGCCCGTTTGGGGAAAGGCATGACGTATTACCTCACCAGCATCGATAAAGCGCGTTTCAAGAAAACGGTAGTGCCAGGTGATCAATTGATGCTGGAGATTAGCTTTTTACGTAGCGTGAAAAATATTTGGTCATTTGATTGTCAGGCGGAAGTTGACGGTAAATTCGTGGCCGGGGCCGTTATCAAGTGCGCAGCCGTGGTGGACTAAACTTGATTGACGAAAAAGCCATAATCGATATCAATACGGAAATTGCCGAAGATGTCCGTATCGGGCCATTTTCAGTCATTGGCGCTGATGTGCATATCGATGCCGGAACCATCATCGGGCCACATGTCGTGATTAAAGGACCAATCAGCATTGGCAAGGAAAACCGTATTTATCAGTTTGCTTCGATCGGTGAAGATCCGCAAGATCGAAAATACGCCAATGAAGTCACCCGCCTGGAAATTGGCGACCGCAATACCATACGCGAGTATTGCACAATGCACCGCGGCACCAAACAGGATCAAGGAGTAACGCGCATTGGCAATGACAACCTGTTTATGGCCTACACGCATGTTGCCCATGATTGTGTGATTGGCAACAATGTTATCATGGCTAATGGTGCATCGCTGGCCGGACATGTGCATCTTGACGATCATGCCATATTGGGCGGTTTTACGCTGGTGCATCAATTTACCCAGATCGGCCAATTCAGTTTTTCGGCCATGGGCAGCGCCATTACTCAGGATATCCCGCCTTATGTCATGGTCGGTGGTCGCCCGACCCGGCCGCATGGTATCAATTCGGTCGGCATGGAGCGTTGGGGGGCAACGCCGGAGGCGATTCGCCTGATCCGCAAGGCCTATAAAATTTTATACAAATCCAATTTGAAACTGGAAGATGCGATTGAAGAAATGGAAGATTTGGCCGGTGATTCCGATGAGCTTTCCAATATGGTAAGTTTTTTGCGTAATGTAACCCGTGGTATCTTGCGTTAAATGCCGTATTCGCATCAATCACCCTTCTGGTGGCATGTGCAGTCAGAAGAAGGCTGGAATTTTAATTAAAAATCTTGCACAAGGATATTGCCAGGGTGTAATGTTACTTTGGCAATATTGAATAACACTATCAATCATTAACAACAAGAAAGAACTATGAGCACATTTCCAATTGATCTTGGCGCTTATCAGCGCATTGCGTTAGACCCCAGCGTTCCAACTTTGAGCGCTGAACAAAAATCAGCTTTGCAGGCGAATGTCCAATTGTGTCGTGACGCCCTTATCTTTTTTACCGCGACCGGGGCGGCCCGGGGTGTAGGTGGGCATTCCGGCGGGCCTTATGATACGGTTCCGGAAGTTGTTATCATGGATGCCTTGTTTCGTGGCACGCCGGATAAATTCGTACCGATATTTTTTGATGAAGCGGGACACCGGGTGGGCACACAATATCTGATGTCGGCCTTACACGGCGATCTTCCGGCAGAGCGGTTGATGGCGTATCGCGCTGCCCATTCACACCTTCCGGGGCACCCGGAACTCGGCTTTACCCCTGGCGTTAAATTCAGCTCAGGACGTTTGGGACATATGTGGCCCTATGTCAATGGCGTTGCCATGGCCAATGCCGGAAAAACAGTTTTTTGTCTGGGTTCGGATGGTTCGCAGCAGGAAGGTAACGATGCTGAAGCGGCGCGTCTGGCCGTTGCCCAGAACCTGAACGTTAAATTGCTGATCGACGACAATGATGTGACCATTGCCGGGCACCCGTCGGATTATCTGAAAGGATGTACGGTTGCCGAAACCCTTAAAGGCCATGGTGTTACGGTATTGGAAGGGGATGGCGAAGATATTGAAGGTTTGTATCAACGCATTTGCCAGGCAATCAACACCGATGGTCCGGTTGCGGTTATCAACAAGCGGCCCATGTGCCCGGGCATTGAAGGGCTTGAAGGTTCCACGCATGGACATGATGTAATTTCCGTGGATTTGGCGTTGAAATATCTCGAATCGCATGGCCAGCAGCAAGCGGCTGATGTGTTGAGAAGCGTCGAAGCGCCAAAGCAGGATAAAAATTTCCTGGGTTCCAATGATAAATGGGATGCGAACCGGGGTGTGTTTGGCGATGCGGTTGTAGACATTTTAAGCCGGATGGATGCCGAGGAGCGGGTTGAGAAAGTGCGTGTCATTGATAGCGATCTGGAAGGTTCCTGTGGATTAATCAAGATTCACAAGGCGTATCCTGAAATTTTCATTTCTTCCGGTATTATGGAGCGGGGTAATTTTTCGGCCGCCGCCGGTTTTGGTATGGAAGAAGGCAAACAGGGTATTTTTGGTACCTTCAGTGCATTTCTGGAAATGAGTATTTCAGAAATCACGATGGCGCGTTTGAATCATTCCAATGTGATCAGTCATTATTCGCATTCCGGTATCGATGACATGGCGGATAATACCTGCCATTTCGGATTGAACAATATGTTCGCGGATAACGGTTTGAGTGACGGTTACCCGACCCATTTGTATTTTCCGGCCGATCCGCACCAGATGCGGGCTTGTATGGAAACGATATTTTTTGATCCGGGGCTGCGTTTTGTGTTTTCGACCCGTTCCAAAGTCCCGCATATTCTGGATACTGACGGTAATGAATTTTTTGCCGGCGACTATAAGTTTGTATCCGGCAAGGATGAAGTGATTCGGGAAGGAACACAAGGCTATGTGGTCAGTTTTGGCGAGTCCTTATACCGTGCCCTGGATGCTGTGGAACGCCTCAAACAGGAAGGGATTGATGTCGGTTTGATCAATAAACCAACCTTGAATGTCGTTGACGAGGATATGATGGCAAAATTGGGGGCATCGCCGTTGGTACTGATTGTAGAATCCTTTAACCATAAAACCGGTCTGGGTAGTCGTTTTGGTACCTGGCTGCTGGAACGTGGATTTACGCCTAAATTTGCCCATTTAGGTACCCACAAAGAAGGCTGTGGTGGATTGTGGGAGCAATTCCCGCATCAAGGAATCGATCCGGCAGGCATTATGGCCAAAATCAAGGAAATGTTGTAATCATTTCGGCGGAGAGTGGATGGCTTCGGGCCATCCACTTTTGTTGAGTGTCAGCACTGAAAGCCAAGTCGTCAATCCTGTAAAATATATTTCAGAATTTCCACAACCTGCTCGGGTGTTTCGGCTACGGCGAGTGCGATTGCGTCAATTTCTTTTAAAGGATGGGTCAGTTCCGGAGCATGTAACGTGATTAATGGAATACCCTGACCTGCGGCAATGCCGGCGTCGAAGGCGGCATTCCATTGTTTGTATTTTTCGCCAAAACGAACAACCACGAGGTCAGCGCGGCTGATACAGTGATTTGTGCGCAGCGCATTGATTTTGGCCGCCTTGTGATCTTTCCAAAATGGTTTTTCTTCGGCGCCCAGGATTTCAGTACCGACATTGTCGCTACGGTCATGATCGGTAACCGGACTGAGTATATTGATATCGAGTTGCTTGTCCTGTATGCCTTGTTTAATCTGTTCGCGCCAGTCAGTATGTATTTCACCGGATAAATAAACGGTATAACGCATGGCTTTGTTGCATAAAAAATTGACAGCGTGATTTCTGAGTGTATTACCTATTA
>CAZDXJ010000043.1:0-20306 GCA_964509475.1 uncultured Methylococcaceae bacterium | reverse complement strand
ATCAGCCTTTGCAGCTTAACTCATTAGTTGAAACTTAAAAGTCGAACATCGCGTAGTCAAATCTATTAGAATACCTGTTACAGCGTCTTTTTAATATTCAGGCCATAAAATACCGCATGACTACCCAGACAAAATGTACGATTTCGCTTTGTTGTTTATTTATCGTTGAAATATTTCCTTTGCCGTTCACCGCCTTAATCAGTTTATATGTGGTGCGGAAACGTCCCAAATGGTTTCCAGGCGTTGTCGAAAGACTTTATGCCGACAAAACGCTTGAGCAGGACATCGATCCAATCCGTGACGCCGATCCATTGAAGACAAAACGGAAATGCACATTTACCCTGGTCTGCATGATCATCGTCGATCTGATTCTGCCGGTGACCATACCGACGGCATTGTATATTATCCGCAAGCGTCCCAGATGGTTTAAAAATGTCTCCGCGAAACTTTATGCCGATCTGCAGCCCATTCAAGACTCTGCCGATCCGGTTTATCCCGCCCATATAAACACCCATCTGGGCACATTGGACAAACGGCCTGAAGTTGCCGCCGCCCAACTGAAAAAACATCTGGAATTGGAGCGCAAGAACTTGAACTACGCGCATTCGACCGCTGAACGCACGCTACTCAAACCTGCGCCAGAACGGCCATCTGCTTAACCGCATTCCAGATAATTGCGTTCAAGGATATTTATTGCATCCTCTTGTAGCCGCAATACCTTTTCACCCTGCAGTATGGAAACAAGTTCACGGCCAACCATATTGTATCGCCAACCTTGCAACAAATTGCAGTCCTGAGCTTCGGACAGCATTATTTCCAAATCTTTCCGAGTTGCCAAAATCGCCGGGTTGAGCAAATTCTCCTCCGCCCGGATTCTGACAATCGCCGATAGCACATCGAGTACGGCCTCCTGTTGCTGACTCAATCTTGACGCGCGTTTGCTTTCATCCAGTTTGATCGGCAAACGTTGTTTGGCTTCGTTGACAAGCCGACTGATTTTGTGTCCATAGCGTCTGACCGTACCGTCATGGATACCTCTGATTTTACGTAAATCATCGGCACATTGCGGTTGAAACCTGGTAATCTCAATCAATAAATCATCCCGTAACAACCAGTTCCTGGGCCGGTTTTCTTTTTGTGCCGTTTCTTCCCGCCACTTGGCCAAAGTCTGCAATATGGACAATTGTTTTCCGGTTAATTTGTTTTTACCTTTGATTCTCAGCCAGGCATTGGCTGGTTCCAGCAAATACAGGTGAGGATTGGTCAATGCCGAAAAATCATCCCGCAGCCAGTCAAGACGGCCCAGTTCCACCAGTTGTTTGTGCATTTTCAGATAAATTTCACTTAAATAAATAACATCATCGGCAGCATATTGCAATTGTTCGGAACTTAAAGGCCGAACGCTCCAGTCCGTCCGGGTATGCGCCTTGCTTAAATTGATATTGAGCAAGCTGGAAACCAACATGCCATATCCCGGGTTGGCTTGATAACCCAACAATGGCGCGGCCAACTGGGTATCAAAAATCGGTTCAGGCAGTTTTCCGGTCAAATGATAAAAAATTTCCAAATCCTGCCGGCAGGAATGAAAAACCTTCAAAATTTTTGGCTGATAAAGTGTTTCAAACAAGCGTTCGATCGAAGACAATGCCAGGGGATCGACACAGGCGACCCATTCCGTGGTGGCAATCTGCAATAAACAAAATTTTGGAAAATAGGTTTTCTCTCTTAAAAATTCGGTATCCAGTGCCACCCAGGGTTCACGGTCTATTCTAAGACATAATTCATCCAGCTTTTGGGCTGTATCGATGTATTCAATTGCATTCATGGTTTTCTCGTGTTGGTTTGACCGTGTTCCGGGTATTTGTGACAATATGAAACACTATCTGTTAATTATGGCCCTGTAATGAAATATATCATCATCCCTGTGACGCCTTATCAGCAAAACTGCACCCTGCTCATTTGCGAACAGACCGGTAAAGCCGCTGTTGTCGATCCGGGTGGTGATGTCGATTTAATATTAAATGCTCTGGACAAAACCGAAGCCGAACCGGAAAAGATTTTCCTTACTCACGGCCACCTTGATCACATCGGTGCAAGCGCTGAACTGGCAAAAATGTTTTCAATACCTATTGAAGGACCCCATCATGATGATCAATTCTGGATCGAGGCTTTGCCTTCACAATGCCAGACTTTTGGCTTTCCTCCATGCGACCCGTTCATTCCGGATTGCTGGTTACATCAAGGCGATAAAGTTACATTCGGTAACCTGACTCTTGATGTCATCCATTGTCCGGGCCATACACCGGGACACATTGTGTTTTATCATCAACCCAGCCGACTCGCTCTGGTGGGTGATGTTCTGTTCAAGGGATCCATAGGCCGAACCGATTTTCCCAAAGGCGATTTTCATGCTTTGATTGCTTCGATAAAAAACAGGTTATGGCCTCTAGGCGATGAAATCCGTTTTATTCCCGGTCATGGCCCAATGTCCACTTTTGGCGAAGAAAAACGCACAAATCCATTTGTAAGCGGTTAATTATTTCCGCTCCAAAGATTTATTCGCGATCATACGGGGGAAACCTGTTTTTGTTCTGCCGGTGTTGTTTTTCCCTTTGCCCTGCATGCTTTTTACCCGCTTATCCGGTTTTTTGTCCATGTTAAGTTTCCTCCTGCCATTGTTCCCCAGGCGTTTGATGCAGAGCGAACGTTGATTGATCTGCACGCTCTTCAAATGATTAAAAATATCAGCCGGCATCCCTTCGGGAAGCCGGATCAAGGTATAGTGATTATGTATATCGATATATCCAATCTGCTTTTTTTCAACCCCGGTTTCATCAACCAGTAATTTTTTCAGCGCTTCCACACTGATCCGATGCTTGCGTCCGACTTCCAGCCGATAACGCACCATTTTTATTTCACTGTTATTCCTGGTAACCGTACGTGTATGGGGTTTGCCGGAATTTTCATGCCCATCTTGCCGGCGGCCGAATCCAGACTGATACAAAAAACTTAATGCCGCCGCACAATCCAGACAATCCACGCCGAGTTCATCCGCTATGTTCTCGATAAAGCTGCGATAAGCGGCCAAATCCTTTTCAGTTATAATTTTTTTCAGCTTGTTAGCTAACATGTATTCTTTGTATCTATGCCGTATAAAAATGGCTTGCAGCCTGTAATCTACAAACCAATGCGGATATCAACATACGCTTCATCGCGTAAACGGCGTAACCATAATTCGGTTTCCTCTTCGATTTTACGCTTGCGGATCTCTTCACGTGCCAATTTTCTTTTATATTCTTCGCTGTCATCGCGTTGTTCCCGATCCAATACCTGGATCAGATGCCAACCAAACTGGGTTTGCACCGGCTGACTGATTTCACCGATTTTAAGCTGGTTCATGGTTTTCTCGAATGGTGCCACTAAAGCACCGGGGGCAACCCAGCCCAGATCACCGCCTTTTATTGCCGATCCCGGATCATCGGAGTGGGCCTGGGCCAGGCTGGTGAAATCATCACCACCGATAATACGTTCCCGCAATACCTGAAGTTGATGCCGGGCTTCCTTGTCATTGATCAATTCATTGGTTTTGATCAAGATGTGCCGGACTTTGGTTTGGGTCACCATATGTTTGCCCATCCCTTTTATTGCCAGCATTTTGATAATATGAAAACCGCTGGGACTACGAATCGGATCGGAAACCATGCCTTCCTGCATTTTGTCGATTTCTTCTACAAACAAAGTTGGCATCTGACTTTTCCGGCGCCACCCCAAATCACCACCTTGCAAGGCCTGGCCTCCATCCGACATGGCAATCGCCATTTGTTCAAAATCCTTACCCGCTCTGAGTTTTCGTACAATGTTTTGTGCTTTGCTTTTTGCCGCCCGAATTGCATCCGCCGAAGCACCTTCAGGAATGGCGACAAGAATATGGCCCAGGTGGTATTGTACATTTTCAGCGGCACTTCCACCCTGGGTTTCAAGAAAATGCTTCACTTCACGATCGGTCACGCGGACACGCTCACCAATTTCCCGTCCACGCAATTGATTGATGATGATCTCATTACGCACATTCTCGGCAAATTCCTTGTAATCCATGCCCTGGGCTTGCAACTCGAGTTTAAATTCATCCAGGGACATATTGTTTTGCCGGGCGATATCGGTCAACGATGAATTTAACATCTTGTCACTGACCTTGATACCTGATCGCGCTGCCAGCAATTGCTGCAATTTACGGATAATCAAACGCTCGAGAATCTGTTTATACAATATATTATCGGGTGGCGCCATCATGTTGCTGGTTGCGATTTTTTGTTTGATGATCTCGACTTCACGCCGCAATTCACTGCTCAAGATCACATCGTCTTCAACGACAGCGACAATACTATCCAGATATTCTGCCTGCAACAAGGCCGCATACAACAACAAACCAGCGGCCAAACCAATGTTGCCGAACCATTTAACAAAAATTTTCATGTGTTCAATCTTTACTGTGGCTATCGTTTCGGTATCCGATAGCCATATAAGTTATTTTCCAGGAATGTTGCCACATCGTTACCGATTGTGGTCAGGCCTTTTAATTCAAACTGGATGTAAAAAGCCGTCTGCGCCAAACCCTCGCCTTGATCAACTGTATTGATATTGTTCACAAACCGCCGGAACAAAATTTGAAAGCGCCAGCAACAACTTTCTTTTTCCAGGCCGATAAAACTTTCCACGGTCAAGTTGTGTAAAATGGAATATTGCCAGCGCCCGATGATATTCCAATTATTGTAGACAGGCAGCAAAAACGATATATCACTTTGATTGATGCTCACAGTCTGGCCCAAATTATCGACCCGATAACGATAACCAAGGTTCAAAATACGATTAAACTCATCCCGATAGCGGAGTGATACATTGCCCCGATCAATTTCATTGCGTTGCGGACTCCATTGCATACTGGACTGAAATTTCAGGTTTTTACTGATCCGGGCATTGAACTGCGCAATCAAATTGGAAAAAAGTTCTGTTTGAATCGGCGAGGACGAATGGAGTTGAACCCGCCGATCCCGGAAATAAATAATATTGCCCAGACTCAAATCGGCTAATTGCACACCAGAAGCCGAATCGATCAAGCGACTGGTCACTGCCAGGGTCAACTGATTGGCGTCCTGAATTCTGTCCGGGCCGTTGAAACGATTTTCACGAAATAATTGGCTGAATGTAAAATCGTAAGTCGAAGTATCGAATAACGGGATATCATCCTGATTGGCTTCGGGAATATAAAGGTAAAACAACCTGGGTTCGATGGTATGCAAAAAATTACTGCCACTTAACTGAAAATCCCGCTCAAAAAACAGGCCACTATCAATCGAAGCGATGGGCAACAAACGGGTCATGCTGCCGGGTACAGCTTGCCCCTGTTGTTGCAGCCAATACTGGGTAAACTGGCCGCTGATTTTTGGTTTTATATAATAACCTGGCGCCTTGATCGGAAAACTGAGCGACGGTTTGACATTAAGTCTTTGCCCGTTGACATTGGTTTTGTGCTGAAAAAATACAAATTCATTTTCCAGCGCCGCTTCCAGTGGCATAAAATCAAACGCATGGTGAAAATTCAACACCACCTGCGGCAATCTTCGATAGGGTTTGTTGCTGTCGGAAATACTTTTATCGATAGTCTGATAGTTATCCACCTTGGTGGCAAAATGAACGCCAGGCCGGTTATAAACAACATCGCCATAACTGTATAAATGCCGGTTTGTATTTAAACTGAGGCTGTTTCCTAAATCATTGAAATATTCTTCATCCGATACATAATTCACATTGAGCGCGGAATGCAAGCGCGGTGTAAAAACCGTATAATTTTCCAAAGCCCCTTGCCAGCGGGTTTTTTTCAATTGGGTATCGTAAGGCAAGATTTCGAGTTTGACCGCACCCCGGGTCATTTCAGTCAGATAACGGAAGTTTCCGCCCAGCATACCGCCACGTTTGGAAAGATAACGCGCCCATAAAGTAGCGTCAAAGTTAGGCGCGATATTCCAGTAAAAAGGCACATTGATATTAATGCCGTTACGCTGATTGGAACCAAAAGAAGGCGTCAACAAGCCGGATTGCCGGCGGTCATCCAGTGGAAACGACAAATAAGGCAGATAAAAAACCGGCACGCCTTTAAACTCGAGCCAGGCATGTTTTACAGCGCCTTTACCGGTCAACTTGTTCAGTTTCAAGCGTGACGCATGCATTACCCAGTCCTGATTACCCGGCCTGCAACTGGTATAAGCCACTTCCTTGAAATGACTTAGATGTACATTTTCACGGTAAGCCACTTCCGCTTTTCCCCGCAGCGGGGTTAAGGGAAAGATAAACTGGGCATGACGTAAGCGTGCCTGGTTTTTGCCTAACCGGATTTGGGCATTGTCACTGAACAAGGCAAGCCCTTCGTCGCTGTACAGCACATTACCTTGCAGTTCCAGATCGCTGGATACACTGTCATAGGTCGCACGATTGGCCGAAATGCGTTGATCGGCCCGGGAAAAAAATACATTTCCGTAAAAACTGGCGACTTCATTATCGAAAACTTCAGTATAATCCGCCCCGACATCAAGCGGTGCTGCCGCCCGCAAGGCTTTTTGCGAAGCATACTCAGACTGGCGGCCCAACCGCAAGGTGCAATTTTTCCAGGGGTCATACTGTAATTTTGTTTTCAGGCTGCTAAAGGTCTGCTCTTGCAAGCGGTCGAAGGCCGGATCCAGTAAACCAAACCCCATACCTTGATCCATGATCTTGAATTGACCTTTTGGATCCGTACCCGACAAGCTGCAATTCCAGGTTTTGTTTTCATTGACCGCACAATCCCAACCGGGCTGTTGCGCCGTTTCTACCGGTTTAAGCATCGCGGCGGCAGGAACCGGTAGGGGTTCTTCATCAACAAGGCTGGCTTCGACTGCCTGCGCCGGTTTGGAAATCGACTTGTTCGATTCTGTCTGTAATTTCCCTTTTGTTCCCACGACAACAGGCGATGCTATATCCGTATTGCTGACAGACTTGTTTTGTCCGGCATCCCGTTTATTTTCTTCAGGTGGCTGTGAGCCAATGGCCTGCGGGGGCGTTTCACACGACCATTCACCATTTTGTTTCTGGATACAATTCCAACCCGAAGTTTGCGCATTACAAGAAATGGTATAAAAAACCCAGAGCAAAATGAGAAAATAGCGGCAAAACATAAAGTAGAGTCAAGTTTCTTATAGTCTGATGGGCTAAAAATCGAATAGAATGCCGAACGGAGTATTCTACCTTAAAATAACCTGTCGCTAATAACTTATATATCGCATGAATTTATACTTATTGATTCCCGGCCACCTGCCTGGCTGGCACGACACCCTGTTATGCAATGGTTCTAAACCATGCCGTTTCCATCATCAACACATAAACAAACGACCATGACCAAAGATTTCAGAGTCACCACACTGCGGACATGGCTGGAAAACGACTTGCGACTGCAAATCAAGGATTTTTCACCGGCATCCAGCGACGCCAGTTTCAGGCGTTATTTCCGGGTGCGGCATCAACACGGCACCCATATCGTCATGGATGCCCCGCCCGAGCGTGAAAACATCCAGGCTTTCATAAAAATTGCCGGGATTTTTAAACAGGCAAAACTCAATGTTCCCGACATTTTGCATATCAATCAAACCCAAGGATTTTTATTACTGCAAGACTTTGGCCAACACTGCTACCTGGATGTCCTGGATTCGGACAATAAACACCGCTTGTACCAGGCCGCCATCGACAGTTTGATACATATTCAAGACATAAACCCACAAGCCCATGATTTACCCGTTTATGACCGCCGGCTGCTGCGCACCGAGTTGGAAATTTTTGAGCAATGGTTTCTGGGCAACGGGTTGCAAATACCCGTTTCCGGCCCGACCCGGGCGCTTCTCGATCACACCTGGGATTTACTGATCGACAGCGCCTTGCAACAACCCAGGATTTGTGTGCATCGTGATTATCATTCACGTAATTTGATGCAGGTTGCAAAAAACAGTCCTGGTATACTTGACTTCCAGGACGCATTACTCGGACCCATTACTTATGATCTGGTATCCTTGTTACGGGATTGTTATATTTGCTGGCCTGAACAGCAAGTCGAACAATGGCTGGATATGTACAGAATACAATCTTCCCTTGCCAGGAATTACGATAGTGTTCAATTTAAACGTTGGTTTGATCTAATGGGCATACAACGCCATTTGAAAGCGATTGGTATTTTTGCCCGCCTCAAACTCAGAGATGCCAAACCGGCTTATTTGCAAGACATCCCCCGAACCCTACAGTATATCAATACAATAACTGGACTCTATCCCGAACTGAGCCCTTTCCGTACATTTCTGCAGCAACAGATTCTACCCAACACAGCAAACCTGACATGAAAGCCATGATATTGGCCGCCGGACGCGGTGAAAGATTACGCCCATTAACCGATCACACTCCAAAACCATTGCTTCCAGTAGCGGATAAAGCACTCATCGAATACACCATTGAAGCGCTGGTGTTGGCAGGCTTCAATGAACTGATCATCAACCATGCCCACCTTGGCGGGCAAATCGAAGCGGCATTAGGCAATGGTTCCCGTTTTGGCGCCTCGATTGTCTATTCCGATGAATCGGGCAATGCCCTGGAAACAGCGGGCGGTATTATCAAGGCACTACCCCTGTTAGGCAATAAGCCTTTTCTGGTGGTCAACGGCGATATCGCAACCGATTATCCATTTGCAAACCTGCGCGACCGTTCCGTTGATTTTGCCCACCTGGTACTGATTGCCAACCCCGGACATCACCCTGAAGGCGACTTTGGCCTGATTGACGAGCGTGTTTCAGAAAAAGCCGAAACCTATTATACTTTCAGTGGCATCGGCATTTATCATCCCAGGTTATTTGCCGGATACCCGTCGGCCAAAACCCGTTTGGGACCTCTGCTGCGCCAGGCCATGAAAACTTCCCGAGTCACTGGCGAGTTCTATAGCGGATTCTGGATGGATATCGGAACACCACAGCGTTTACAGAAACTGTCAACAATTTACCACAACAGGAGAACACCATGACCGATCACATTTATAAAAAAATAGAACTGACCGGCTCATCGCAGGTCGGTATGCAGGAAGCCATCGAAAACGCGATCAGCAAAGCTTCCAAAACCCTGCATGACATGCGTTGGTTTGAAGTCATCGAAACCCGGGGTCACATTGATCAAGGCAAAGTTGCCCATTGGCAAGTCACGTTGAAAATAGGCTTTACCCTGGAAGATTAAGTACGTTCCTGTTTTCCCCAAAAAAACACCACAGAGAGCGAGAATCAAACCGCTCTCTGTGGAAGGAACACCCTCTTTATTTGCTGAACAAGATAAACTTCCGGTAAGGCGATCCATTTTTCCAGATAAATGATTCTGTATAATAGTGCATCAGCGCAAAATAGCCCAATAGCCCTACAGTAATTGCCTTGCGAATTTCCATACCAAACAAAAACTGCATCAGACTGTTGAACAGTGCATCGCCATATTGCTGCAAGCCATACGCTAATACAAATGAAATCACCGGCAATACCAGAAAAACATTCACTTTTATTTTTTTTGCCGCCCGATAGACGAAGTTCCGGGGCTGCCCGGCGTGCCGGTTCACATCATGAACCACATAAAAGACATACGCCGTTGCATCATGAACCAATCTCGGCACCAAAATCGCCAAAAAATAATACTGCTGGCTGTAAAGATAAAAACTGCTCAGAACCAACAAAGTATTCGCCCACAAAAATAATTTTCCAGTCCGCGTGACAACTGCATTATGGACAAGCAATGTATTGACCAACAAAGCCAAACAAAAAAAACCGGCGCCATAGCGGACAAATTCCGCCTGATCAGACGAAAGACTGTTCTTCATGAAAATACCGATATAAACAAAAATTCCAGCCAAAATACCCAACCATAACTGACTGTAAAACTGCTTGTCGGATAACCGGCACACCCCGCGTGCGACACCATGTTGCTGTTTTAAAACATGATATACGGTCCAGGATGCGACCAGAATATATAGAAAATGATAGGGTAAAACGATGTTGCCAACCCCAAAAAAAACAGCAAGGGCAAAACTCATCCATAAAATCTTGCGCCGGTAAAAGTTAAGATATTCCGTATTGGTCGTCATCAACAAGGTACTGGCTATAATATGCGGAGTACCGAAAAGAATTTGGAACAATACAAAACTGTTCGGACTGGTTGGTAAAAACGTCCGTAAATACCCCCCCAAAAACCACTGATCCAATAATTGTATTGCCAGGCAAATTGGAATAACGGCATATAAACTCAATAACAGGCGAAATGAAACAGCCAGTTGCTTTTTTTGTACACCGCTTTCAACAGACTGAAAGGATTGCAGAATATGAGCCGACATAGTATCACCTTCAATAGTTATTATCTGTAGATGGACTAGATTTGAAACTAAGGTTTATACCAAAATGATTTATTTTTTCAAGGGGTTAATTTGAAGTAACCAGTGAGGTAAAAATGCAACATGAAAAATTCATGCATCAAGCCATAGAACAGGCCTGGAAAATGCCAGATTTCCCTTCTGGCGCAATACTTGTTCATCGAAAAACCGGTGCAACAGTAGCCCAAGGGCACAATCAGTGCGACCTAAGCCCGACATTTCACGGCGAGATCGTCGTTATCAACCAATGCGCCAAAAATCACCCTGATATCAACTGGCAAGAGTTGGCCTTATATACCACCGCCGAACCCTGCCCGATGTGTCAAAGCGCTATTGAATGGGGCGGCATCCCGTATATTTATTATGGAACATCGATCTCTTATTTACGTCAGGCCGGCTGGCCACAAATCGATATTCGTGCTGATGAAATATCCAGCCGTACCGGTTTTCGCAACAGCCACATAACCGGTGGAATCCTGGAAACCGAGTGTAATGCCTTGTTCGACAAGCTTATCCAAACCTGATATATCCCGGTTCATGCTTCAGCACTTGCAATATTCATTGTTCAGATAATCCCAGGTTTGCTTTTTCGCCGGATTTTTAAACAAGCGCTCTTTTTCACCTTGCTCAATCACCTGCCCATCACACAAAAATACCAGATGATCGGCAATCCTTCGGGCCTGCAAAATATTATGGGTCACAAATATAATCGTATAACGATCCTTCAGTTGCAACATCAAATCTTCTATGACCCGGGTCGAACTCGGATCCAGCGATGACGTCGGCTCATCCAGTAACAATACCCGGGGATTGAGTGCCAGGGTACGGGCAATACACAAACGCTGCTGCTGGCCAATGGACAGACAATCCGCCATTTGCTCAAGGCGATGACAGACTTCAGGCCACAGCGACACCGCCGTCAGCTTTTCCTCGACAATCTGCCGGCGCTGCCATCTGGACAGGGTTCTATCAAATTGCAAACCGAACAAGACGTTCTCGGCAATGGATTTTGGAAACACGCAAGGTTTTTGAAAAACCAGACCGATTTGCCGTCTCAATTCAGTGACCGGCTTGAACTTATGCACCGATTCACCCTGAAACAAAATATCCCCTTGCCTGCGGAATTGCGCCGTATCGTCATTGATACGATTGATGCTGCGTATCAAGGTCGATTTGCCACTGCCCGAAGGCCCTACGATACAATGGATTTGGTGCTGGTTAAACTGTACATTGATATTTTTCAATACCGGGTTGTGGCCATACCAGGCAGCAAAGTCCCGAACCTCAACCGAAACCGGTGTATCGACCACTGATATACAAGGATCAAGCAGGCTATTCAACAAATTCGGGGGGCATTGTTCAGAAAATTTTTTCATCGGCGTAACCGCTTATTAAAATAGGTTCGGCTCAGCAGCGCCGAAAAACTCAACAACAATACAAAAAACAGCAAGACCAAACCCGCACCCCAGGCATTGGCAAGCGCCTGGGGTATTGTCGCCTGCTTTGCCAGCGCCAATATATGTGTGGGCAGGCTGCTTACCGGTGTATTCAGTGAACCGGGCCAGCCCACCCCGGAAAAGGCAGTTGCAATGAACATAATCGGCGCGGTTTCTCCAATCGCTCTTGCCAAACCGACAAGCAAACCGGTAATGGCACCGCCAACCCCCTGGGGAAGCACAACCGCGCGAACCACCTGCCAGCGATTGAAACCAAGACTGCGGGCACTTGCACGGTAATGCTCAGGGATACTGCGCATGGATTGATAACAAGACAAGATAATCGTAGGCAAAATCATCATGGCCAAAACAATCGATCCAGCCCACCAGGACAAACCCGTTTGCAGCAGATTGACAAACAAAATCAGGCCAAACAGACCAAACAACACCGAAGGCACGGTGTTTAGCGCATAAAGCATCAAATCGCTGATATGCTGCCAGCGTGGATTTTGCAGATATTCACTTTTATAAATTGCACATCCCAAAGCTAACGGTAAACTCAACAAACCGGCGCAGCCAACCAACAGTAAACTACCGCCAATCTGATAGACAATGCCGCCTTCAGCGCCAAACTTTCTCGCCGGCAAGATCAAAAAGTCCAGTGAAATTGCTGGCAAGCCATGACCGACAATGACCCCGATCAAAAAAAACAACAAGCCGGCACACAACAGCATCGCCAGCCACAGCAGCGATACAAACAACTTATTGCGCCAGTACCGGTTTATCATTGCCATAACTTCGAGCAATAACGCGCATAAACGGTTAACACAACAACCAGTATCAACAGCAACAAACCACTGAACAACAAGACGCTGAAATGCAAGGAAGCAAACGCCGATTCGGCGATTTCCCGGCCCAGTTTCGAGGTGATGGTCTGGCCCGGATTCAACAAATCGAAAGCCGGCGAAGGTATTTTATCGATACCCCCGATCACCAGCATGACGGCCATCGTCTCACCCAATGCCCGGCCCAACGCCAGCAAAACCGCCCCCAGGATATCCGCGCCCGCCAGCGGCAGCACACAACGCAAAATAATTTCATGCGGGTACAAGCCCAGGCCTTTCGCAGTTTCCCGATAAATCGCCGGTACGTTATGCAGGCCGTCTTCGGCCAACGTCATCAATGTAGGCAGGATCATGATGGCCAGCAAAATTCCGGCACAAAACAAGGTTCGGCCTGAACTCAAGGCAAAACTGTGTTTTATCCATACCGACAAAAACGCAACGCCGATCAAACCGTAAAGAATCGACGGAATACCCGCCAACAGCTCCAGCAAACTTTTGATCAAAAAACGGTAGCGCCCGTTCACAATCTCTGAAATATAAACGGCCGCCGCCAACCCCATCGGGACGGCCAACAACAATGCCAGAGCGGTAACCACAAGAGTGCCATAAAGCATGGGCAACAGGCCGTATTGACCGCTTGCCGGATTCCAGGTCAACGTCAACACGGCCCATCCCAGTTGCCGAACCGCCGGCCAACTGTAAATCGTCAATAATACAACCAGAGCGATTGCGAGTGACAAGCAAACGGCAACACAGATCAATACATAAATCTTACCCGCGCAAGCACGGCGCCGTTTTGAATCCGGTATACACGAGGCCGACTCATATTCATTCAAGCTGCGTACCCTCCCGGCGGTTGTGCAGGCGGACATAACCCAGACCAGCGACAATTTTCTGTCCCGAATCACTTAACACATAATCGATAAAGGCTTTTTGCGCCCCCTCAGGCTGGCCATTGCTCACCAGTAACAAATCGCGGCTGATCGGAAAGCGTCCGGCGGCAATATTATCCAGGCTGGGTTCAATGACCTGGCCATTTTCAAGCACAATCGCCAAACCCTTGACATCATCGTTCAACCAGGCCTGTGATAACATACCAATGGCTGCATCGCTTTGGCTAATCGCCGTTTGTTCTTCGTTATTGGCGCCCAGCACCAAATCCGCGCCTGGCGCTACCGCCTCCCTGTCACCCAATACCGCCTGCATGAAAACATGCCGGGTACCGCGTGATTTTTCCTTGTCAATCACCAGAATCTCCTTATCCGGTCCCCCCAACTGGGACCAATTTGTGATTTTACCCAAATAAATCTGTCCAATCTGTTGCAGTGACAAGGCGTGTACACCCGCCTGATAGATTTCCGAAGAAACCACCGGCACAACCGCGTCTTTTGCTACCGTATGACGGACAAACTGCACGTCCGGATATTGTTCGATTTCAGATTCGGTGATTTCCCGGGACGCCATACCGATATCGATTTGGCCATTGCCCAGATAATTGATGCCGACCCCCGATCCGCCGGCATTGACAATAATGGCGATACCGGTGGAATCGGTAAATTGTTCGGCGGCTTGTGATACGATTGGCAATACCGTGGTCGAACCGGCGACACGAACCGTTTCCGTTTCGGACGGCGAGCAGGCCATGAGCGACACAAGCAGACAGGGCATAACAAGCCGCAAAATAGGTGCAAGATTGGTGCAAACAAACGCTTTCATGGTTTCTCCTGTTAAATCATTCAAGACTCTCCGTTTGTCGAAACCCCGGATGCAAACTTACACGACCGAAAAAGTAAACATTAGGGTAACTACTCACCCGGTTGTGTTGTAGCCGGCGCAGCTCATTGATTTATCAGGACACGTGCATACATCCATGCCGTTCTGCATAACATCCCAGGTTAGGCAAGCCCAGCACTTCCGTGGAAGGGCTGGGCAAGCCTGATCAATCAACAACCTGCACCGGCTTTTCAGAGGGGGTGAGTCGATACAAAATTAGTAAATTATTCCGGTCACTCCCCAGCCTCCTATAAAATAAAGACCTAACCGGAATTTCATCAACCCGACAAAACCCTGTCAAAATGTTGTCAGTAATGATAACGGCATTGAACAATAATAATGGACTCATCTTGTACCTTGTACACTAATCGATGTTCCCGATTAATACGTCTTGACCAATACCCAGACCAATGATGTTTCAATGGTTCTGGGTTACCTATACCATCAAAGGGTTGCCTTCTGATATTATCAATCAGCAGGTTTATACGTTTCAAAATTTTTTTGTCTGTATGCTGCCAATATAAATAATCCTCCCAGGCATAATCCGCCCACGATAAAATCATTCAACAATCAGGTCGTGATGTCTGGCATTCCCTGCTTCAATCTGATTGATAGCCTCACTTAATCTTTCAGCATTTTTGGGGCTAGTCATCAGATAAAATGTTTCTTCGTAAGAATGAAAGTCTTCCAAACTGAGAAGAACGGCCGGCTTTCCATTCTGACGGGTAATCAAGACGGGTTTATGATCCTCATTCACCTTATCGAGGGTACTCGCCAAATTTAATCTAAAAGCTGAATAGCTCATTGCATCCATAATATTTCCCCTAAAACAAACATTGTACCTATAATTGTACCTACCTTTGTTTTTTGCAGACAACGGTGACTTATAAACGTTCTGTTGCGAAACAAAGAACGGGTTTAATAGCGACCTGGATAAAAGTGTTGAATCAGCATACAAAATGGTATGGTATGAAATCATACTATCCCTAAAAACCATTCCATCAATCAATATCACAGCTAACCGCCGCGAACATCTGCGCATTGGCTTGCTGCATATCATCAACAAAATCTGCCGGTATCGGGCCGGCCAACAAACAACCTTTGGTTAAAGGGGGGTAGATATCCTGGTAGCGCAAAATTTGGGTTTGATTGATACGCCGAAAAATGTGCCTGCGGTTTAATTCTTCGGTATTATCCAAACCCGCCGCCGCCAGGATTTCAGCCACGCTGCGCAATGTCTCGGCATGAAAACTGGCAACCCGTTGCCGTTTGTCAGCGACATCCAGACCTTGAACCAGTTCGGGCCTTTGGGTGGTAATACCGGTTGGGCAAGTATCCGCATTGCATTGCAAAGATTGAATACAGCCCATAGCCAGCATCATCCCGCGGGCGCTATTACACAGGTCGGCACCCAAACTTAAACGCTTGACCAGATGAAAGCCGGTAAACACCTTGCCTGAAGCGATAATTTTAATTTCCTTTTTCAAATCGAAACCAATCAAACAATCACTGACAAAAGCCAGAGCATCCATCAATGGCATACCGATAGAATTACTGTATTCCAGAGGCGCCGCTCCAGTTCCGCCCTCGCCACCATCAACCGTGATAAAATCCGGTTTGATGCCGGTTTCCAGCATCGCTTTACACAGAGCGATAAATTCACTGCGCTGACCAATACACAATTTGAAACCAATGGGTTTGGCTTCAGACAAAACCCGCAGTTTGCGGATAAAAAGCATTAACTCGACCGGATTACTGAATGTTGAATGCGTCGCCGGCGAAGCGACCCGTGTATAAGGCTCAATCCCCCTTATCCGGGCTATTTCCGGAGTATTTTTGCTCGCCGGAAGCAAACCACCGTGCCCGGGTTTCGCGCCCTGTGATAATTTGATTTCAATCATCTTCACTTCAGGCAACCGGGCCTTTTCAGCGAAACAATGTTCATCAAACCGACCATCGCCACTTCGGCAACCAAAATAACCTGTTCCGATCTGCCAAATCAAATCACCACCATATTTCAGATGGTAGCGACTGATACCGCCCTCTCCGGTATTATGGGCAAAACCGCCTAATTTGGCGCCGCCATTCAATGCCATAATCGCATGTGAACTCAAAGCACCGAAACTCATCGCCGATATATTCAATAAACTTGCAGAGTAAGGTTGGTGACAATCCTTGCCGCCAATAGTTACGCGTATATCGCTGTCGATAGCCTGCAAATCTTTTGCCGCCAGCGAATGGCCTATCCATTCATACCCTGCTTTATAAACATTGAACTTGGTGCCATAGGGCACGGTATCCATTTCCCGTTTGGCACGCTGATACACTACGGTACGGAATATCCGGTTAATAGGTGCACCGTCAATATCGGATTCAACAAAGTATTGCTGAATCATCGGCCGGATACCTTCCATCAGCCAGCGCATATGCCCAATAACCGGATAGTTCCGCCATAGGCTGTGTTCTGTCTGTAGCATGTCATAAACACCTAACAGAACAAGCGGCAAAATCAACAGCAAACCCCACAAGACCGGAGCATAAACAATCCCGCCGGTTATCGTGAGTGATAATGCAACGCAACTCGATACGATAAAATTTTTTCTCATTGCTTAATTCACCCCCTCTGTTTCAAATACCATGATCATTATCCTACGCATAAGCCAGGTTACATTGGAATATTTCTGAATATAAACAGTATAATTCCACTTTATCCAGTACAATTTTTCATAGCCATTGGAATTTAATTGCCTTCTGTATTCCACCAAACACCTCGGTCAACAAAAACAGAAAGCCTTATGATTACATTATTCATGTATTTGATTATTCTGTTCATCGCATTCCTGTACCAACGGAAATTGATGTATTTTCCAGAGCGTTTTTCTGCTGCAAAATATCAACAGCTTGTTTCCCAATCTCATCTCCAGGCCTGGCCATCTGACACAGACTACCGTGGATTGACAAAAACAGGGGCATTGCAGCCCACTAAAGGGACCATCATAATTTTTCATGGCAATGCGGGTTCGGCAATTGATCGAAGCTATTACTTTGATGCCTTGCAATTCCTGGGATATCGCGTCATTGTTGCTGAATATCCCGGATATGGTGGCAGAACCGGTGCTATCTCGGAGCAGATACTGATAAATGATGGTATCGCCACGGTAGAAACCGCTTTGACCCAATTTGGCGAACCGCTGTTCCTCTGGGGGGAATCCCTGGGCGGCGGGATTGTATCAGGAATCATCAACAGCAAACCCCTTCCCATTCACGGCCTGGTTTTATTGACACCCTTTGATACTATGCCACGCGTGGCCCAAACCCATTACTGGTTTCTTTTTGCGGCACTACTGGTCAAGGACAAATTTGATAACGTCAATAACCTGAAACATTTTACGGGCAAGATCGCTGTCTTGCTTTGCGACCAGGATCGGATCGTACCGAACAAACACAGCCTCAGCTTATTCGATGCCTTGACGACAAATAAAAAACTGTGGACTTTCCATAATGCAGGACACAATGACTGGCCGAAATCAGCAAATGAGCCTTGGTGGCAGGAAGTCATGAACTTTGTTGACAAACCGACATGATACTGACGCCGTTACAAAAACAATTGCTTAATGATTACCAGCAAGGTTTCCCTTTATCGCAGACACCTTATCGGGATATAGCGGATAGTTTGGGCGTAGCCGAGAAAGAGGTATTATCCGCCCTGACGGAACTGGCTGAAAACAATTATATCAGCCTCATAGGACCTGTTATCACACCAAACCGCATTGGTGTCAGCACGCTTGTGGCGATGGCCATACCCGCAGATTCATTGTCGAATGTCGCTCAAATCATTAGCCGTTACCCACAAGTCAACCATAATTACGAACGGGAACATACTTTCAATCTCTGGTTTGTCATCGTCGCGGCAGACAACGGACAATTACAGAGTCTTATCGAGGATATCGAAACCCGAACGGGTTTTGATGCCTTGCAGCTTCCGTTGTTCGAGGACTATTATATTGACCTGGGGTTTGGCCTGGATATGGAAAACTCCTGAATAAAAAACCCGGAGAATCAGAGTGGCTTAAAACTCTGTTCCCCGGATTTTTGACGGCTGTTTTACGGGTATAAATAACGCCGCTATAGCACTATATTTACCGACCACCTGACGATGTCTCGGCAAAGAAAAACGGGTACTGCACAAGCGTGTAAGCGGTTCCCGGTTTAGAAAGTGATAATCGCATCCGCTGAAATCAACACTTGATCGCTGGATTTGCCATCATTATAGGCATTGGTTCTGTCGCTCCAGTCATAACGAATTTCAGGGCGAACCTTTAACCAGCTCAGTGGCGACCAGTTCAAACCCGCCGTCAGCGCAAAGAAATGATCGCTGGCACCGGTAACCCGGGTACCGCCCTCATCGCGGAACCACTCAAAACGCAAACCCGCCCCCAGATCATCATTGATATCATAGGTCAGATATTGGTTGATGCCATACCATTTTGTATTGCTTGGGGTCGTAGTCGATTTTTCCTCGATGCCCATGTCATGCTGGAATGTGTAGTGCAGATTATCCAGGATGTCATGATTAATCACAATACTGTACATGGTACGGTTATGTTTATCGGTTTTATCAACATCGCCGGTGACCATCGAGAAAGCGACCGAAGTTTTCTCATCATCGGTGGTATAACTGACGCCACCCAGAAAATTGGCCGGTTCCTGAAAAAACGAATCCCATCCACTGACCACACCACCGCTGATACTGATATTGTCATTGACAGGGTAAGACATTAACAAACCGGTATGGGTAAAGGGTTCGCCATATTGCATGGTATAAGCATGCGAGAAAAAGAAGTTATCCGGTGCCGTTACGGTTTCATTACCGATAATGGTATAAAAATGACCAATTTTAGTGGTGATGCCGTTACCAATCGGTGCAAACACTTCAACATAGGTTTGTGGAAATACCAGTTTATAAAAACGTGAACTGGCATCGGAAATCAGCTTGTCATCCAGATTAGCCGTTGGTGAAAAACGCGCATCGGTTCCGTACAACACATCGGCACGGAAACCAAAATCCCAATCACTGCCTTCCGCATTAACCGCTTTTTCAATGAAAAAATACAGTTCCTGCATATTGAATTCATTGGCACGATCACTGAAAGTTACAGGGCCATTGAAACGGCTTGCCGGATCATCCGGGTTGCCGGCGATACCGGCCTCAACCCAGCCACCGAGCTGAACATCATTGGCTTTTAATATGGAGGTCTCGTTAATATCGAAATTCGTCAAACTTTTGATTAGGCCTTCGTTATCCGCATGCGCCAGCGAGGAACAGAGTGCTGCACCACATAAGGCCAGTTGCAAGGTTTGGTGTTTTTTGGTTTGTTTAAGCATAGGTATAGCCCCTTCATGTAAAAATCTTATAATTATCACCGTACAAATCTAAGTATATAGATGACACCAAGCAATACGCTGATTGATGCCAGATGATCCAAATACCAGACCAGATGTTGCAAAAATACAACATGTCGCGATAATACGACATTTACAAAAATCATACAGCTTTTATGCCATAAAAACAAACCATTGAATTTAAAAGACTTAACCCTAAAATACAATTTATTACAGGTAAATTGCGCACAACATTGGTTCGTTGCTCTTTTGCTACGAACCAATGTTGTGCGCACCTTGCATGATAAACATTTATCCATTGTATCTACTCACTCCCTCTGAAAAGCAGGTGTAGGTTGTTGATTTATCAGGCTTGCCCAGCCCTTCCACGGAAGGGCTGGGCTTGCA
>CAZDXJ010000042.1:0-20567 GCA_964509475.1 uncultured Methylococcaceae bacterium | reverse complement strand
TGCTGTATTGTAATAATTTAAAATTTATTTTGTCCTTTTTCTTGGGGTAGTATAGGTGGCTGTATTGTAATGCCGGAACTGTGCAACCGACCGTAAGCAGCAGTTCGAGTTCGGGTTGTTTTAGCAGTTGGCGTAGTTTTTTGGCGGCAGACAGGGTTAAAGATGATATTTTTGCACCCGATAACGCAGCGTTTCGCGTGTTGAGCCAAGCATTCGGGCGGCGGCGGTGACATTGTTACCGGTCAGTTGTAAAACCTGTTGCAGAATGAATTTTTCCATTTCCTGAAGACTTAAAGAACCGTCCAGGGATCTGCAATAATTTGTTGTTTTCTTCCGGTAAGCCGTTGGTTTTGTGGGTCGGGGCATGGCGGTCCGGCAATTGCAGCCATTGCACTGGAAAATTTTGATCTTCGGCTAATAGAACGCAACGTTCGATGACATTGCGCAGTTCACGGACATTGCCGGGCCAGGAGTAATGTTTCAAATACTGCCAGGCTTGGTCGGGCAATTGGGTACTGACCTTTTTACCGGATTTGGCGTTAAATTCATTGATAATGGCAGGCACGAGTTCGTCCAGGTCTTCGAGGCGATCGCTGAGAGGCTGGATATTGACCGTCAATACGCTGAGACGGTGATAAAGGTCCTTTCTGAACTTGCCTTCCTCGACCAGGCGGGCAATATCCTGGTTGGTTGCGGCGATAATCTGCACATCCACTTCAATTTCGGTTTCACTGCCCAGTCGCCGGATTTTCAGTTCTTCGACGGCTTTTAGCAGTTTGCTCTGCAAATCCAGTTCCAGCTCACCAATTTCATCCAGAAACAGCGTGCCTTGATGGGCTTGCTCAAAAAGTCCCCGATGCCTTTTTTTGGCATTGGTAAAAGCGCCGGCTTCAAACCCGAATAATTCTGATTCCAGCAAGTCGTGGGGCAAGGCGGCGCAATTGATTTCCACCAGCGGTGCGGTCGCGCGTTTGCCGCTGTAATGCAGAATCTTGGCAATAAGTCCTTTGCCGGTGCCGGTTTCGCCGGTGATGATCAGGCTGGAAAAAGGCACCTGGGCGATTTTATCCAGCATCGCCCGCAGGGTTTTGCTGGCCTGACTTTGACCAAGCAGAGTTTGGGGCGAGTATTTTTTGTGGCTGTTGCGGGTTTCTTGCAATAACCGGCGTTGGGCTTTGGCGCTGCGGGCAGCGCCTTCAATTTGCAGATTCAAACGATGCAGATCACAAGGTTTTTCGATAAAATCGAAAGCGCCCAGGCGCAAGGCGCGTACCGAATCCGCGATACTGCCGTAACCGGTTAAAAATAACCATTCAATGCCTTCAATGGCAGGGTCTGGCATGGTCTCGAGAAAATCCAGGGCGTTACCGTCCGGCAGGTTCATGTCGGATAAGACCACAATCGGGTCGATGCTTTGTTGCAATAATATCTGACGCGCACTGGCAAGTGAGGTGACCCATTCAACTTCCCAGTTTTGTTTTCCGAAAAAACGTTGCAGTTCCTGGCCCAGCAGGTTTTCATCTTCGATAATCAGCAGACAGTCTTTCATGACATCAGAGCTGGCAGGGTTAATAGTACACAGGCATGACCTTGCTCGTTATTATACAAGCGGATCGTGCCTTGTTGCGATTTGATGAAACGCTGTACCGTGGCCAGACCCAGACCGGTGCCTTGCTCCTTCAAACTGACGAAGGGGCGGATGCCGTTATGTAACAAGGTTTCGGCAAATCCCGGGCCGCTGTCTTGTATCAGGATATTAATCTGTTCTTGCCGGCGATGAATGCACAGCTGGATATGGCCTTGTTGGCTTCCTATTGCTTGAATTGCATTCAAAAGCAGATTGAGCAGAGCCAAACGAAATTCGGTAAGCGGCAGACGCACTTGCAGGCTGGGTTCAATATCGTATTCCAGATTAATGTTTTTCGGTATCTGGTATTTGAGAAAATCCCTCAGTTCATTGCAAATCTGGTTGATATCGACGGTTTCGGGAAGATGTGAAGAAGCGCGTGTCAAAGCCAGTAAATCATTCAAATGCTGGGTCAGGCGTTTTACTTCGTCGTTGACCGCATTGAGACGGGTATGCAGATCGGTGTCATTGCATTCTTGCAAAATATTTTCCAACGCCAGATGTATACCAGCCAATGGGTTGCGTAATTCGTGCGCAGTGCTGGCGGCGAGTTCTGCGACCACTGATAAACGCTCACTACGGGCAATTTGATGGCTTTGCTCCAGCAATGCCGACGTGGTCTGCCGCACTTTTTGTTCTAGCTGCGTGGTGTAGTCCAGGTGTTCTTTTTCCAGTTCGGTCAGGCGTATAACCAGGCGGTTGTAATTATCAAACAAGGCCCGCATGACCGGGTCGGCGGTTTGCTGTCGAATAGGCTGGCGGTCGCCACGCGCCAGCATTTGCAGAAGTTCCTTCAACGAATCCAGGGGGGCGAGAACATTTTTTTTGAAAAAATAATGACCCGTAAAATAGAGGATGAAACACAAAATAACGGGCAAAATTAAAGCCAGTTTAAATTCCAGCTGGCTGTCTTCAGCTATTTTGGTTAACAGTCTTTCTTCCTTGCGGGCACGCCCTGAAAAAATTTTTTTGGCAATCAACAGAGTTTGTTCCAGATTGGGGTGTTGTTCCTGTAATTGCTCAATATCGGTGATTTCTTCTGTTTTTTCGGTGCCATAAAAAGCCTGGTTATTGTCTATCCCTCTATGCAGTAAAACAAAAAGCCGGCTTTCCAGTTGGTGACCATTACGAATATCCTGTTCCAGGATTTTCAGCCGCTGGTGATTGCGCCAGGTCAAACCGCCAATGATTATGGCTTCGCCAATGACAAACAATCCCAGCACAATGCTGATGATAAGAATCGGTCTAAGTAACAAATGGCGCATAAATAACCATTATTGAATCTGCTGGCGATGTAATGTTGTAAAAGGATTCTAAATTAATGAATCACAAAAGTAACGGCTCGCCTTTTACTTTGGAGGATATCGGCTTGTTTGCAAAAGAATGCCACCGCCTATGCCAACAAGGCATGGAGAGCGAGCCATTACGAGATTTATTTTTTCATCAAGGCCAGTAACCCTTTCAATAAAATCTCGGGTGTTGGGGGACAGCCGACAATGGTCATATCGACCGGGATAACATTGGCAACCGCGCCGCAGCTGGCGTAAGAAACACCAAATTCACCGCCACAAACTGCACAATCACCGACTGCGATGACCCATTTTGGGTTCGGTGTCGCCTCATAAGTACGCAGCAGGGCGGTTTGCATGTGCCGCGATACCGGCCCGGTTACCAGTAATACATCGGCATGCCGGGGTGAAGCGACAAAATGGATACCAAAGCGCTCCACGTCATAAAATGGATTGTTCAGGGCGTGGATTTCCAACTCGCAAGCATTGCAGGAGCCGGCATCCACTTCGCGAATCGCCAGGCTGCCGCGAAAATATTTGTCAATGTGACGTTTCACTTCGATGCCAAGCGACTCCAGTTCGTCGGCTTTGGGTTTTTTTACCCGTTCAGTAATGATACCGGTTTTCAGGGTTTTGCCAAAAAGTCTTAACATGTTCTTTATCCTTACAGGTCGTGGCCGGAATAAGAGCCGTTGACGGATTTATTGCAAACCGGAAAGTCCGGAACGATGTTTTCCAGGACAATTTTTTCCAGGGTCGGCCAGTTGACCGAGCTGGGATCGCGGGCATAAAACCGGCTGATCTTTTGTTCACTGCCAAAACGCACATAAGTGATGATTTCACCGCGCCAGCCTTCAATCATCGCCAGTCCGGTACTGTTTTCAGCAGGGGTTTTCCAGGTTGTGCTGATATCGCCGCCGGGTAATTGTTGCAGCATCTGGGATAATAATTTTATCGAAGCGAAAATTTCCTTGACCCGCACCCAGAAACGCGATGCCACATCGCCCTGGGTTTCCCAGACAACTTTGAATTTGAGTTGATCATAGGGAGTGTAGGGTGCATTGCGGCGCACATCAAAATTCTGGCCACTGGCGCGGCCGACATAACCTACGGCACCCAATGCGGCAGCGGTTTGCTCAGACAGAAAGCCGGTTGTGTAGAGGCGATCTTCCAATGAGGAATTGAGATCCAGAGCCGGAATGATTTCATTCAGTTCGGTGCGTAATTCCTCGGTGTCCCGCAGCAGACGTTTGATCTGTCTGGCATCGAGATCCGTTTTGACGCCACCTGGCAGCAGGCAATCCATCAGCAGGCGATGTCCGAAAACAGTCCCCTGACTGCGCAACCATTGTTCACGCAGGCGAGTGAATTGCATTTGTGCAAAAGCAAAACCAACATCGTTGCAAATGGCGCCAATGTCCCCCAGGTGGTTGGCAATGCGTTCGCGTTCACACAGGATGGCGCGAATAAATGCTGCCCGTTGCGGAATGTTGATTGCTGCAGCTTGCTCCATGGCCCGGCAGGCGGCCCAACTGTGGGCGACAGTGCTGTCGCCGGAAATACGTCCGGCCAGTTTGAGCAGTTGTTCCGGGGTACGACCTTCGGCGATCTTTTCGATGCCTTTATGCACATAACCCAGGCGTTCTTCCAGATTTAAAATGGTTTCGCCGACCGCCTGGAAGCGAAAATGGCCCGGCTCGATAATACCGGCGTGTACCGGCCCAACCGGGATTTCATAAACACCACTGCCGCGAGCCTTGACAAAAGCGTAGTCCAGATCGCCCGGGGTAATGGACGGTGGGTGGCCTTGTACCGGAAAATCCTTGCGCAACGGATATTGGTGCCTGCCCCAGGCTTGTTGCCGAAGCCAGGGCCTGGGATCGGGATGTTCGCTGAAATGAATGCCGAACATATCCTGACTGTGGCGCTCACTACGACTAGCGGCCGGATAGATAACCGCTTGTGAGGGTAATTCCGGGTGTTTTACAGGAACGTTGGTTGTCAGCCATAAATAACCCTGCTGTTTTGAGGCAAAACAGGCATGAATCCACAGTTGCTCCTGGCGCTGTTCGGCCCAGCCCGCAACCCAGCGCAATTGTTGCATACAGGCAATGCGGGCAAAATCCTGCCAGTTTTTGGAGCCAATATGCCAGTGTGGCCATTGGATTTGGGTTTGGCTGTCGATGCTGATGGATGCGGCTTGCAATCGTTCTTGCAAGGCATCGAGCCAATGATTTTGATTTTCGCTCATAATGGGGCGCTCCCTGAAATTAGAATCGTTGCCTGGGTAAACCAGTCGGCCAGAAAATTTGGAATTGCCAGACCGAACCAGAGTACCAGTCCCAAATGAATCATGACCGGCCATAAATTGGCCCGGATAGCCTGCTGACCTTCCGGTCGTTTACCATAAACCATGGGTTGCACATTGCGGAACAAACCGGCGCAGGCAATGCCAATGCCCAGCAATAGAAACGGAGTCAACCAGGGATAGGAATGCATTGTGGCCAGCAAGACCAGAAATTCGCTGCTGAAAACGCCAAAAGGCGGAAAGCCGGCAATGGCGACCGTACCGATCAACAATCCCCAGCCGATTTTGGGCTGGGTATGAATCAAACCGCGTATTTTATCGATGCTCTGGGTGCCGGCAACCTGGGCGGCATGACCGACGGTGACAAAGATCGCCGATTTGGTCAAGGAATGCACGGTCATGTGCAGCAAGGCGGCGAAAGTGGCAAACGGGCTGCCAATACCAAAGGCAAAAGTCATGACACCCATGTGCTCAATCGAGGAATAGCTGAACAGACGTTTGATATCTTTTTGCCGGTGCAGGAAAAACGCCGCGACCAGAAAGGATAACAGACCGAAGCCCATCATCAGGTAACCGGCCATATTGCTGTCACTGGCACCATCGACCAGCATTTTGTTACGCACGACTGCATACAGGGCATCATTGAGCAACAAACCGGATAAAACCGCCGACATCGGGGTCGGGCCTTCCGAGTGAGCATCCGGCAGCCAGTTATGCAGGGGAACCAGACCGATTTTGGTACCGTAACCCACCAGCATGAAGACAAAAGCGATTTGCAAAATGTCCGGTCGCAGTTGTTTGGCATTTTCGAACAACACCGACCACATCAGGGCATTTTCCATGTCACTGATCTGCATGGCGGCATAATAGAGCAAGATGGTGCCAAACAGGGCCTGGGCAATACCGACACCGCAGAGGATAAAGTATTTCCAGGCCGCTTCGATGGATTCCGGGGTACGGTAAAGACTGACCAGCATGACCGTGGCCAGGGTCGCCGCCTCCATCGCCACCCACAGGATGCCCATGTTGTTGGTGGTCAGTACCAGGTACATGGCGAACATAAAGCCCTGGTACATGGAATAGTACAATTTAAGGCGTTTGTCGTTCAATTTATCCAGTTCTTTTTCGTGCGCCATGTAAGGCGCGGAAAAAATCGAGGTGGTCAGACCGACAAAAGCCGTCAGTACCAACAAATAAACATTAAACGGATCAACGATAAAATACAGATCGGAGGATAAAATCGTACCCGAACGATAAACGTTGATGGCCAGCCACAGTGACAAAAACAGGGCGACGGCGTTGAACCAGACATTTTGCCGGCCAATTTCTTCTTTGTGGCCGGTCAAGGCGAAATAGACGATTCCGCACAGTGGAACCAGTAGCAGTAAATATGCCGGAATCATTGATCCACCTCGCTTAAACGGTTGAGCCGGTCAACATCAAGTGAATCAATGCTGTGACTGATATGCAGGAAAAATATGCCAAACAATACGGCGGCGACCAGGACATCGAAGGCAACGCCCAGTTCAACGACCAAGGGCATGCCACTGGTTGAAACAATAGCGGCAAAAAACAAGCCGTTTTCGATGGACATGAAACCCACCACATGAGCAATGGCCTGACGGTGTGAAATCATCAGCAACATGCCAAGCAGGACAACCGCCAGGCTGAGTGCCAGGGCGTTCACCAGGACGAACGTGGCATTTTGCATAATCGGGTGCAGCACATAATAGCTGAAGATGACCAGACTGGCGCCGCCCAGCATGACCAGGGTCTTATTATTCAAGGCTTCGATGTCCCGGTGCAGATCCAGTTTCAGAACATGACGCCGGATCATCCAGGGAATGAACAGAACCTTGAGAACCAAGGTTAAGATTGCCGAGATGTACAGATGGTTGTTATTCAGGCTGTGGGCGGCGATGGCGGTTGCTAATGCCAACAACAGCCCTTGCACGGCAAAGACAAACACCAGGCGTAACAAACGCCCCTGACCCAGCATGATAAAGGACATCAAGGTAATCAATGCCGCCAGTGACAATATGATTTGGGTATATTGATTAAACGATTCAAGGTTCATCAGAGCAATGCCTCCAGAATAATATGACTTAACAAGCCCAGTAATCCCAGCAAATAAGCGAAGCTGAGATATTCCTGCGCCCGGAACAAACGCATTTTCGCCAGCAAGGTTTCCGACAAGGCCAGTAACACGGCCAGAAATGCCAATTTGCCGACAATAGCCAACAAGCCATCGCCCAATGCGCTCAAAGACAGCGAGTCGGCAATGCCCCAGGGAAAGAAGATATTGGCGATCAAAACGCCATACAGCATCAGTTTGAGTTGACTGGCCCATTCAATCAGGGCCAGATGGCGGCCGCTGTATTCCAGAATCATGGCTTCATGAATCATCGTCAATTCCAAATGTGTGGCCGGGTTATCAATGGGGATACGGCCGGTTTCGGCAATGGTGACCAAAATCAAGGCAAACAGGGCGAAAATCAGCGAAGGCCGCAAAACCACACCTTGTTCCAGAATATAATTGATGACCAGCGACAAATTGGTTGTCGATGCGGTCATGGTCAGGGTGAAGATCGCCATCAGCATGGCCGGTTCGGCCAGTGAAGCGATGGTCATTTCCCGGGAAGAACCCATGCCACCAAACGCGGTACCAATGTCCATGCCGGCCAGCGCCTGGAAAAACCGGGCAATGGCAAAAAAACCGACCAGAACAATGACATCGGCGCCAGCAGATGTGGGTAAGTTGACGGCAATCAAGGGCACAACGCTGACAGCCAGTACAGTCGCCGAAAAAATAATATAAGGTGCGATAATAAACAACCATGAAGCCTTGTCCGAGAGTACCGGTTGTTTATGGGTCAGTTTCCATAAATCCTGATAAGGCTGCCACAAAGGAGGCGCCTTGCGGTTCTGCAGGAAACATTTGCACCATTTTATCCAGCCGGCCAATAGTGGCGCCAAAGCCATGAATAACAGGGTTTGAAGTATTGCGATAAACCAGTTCATCAGCTGATCACCCAGAGTAAAAGAATTAAGGTAGCGAAGGAATAGCCCAGATAAACCCGGATATTGCCGGTCTGAATGCGCCCAATCAAGCGGGCGAGACGGTTGACGCCGCGTTCTATCGGATGATAGAGGCGTATCCAGCTATGATCTTCAATATGGAGCTGGTAATGGATATCGGTGACTTGTTGCGCCATCGCACCCTGCTGTTGCTTGTCAATACGTTCGTCTATTTGCCAGACCGGTGCGAAAATACGGCGAATCGGCATACTGAAAGCGGTACTGGTATATTGCATACGCGGCGTCAAGCCACCAAAACCACAATCCCAGGTATTGGAACGGCGATTGGCCGTCGCCGGGTCGCGACGCAGATAGCGGAAGCTGATGCCGCCGGCAATCAGCATACCCATGACGACATACAAGGCGGCGTAAGAAGCCTGCTGCATGGATACCGGTGCCAGCCATAACCAATGCGCGGCATCCGCATTGGGCAGGGTTTGCCCCAATAATTGATCACTGATATTGTTGAGTAAGGCGATGATCAAACCCGGAAAAACACCGAACAAAAAACATAGACCGGCCAGCAGACCCAAGCCTGCGAATATCCCTTTATCCTGAATTTCCTCAGCTTTGGCGCAATGGCGTGAACGCGGCAAACCCAGGAAAATCGTGCCATAAACCTTGACAAAACAGGCGGCAGCCAGCGCGGCGGCCAAAGCCAGGGAAGCGGCAGCGATTGGGATCAGGCTGCGTAATATACCATTGTCAAGAATATCGGTTTGTAATGCGGCCTGGAAAGTCAGCCATTCGGAAACAAAACCATTTAATGGTGGCAGAGCGGATATGGCCAGGCAACCGATTAAAAAATAAACCGCCGTTTTGGGCATGCGGTGAATCAAGCCGCCCATATGCTCGATATCGCTTTCGTGGGTTTGATGCAAAATACCGCCCGCGCCCAGAAACAGCAGGCTTTTGAACAAAGCGTGATTGAGGGTGTGGAACAAGGCGGCGACCAGACCGACGATACCCAGTTGGAGATGACCGTTGCCGATAAAGATCAGCGACAGACCCAGGCCGATAAAAATAATGCCAATATTTTCAACTGAGTGATAAGCCAGTAAACGCTTCAGGTTGTGCTGCATGATGGCATAAAATACGCCTAGCACTGAAGTGGCTGAACCAATAATGAGCAGCACCAGACCCCATTGCCATTGGATATCGCCCAATAGATCGTAAGTGAAGCGGATCAGACCGTAAACCGCCACTTTCAACATGACACCACTCATCAGTGCCGATATATGAGAAGGAGCGACTGGATGCGCTTCGGGCAGCCAGACATGGATTGGCACCAGGCCGGCTTTCATGCCAAAACCCAGCAAGGCCAGGACAAAGGCAATACTGGCCCAGGTCTCAGATAAAGGCGCCTGACGCAGTTCATCAAACGTGAAACCGCTGGCAAAACTGGCCAATACGCCAAAACCCAGAATAATGGCAATGGCGCCAACTTCGGCCATGATCAGATAGATAAAAGCAGCGCGGCGGTTGGCCGGGTTTTCGTGCTGGAAGGCAACCAGAAAATAACTGGCTACCGACATCAGTTCCCAGGCAATCATAAAAAAGAAAGCGTCATCGGCCAGCAAAACCAGCAGCATACCGGCGACAAACAGGCCACTGAACAGACCCAATACGGCAAAAGGGTGTTGTTGTTCATCGTTATTTTTTACATAACCCGGTCCATACAGACTCACCGCGATGACCGCAATGCCGATAATCAGGTAAAACAAACCCGACAGGCTGTCAAAGCGAACATGCCAGGGCAGCCAGGGCAGGCCTAAAGCCAGTTGATCAGTCAATGCCGTTTGTTGAACCATGACCAGCAATCCGGCCAGGGTTGCGAAAACACCGCCAATGCCCAGTAAAAGGAAGGTGATTTGCTGAATGTGCTGCGGGTAATACGGCTCTTGCAGATAATCATCCACATACTGTTGCCAGGCAGGTTTTCTGGACAATACACGGTGCGTCAGTCGTGCAACTTGATGGTGATAGCGCACAGCTCCGGCCGATAAGCCGGACAAAAAGCTGAATAATACCGCAGCGTAAGCGAGCGATAGCGTCATAAGGGAACTCCCGTTGGTGAAAAGCTTATTTTTTGCGTTCGTCAGCGGTCATTAAACGTGCCGCTAAATCATGATCGGAAAACGTATGAATAGCATCGCCTACCTGTTCGCATCGACCGCCTGATATTTCATAATCGTGCATAAAGTCGTGGATATATTCCATCACCGTGTGATCGATCAAATAGGCATTAGTCAAATCAAGGGTCAGTTTTTTGCCTTTGGGCAAATTATCCAGGGCTTTTTTGAACGGCAAAAAATTGGTGAACAAGGCCGAACCATCCAGCTTGATGGTAATGGCATCATCGGCGGCTTCATAAATCTTGAAGTGAATTTTAAACAGGTTACGCCACCATACGCCACGCAGGATATGGATGGCCAGTTTGACGGCCATACCGATAGCGACTCCGATCAATAAATCGGTGGCCAGTACGCTGATAATGGTGACAATGAACATAAAAAATTGTTCGGAACCGATTTTCAGCACTTTGATGAATTCCTTGGGCGCGGCCAGTTGAAAGCCGGTATACACCAGTAATGCCGCCAGTGCCGCCAGTGGAATGCTATGGATGACTTGCGGAAACAAGACAACAAATAACAGCATCAGGGTACCATGGAAAAAATTAGCCCAGCCGGTTTTGGCGCCGTTGTTGATATTGGCTGAACTACGTACCACTTCCGAAATCATCGCGGTACCGCCGATTAATCCCGACAAGGTGTTGCCGGTGCCAACACCCATAATATCCTTGTCCAGATTGGAATGGCGTTTGTAAGGGTCCAGTTTGTCAACGGCAATCGTGGTCAGCAAACTTTCCAGGCTGCCGACCAGACAGATGCTAATCACGGCGATCCAGAATTCCACGCTGGCGATTTTGGAAAAATCAGGAAAATAAAAGCTGGAGGTGAAGTGTTTGGAGATAGCAACCAGGTAATCGGGACCAACACTGCCTTCGTTCGGAAATACCTTGCTTAACAGGGCAAGCTGTTCGGGCAAATGATAAATATGTTTGTCGGCCAGATCGAAAAAAAGACCTAGACCGATACCAAACAAAACCACAATAATCGGCCCAGGAATTTTATTAAGCCAAGGGTTTTTAATGGCGTTCCAGGCAATCAGTAACAACAGGCCACCGATACCAATGACGCCAATTTCAAGATTCATGCTGATAAAACTGTGCGGAATTTGCGCCATGCTGGAAAACAAACTGCTCGCTTCAGGGACAACCCCAAACATGACATGAGCCTGTTTGGTCATGATAATGATGCCGATAGCCGCCAACATGCCATGCACCACTGAACTTGGAAAAAAGGCGGTGATTGAGCCGACCTTGAAAACGCCCATCAATATCTGCAACAGGCCAGCGATAACAATCGCCGCCAAGGCATAACGGTAACCGGCAATGGCGTCGCCATGCCCCATCGTTTCGACAGCATCCAGAATGACCACGATTAAACCGGCGGCCGGGCCGGTGATGGTTACAAAGGAACCGTTGATGCGTGACACCAGCATGCCGCCAACGATAGCGCTGAGGATACCGGCCATTGGCGGCAAGCCGGAAGCCATGGCGATACCCAGACATAAAGGTAGGGCAATCAGAAAAACCAGAAAGCCGGAGATTAAATCGTCGCGCCAGTGTTTTTTTAAACCGGCGAGTCCTGTTTCCGGGGTATTTTGCAATACAGTGTTCATTAGGCAATCTCAAGTAAATAAAATATTACAAGGCAATGCTTGTGCCAGAATAGAAAATCTTTATGCCATTGATATAGGATGGAAATTGACAAAAGCGGAAAATAAATACCGGAGGAATGGTTTAAATAAACCGGATTGGGTGGGTTGATTTAAACCGGACGGGTTGTTGTGCTGTCAGTCGCCTGCCAGCTGGGTCAGCAATTCGGTCTGGTGTTCATGAATCAAGGGCTGGATTACTTGTTCCAGATTACCCTGCATGATCTCATCCAGTTTGTAGAGCGTCAGATTGATTCTGTGATCGGTCAGGCGCCCTTGCGGGAAATTGTAGGTGCGAATACGCTCTGAACGGTCGCCACTGCCAACTTGCAGTTTACGTGTTTCGGCGTGTTCCGAGGCAAGTTTTTCCTGCTGCGCGGATAACAGGCGCGATTGCAGCAATTTCATCGCCCGGGAACGGTTTTTGTGTTGGGAGCGTTCATCCTGGCATTCAACCACGACGCCGGTAGGTATATGGGTGATACGTATCGCGGAATCGGTTTTGTTGACATGCTGGCCACCGGCACCCGAAGCTCTGAAGGTATCAATGCGCAAATCGGCCGGATTGATGTCGATCGCGTCGATTTCTTCGGCTTCAGGCATAAGGGCGACGGTGCAGGCCGAAGTATGTATGCGCCCTTGCGATTCGGTTTCCGGTACTCGCTGTACGCGATGCGTTCCGGCTTCGAATTTCAGTTTTGAATAGACATTCTGACCGGATATGCGCAGGATAATTTCTTTGTAACCCCCGTGTTCACCGGGGTTTTCGCTGATGGTTTCAATTTTCCAGCCCTGGTTTTCCGCATAACGATAATACATGCGTGCCAGATCGCCGGAAAAAATAGCCGCTTCGGCGCCGCCGGTGCCAGCGCGAATTTCAAGATAAATATTGCGATTGTCGTTGGGGTCTTTGGGCAGTAACAAAATTTGCAGTTCCATTTGCAAGGTTTTCATTTGCGTTTGCGCCGTGGACAGTTCTTCCTTGGCCAGTTCCCGCAGTTCCGGGTCGTCTTCGGCCAGCAGTTCCTGGAGCGATTGCAATTGTTCGCGGGTTTGCTGATAGTTTTTGTAGCACTCGACAACAGGGGTGATTTGCGCGTACTCCTGGCTCAAAGCCCGAAATTTGTTTTGATCATTTTGGGTTTCCGGCATAGCCAGCAAGGCGGCGATCTCATCAAAACGCTCAGCCAGGTTTTCCAGTTTATGTTGTATGGATGCTTTCATTGTGTATTGGGTAAATTGAAAATTTCCCGGGCGGCGGCAATCAGATCATATCTTTCATTGACACTGGCTTGGCGGATTTGCATGCTGGGGGTATGAATCAGTTTGTTGGTCAGCGTATGTGCCAGTTTGTTCAATGTTTGTTCCGGATCGGCGCCATTTTGTAAAGCGTTCAAGGCTTTGGTCAATACTTCGTCGCGAACTTGTTCAGCGTTCAGGCGGAAATCACGTATCGTTGCTCCCGCATTTTGGGCTCGCAACCAGGCCAGGAAGGTTTGTACCTGTGTATCGATGATCTCTTCGGCCTGTTCAGCCGCTTGACGGCGTGAATCCAGGTTTTCATTGACTGTATTTTGTAAATCATCAACGGTATAAAGATAAATATCTTCCAAATCGGCGACTTCAGGTTCAATATCGCGTGGTACGGCCAGATCAACCATAAACACCGGTTTATGACGCCGTTGTTTGATCGCTCTTTCAACGCTGCCTTTGCCAAGAATGGGCAGCGTGCTGGCTGTTGAAGAGACGACAATATCGGCTTCCGCCAGATGTGTTGGAAGTTCGGATAATTCGATGGCGTAGCCATCGAACAGGCCGGCCAGGGTATGCGCCTTGTCAAACGTCCGGTTAGCGATAATGATACGGCCAATACCTTGTTGATGAAGATGACGGGCGGTTAATTCAATGGTTTCGCCGGCACCGACGAGAAGAGCGGTTTGCTGGCTGAGTTGATCGAAAATTTGCTGGGCGAGACGGACAGCGGCAAAAGCGACTGAAACCGGGCTGGAGCCGATAGCGGTATCGGTACGGACTTTTTTGGCGGCGGAAAAAGTATGTTGAAACAGCCGATCAAGATATTTTCCCAGGGTGCCGGCTTCGCTGGCCGTTTGGTAGGCGGTTTTCATTTGTCCCAGAATTTGGGGTTCTCCCAATATCATCGAATCCAGGCCACAGGCCACCCGAAACATATGGCGGATGGTTGCGTTATCAACGTGGGTATACAGATAGGGCGCTAATTTTTTCGGTTCCAGATTGCGGTTGGCTGCAATCCAGTCGATCAAGACTTGTCGGTTGCAGCTGTCCAGATCACAATAAAATTCGGTGCGGTTACAGGTTGATAAAATTGCCGCTTCGGTAATTTCACGGATATGAACCAGATCTTTCAATGTGCTGGCCAGTATGTTAGCCGGGAATGCCAAACGCTCCCGTAATGAAACCGGTGCGGTGTTATGATTGATGCCAACGGCAAGAAGGGTCATGTTGCGTGTTTGAACTTTGTCTGAAATTGTATTGTCGTTGGCGTTTATTTTAAGGAAAATAAAAAGTTTATCAAAATATAATGAAATGAAGGCTGAAGGAATGAAGGTTTTTCTGCTAATCTATGACTTTTTGAAGCTTCTTTGCATATGGAATAGCAGGTGGCGTTTTTGCGTATTTTTTATTTTTCAAGTTTCAGGCTTGTTAATACTGGTTTGATAGGATTGTTCAAATTGATTGTTTTAAAAATAATTGCAGTTGCCGGTTTATTGTTAGTGGGTGGTTGTTCGGTAATTTCTTACCAACATAAAGTTACCGATGAAGCCATCGAGCCGGTGGAGAGGGTTAAAGAGCCGGTTGTTGACAAGCCGGTTGTCGATGAAGAAATGAATACGGCAATCGATCCGGATGTGCTTTACACGTTGTTGGTTGCTGAATTGGCGGGGCAAAGAAAACAATATGATATCGCCCTGGAGGGGTACTTACGTGCGGCCAAGCGGGTTGATGATGTCAGATTGCCTGAACGGGCTGCCAAGATTGCGTTGTTTTTGAAAGATAAGCGAAAAACCCAGGAAGCCATTGCGTTATGGTTGCAACAAGAGCCCGATAATCTTGAGGTGCGTAAGGTTGCCTTGTTATCCGCTTTGCGGGGAGAAGACAAGTCAAGTGCGGTTACCCATATGGATTATTTGTTAGCCGCTGATCCAGCCGGCTTTGAAAACATGGTGCTGGAGTTGGTAAAAATCATGCGCAGTGAAGGCCGGGCCGGTTTTTTTGATGATGTATTAAATGATTTGTCTGCAAGACATCCGGAGCAGGCCAGTATACCGTTTGCACAGGCGGTATTGGCGGCTCAAATGGGCAAAAACCTTGTCGCCAGGGAAAAAGTGGAAAAATCATTGGCTTTGCAGCCGGACTGGAGCAAAGCGCTTTTGTTCAAGGCGCAACTGGCAGCGGTTTCACAAACGCCTGAACAGGCCAGAAAAGAGATAGAAGCTGCAATTGCAAAGGATCCGGAAAACAAGCAATTGAAAAAACTGTTGGCCAATGTGCTGATAAAGTCTGATCAGCTTGAGCAGGCTGTACATGTGTTTGAGGCGATATTGCAAGACAATCCTCAGGATCAGGAAACCCAATATGCATTGGCTCTGGTTTATTTGCAGTTAAAACAATACGGGAAGGCAGGTGCCCTGTTTAAACAGTTACTGGCTTCGCCCCGTTATCAGATGCCGTCGAATTTGTATCTTGGCCGCATCGAGGTTGAAGAGGGTAATTTCGACAAGGGGCTGGTCTGGTTCGACAGGGTAACATCCGGACCGTTAAAATTCGAGGCGTTGGCGGCTTCCGTTTCGGCGTTAATCGACGCAAAGCGCTATGATCAGGCGTTGGCTCGTTTGCAGGAGGGTCGGGATGATATGCCGGAACATGCGGCGCGCTTTTTGTTGATGGAGGCGGAGGTTTATAACGCCAAAAAACAATACCAAAAAGCGTTTGATTTGTTGAGCAAGGGTTTGTTGGACAATCCTGGGCAGAAGGAATTGCTTTATACGAGGGCTCTGGTCGCTGAGCGTTTGGGGCGGTTGGATGTGCTGGAGACGGATTTGCAGGCTATTTTGCAACAGCATCCGGATAATGCCAATGCTTTGAATGCATTGGGTTATACGCTGGCGGACAGAACCAGCCGACTGGATGAAGCGGAAAAATATTTGCAGCGTGCCCTTGAATTGGAACCGAATGAGCCGGTCATTATCGATAGTTATGGTTGGCTGTTGTTTCGACAAGGCAAATTGGAGCAAGCGCTGGAATATTTGCAAAGGGCTTATAAAAAAATTGACCGGGGCGAGGTCGCAGCCCATCTGGTTGAAGTGCTCTGGGTTTTAGGGAAGAAAAATGAGGCGCGTAAGGTTTTTGAACAGGCCTTGCCAAATTCAACCGATTCAGAGTCTTTCCAGGCGCTGAAAAAACGTTTTCCAGAATTATAGTAAGTTGACTCGTGCGTTGTTGAATGCCCTGTGCGGCATAATATTGTGCAATTTGCTGTCAGCTTGTGCCTCTGGTTTACAGATTTCAGACAGGCCCTATGTACGTGCCCAAAGCCAGTATTTGTATGGCCTGGAAAAATGGCGTTTTAATGGGCGTTTGGCATTACATGGCAAGCAAGATTCATGGTCGGCAAACATCGATTGGCGGCATTGGCGGGGTCAGGAACAATTAAAATTATCAGGTCCTCTCGGTCAAGGTGCAGTGTCGATAAGTTTGTCGGCAGGTTGCATCATTATTGACAAAGGTGGTAAGGAGCGAAACGCCTCTTGTGAACCTGACGAATTGATACGGCAGTGGCTCGGGGTGTTTGTGCCGGTTCGGGATTTGTCGTTTTGGGTGTTGGGTCTGCCGGAACCTGAACATGCTTTTGAGGAAATTCCGGATGGGTTCAGGCAATCAGGATGGAATGTGCTGGTATTGCAATCCATGCAGGTGAGCGATATGCTTATGCCGCATAAGATTGTGATAACCAACAAACATATCAAATTAAAACTCGTTATCGATCAATGGGAATTAAATGATCAAGGCAAAGGCTGATTTTTCGGCGGCTGCATTTAAATGGCCGGCGCCAGCGAAATTAAATTTAATGTTACGCATTACCGGACGCCGTGAGGACGGCTATCACTTGCTGCAAACGGTTTTTCAATTTGTCGAGTTGTGCGATTGGTTGACTTTTCATCCTGAAGCTGATGCAAGGGTGTATCTTAAAACCGTTATGCCGGGCGTGCCTGAAGAGGAAGACTTGACAATACGGGCGGCTCGTTTGTTACAAGCTGAAACGGGTTGCCGTAAGGGTGTTTGTATCGAGGTGGAAAAAAATCTGCCTATGGGAGGTGGCTTGGGTGGTGGCAGTTCGGATGCGGCGACAACATTGGTAGTGTTAAATTATTTGTGGGGCCTGGGTTTGTCTGTGCAAAGGCTTATGCAATTGGGCGTTTCATTGGGAGCTGATGTGCCTGTGTTTGTATTTGGGCATAGCGCCTGGGCTGAAGGTGTGGGTGAGCAATTAAAAAAAATAAGTCCTGATGAACAATGGGTTGTGGTTTTGAAGCCGGATTGTCATGTGGTTACAAAAGATGTTTTTTGTACAGAAGATTTGACAAGGAATAGTAAATCGATCACAATAGGCGATTTTATGGCAGGGCGAACAGAAAATGACTGTCAGGATGTCGTGCTTAAACTGTACCCACAGGTGGCAGATGCCTGGAATGCTTTGTCCATATACGGAAATGTGCAGTTGACGGGTACCGGGGCGTGTGTATTTGCCCGGTTTGAGGATGTGGGCACGGCGCGGCAGGCTTATACGGCCTTGCAAGAAAAAAAATGGGAAGTCTATTTGACTCGAGGCGTTAATGTTTCCCCGCTACAAAAACAATTGGCTGGATTGAGTTAGCATACTAAAAGTTTAAATGGGCCGTCGCCAAGCGGTAAGGCACGGGGTTTTGATCCCCGCATACCCAGGTTCGAATCCTGGCGGCCCAGCCATTTTTCCCCGTTAAGATAAGGTTCAACAGGAGCGCTTGGATGAATGATGCGCCGATAATGGTGTTTTCAGGTAATGCTAACCCGGCTTTGGCGCAAGGTGTGGTAAGGAAGCTGAATATGCGTCTGGGTATGGCGTCCTTGGGAAGGTTCAGCGATGGGGAAGTTGCTTTTGAGATTAAAGAAAATGTGCGCGCAAAAGATGTTTATGTGATACAGCCGACTTGTGCGCCGACCAACGAGAATCTGATGGAATTGTTGGTCATGATTGATGCATTTCGGCGTGCTTCGGCCGCACGTATTACGGCAGTCATACCCTACTATGGGTATTCCCGGCAAGATCGCAGGGCACGCTCTGCGCGAGTACCCATTACTGCAAAATTAGTAGCCAAGATGATTGGTAATGCAGGTGCTGACCGGGTTCTGACCGTGGATTTGCATGCCGACCAGATTCAGGGTTTTTTTGATGTGCCAGTGGACAATGTTTACGCTTCACCATTACTTTTGGGGGATGTCTGGCGGCGTAAATATGAAAACCTGATTGTGGTGTCGCCCGATGTGGGGGGCGTGGTCAGGGCGAGGGCGCTTGCCAAGCGGCTGGATGATGCGGATTTGGCTATAATCGACAAGCGCCGTCCCAAGGCGAATGTCGCTGAAATAATGCACATTATTGGTGATGTCAAGGATAGGACGTGCATCATGATAGATGATTTGGTGGATACGGCAGGGACTTTGTGTCAGGCAGCAAAAGCGTTGAAAGTACGGGGGGCGACAAAGGTTGTGGCTTATTGTACACACCCGGTATTATCCGGTTCGGCGTTGGCTAATCTGAATGATTCGGTTCTGGATGAGCTGGTTGTTACCGATACGATTCCGTTAAGTCAGCAGGCGGCGGGATTGGGTAAAATCAGGCAATTAAGTATTGCCGAAATGCTGGCGGAAACCATCAGGCGTATGGCGGTTGGAGAGTCTGTGAGTTCTCTGTATGTGGATTAGTGTCAATCCTGTTGTGAAATAAGCGGGTGGCCAGGTTGTCCGCGTGCGCAGTCCCATATGGGATTTAAAATTGAAACAGAATTAAAAAAATAGATGTGCCCGTTTTTTCGGGTTGGAGCAAAAAGATGTCAAACGTTTTTGAATTTGTGGCTGAAAGCCGTAATGTATCAGGTAAGGCAAGTGCGCGAGCTGCACGCCGTAATGGCGGCATACCGGCTGTTATCTATGGGGGGGAGAGCGCTCCTGAGATGCTGGTTTTGAAGCATAACGAGGTTATGAAGCATCTGGAAACCGAAGCGGTGTATTCGCATGTGTTGGATGTAGTCATTGATGGCAAGGTCGAAAAAGCTATCCTGAAAGATATGCAGCGTCATCCAAGTAAAGCGCAAATATTGCATATGGATTTCATGCGGGTCAGTAAAAAAGACAAAATCCGCGTTCATGTGCCTGTGCATTTTGTCAATGAAGCGGCTTCGGTTGGTGCAAAAAAAGGCGGTATCGTTACCCATAATCTGGTTGATGTCGAGATCAGTTGTTTTCCAGGGCAGTTGCCTGAATTTATCGAAGTGGATTTGAGTGATATTGACGTTGGTGAGTCCGTGCATTTGACGGATTTGAAGTTGCCGGCAGGGGTCGATATTGTTGCATTGATGCAGGGTGATGAGCATGACTTGCCTGTCGTATCGATTGCTCCTGCCAAAGGCGGCGCAGTTTCCGGAGACGAGGAAGCGGAGGAAGGGGCCGAATAATTCGGAGCGAGTGCTTAATGTTCAAATTGATTGTTGGTCTGGGTAATCCTGGGCGCAACTATGAAAAAACCCGGCATAATGCCGGGTTTTGGTTTTTAGATGAATTGGTTTGTGAATTGGGGCTCGCCTGGTCGATACAGAGCCGGTTTCAGGGGTGGTTGGCGAGTTGTCCAGTAAATGGGCAGAAAGTCTTGTTTTTGAAGCCGGATACCTTTATGAACCGGAGCGGTCAGGCGGTTGGCAAAACAGCGCGGTATTTTAATATAAGCCCGGATGAAATATTGGTCGTCCACGATGATCTGGATTTTGATGCTGGCATTGTAAAGCTGAAGAAAGATGGCGGACATGCGGGGCATAACGGTTTGCGTGATATTATAACGCATTTGGCGAGTAAGGATTTTTACCGTTTGCGGGTTGGTATCGGGCGCCCTGGTCAGGGTGGCAATGTGGCGGATTATGTTTTGTCCGAGCCTTCAAAAACAGACAGGGAAAAGATTGCCAGGGCCTTGGATCCGGTGCTGAATGCCAGGGATTTAATGTTCACCGGCCAACTTGATGAATTTATGAATCAATTGCATTGATTCGATATTTTTTACAAATTTAAATTTGACAACTGGTAGCGCTTAATAGATAATACAGTGCTTCCTGTTTGGAGGGGTTCCCGAGTGGCCAAAGGGATCAGACTGTAAATCTGACGGCTCCGCCTTCGGAGGTTCGAATCCTCCCCCCTCCACCAT
>CAZDXJ010000041.1:0-21315 GCA_964509475.1 uncultured Methylococcaceae bacterium | reverse complement strand
AATCTGCATCGGTCAGTCTGGAGACTGACTTCATCACATCAGCGCACGGACGCGCATTTTTTTCGGAGATAAACATGAAACATACACAAGGCAAATGGGAAGTAATCGGTAAGAATAAATTTATCAACCAAATCAGTATTGGCATCAGGAACAACAGCGGTGAAGGTGCTGATCTGGCCAGACGTTGCCGCGATGTGATTATCAAAGCGGGAGGTCAAGAAAATGACAACTGAAATTTACCGAGGAATAAGAACAAAAAGCGGCTGCACTGTAACAGTGAACGGCGAACCGTTACCGACCAGACTTGACCTTATCAATAAATCGCCTACAGGATTCGAGTGGGGTTATGGTGGTTCTGGCCCTGCACAACTCGCACTTGCGATATTAGCATGGCATTGCGTCTCAGACGAACAGCGCGCACTTGACCATTATGAAGAGTTCAAGAGCTTGGTGATCGCACATATTAAAACCGATAACTGGGTAATGGACCGTGAATATATCGAACAGCACTTGAAAGCAATCGAACACAGGAGGGCGGCATGAAGGGCAGAGCATTAGCACGAATTGAGAAACGCTTAAAGAACGGGAGTCAATAATGATTCATTTGCCTAGATTCATTAGGTACAGGGATGCACCAGGTTATTTAGGGATGGACAAAAACCGGTTTGATAATGAGGTTCGGCCATGTCTTATTGAAGTGCCTATCGGTAAAATAGGTGTAGCATTCGACCGCCTTGATCTTGATGCCTGGGCGGATGATTATAAAACCAGAGTTGGGAAACCAAGTAAAAATCAGAAAAAGGAACGTGACTCATGTCGAAGAAAACGCCGGGTCTCACAAAGCGGGGCCAATACTGGCATATTAACAAAATCATCAGAGGCCATAGACTTTACGAAAGCACTGGAACGGGCAACCTCGAAGAAGCAGAGCGATATTTAAACCGTCGTATTCAAGAGCTCCGCGAAGAACTGGTACACGGTGAAAAACGCCAGCGTACATTTATAGAAGCCGCTACAAAATACCTGAACGAAGAAACCAAAAAGAGCCTAGACCGGGACGCGGTAACGCTCAAAGCGGTCATGCCCTACATCGGCGATTTTCCGCTAGAGCTGATCCACATGGGAACGCTGGAAAAATTCATCAACGACCGCAGGGAAGCGGGGATAACAGCAAGTACCATTAACCGTGATCTGGCTGTTATCCGTCGTATTCTGGGTTTATCCGCCAGGCTATGGCGTGATGACAACGGGCGCACCTGGTTAAACGAAGCTCCATTATTGAAGATGCTAAAAACCAATCAGCGCAAACCCTACCCCATTTCATGGGACGAACAGGCGCGATTACTGGCCGAATTGCCGCCACATTTGGCGGATATGGTTTTATTTGCGGTTAATACCGGATGCCGGGAGCGGGAAATTACCGGACTTCAATGGCAAGATGAAATTCACCACCACAACGCTTTTATCCTGCCCGATCATCGCGCAAAAAACGGCGAAGAGCGCATAATACCGCTAAACTCAATTGCAAAATCCATTATTGACCGGCAACATGGCAAACATCCGCTTTTTGTATTCACATACAAAGGCGAACCGGTACAAAGAATTAATGGTTCAGCATGGCGAAAGGCGCGGGAACGGGCAAACCTGAGCTGTTGCCGGGTTCATGATTTGCGGCACACGTTTGGCAGACGATTAAGAGCGGCTGGGGTTTCGTATGAAGACCGGCAAGACCTTCTTGGTCATAAATCGGGACGAATAACTACCCACTACAGCAAGGCCGAATTGGACAATCTACTGCTAGCGGTAGAAAAGCTTTGTGAAGATAAGCCGCGTAAAATCCGCGTAATTAAAAATACCGCCTAAACCACAGGCATAAAAAAACCAGCTAACTAGCTGGTTTTTTTGATAATTCGTGGTGGGTCGTGAGCGATTCGAACGCTCGACCATCGCATTAAAAGTGCGGTGCTCTACCAGCTGAGCTAACGACCCCCCTTGAAATAGAAACGCTATTATACAAGTAATTTTTTTAATTGCAAGCCACTTCGTTTGGGTTTTTTGCCAGTACCATAGCCTGGTATCTACGAACTAGCGGAATCCAGTGACAGGGATGTCATTGACCGCTTCGTTTGGGTTTTTTGCCAGTACCATAGCCTGGTATCTACGAACTAGCGGAATCCAGTGACAGGGATGTCATTGACCGCTCGAAATACCGACAAGGTTTAATTGCACGCGGCCACGCCTGTCTGTTAGCAGACAGGATTGTGGAATTTTGGACGTCGGCCGGAATGCCTGAGGACTTCAATCCGCCTGCTGCCCCCGCAATCTAAATATTCCAGGTGACAAGCGTTTCGCGCCCCGGTGGTCGGTTCATTTTCCGCATCCGTGAACACGCGGAGTATAACCCACAAAGATTCCCGACATTTTGAATGTTTCTGGTCTGCAACGGGATTTTCCAAACAACTTCTTATATTTCCGGCTCCAACCGGCGTCCGTACAAACCAATATTATGGGCAAACTCATTACGCATCGCATCGCTTAATTTTTCCCACTGAAAACGCCAGCACCAGTTACCTTCGGTCGTACCGGGTGTATTCATGCGGTGCTGTGAACCCAGTTTTAAAATATCCTGCATCGGAATGATCGCCAGATTGGCAACCGAAGCCAGGGCGGCATTGACTAAAGCCGCCGGCATTTCGTCCTGTGGATGATTCAGGTATTCCTGTACATAATGTTTTTCCTGATCGGATATTTTTTCATACCAGCCCAGGGTTGTATCATTGTCGTGCGTACCGGTATAGACCACGCAATGGGGTGGATAGTTAAACGGTAAATAAGGATTATCAATACCGCCGCTGAATGCAAATTGCAAAATTTTCATACCTGGCAAGTTGAACTTATCCCGTAGCGCTTCCACTTCCGGTGTGATAATACCCAAATCTTCGGCCACCAAGGGAACTGCACCCAGCGCCTGCTGAATTTTGTTTAACAAGGCCTCACCCGGTGCTTCCAGCCATTGACCATTGACTGCGGTTTCCTGATCCGCCGGAATTTCCCAGGCTGCTTGCAGCCCCCTGAAATGATCGATACGGATGATATCGAACAACTGCATTTGGGTACGAATCCGATCCAACCACCACTGGAAACCGTTTTCCTGCAAATATTTCCAATTAAACAAAGGGTTACCCCAACGTTGCCCGGTTTGTGAAAAATAATCCGGTGGTACACCGGCAACTACAGGCAAGCTGCCGTCTTCATTTAATTTGAAATTGTTTCGATGGGCCCAGACATCGGCGCTGTCATAAGCCACAAAAATCGGTATGTCACCAAACAAGGCAATATTTTTCTGGCGGGCATATTCACGCAATTCATGCCATTGCTGAAAAAAAACAAATTGTTCGAATTTAACTTCCTTAATCGAATAAGCCAGACGCTTGCGCACTTCGGCCAGAGCCACTGCATCGCGATTTTTATATTTGACCGGCCAATCCGACCAGGCAAGAAACTCAAACTCTTTTTTCAGCGTCAAAAATAACGCAAAATCATCCAGCCACCAGGATTTTTCCCGGCAGAATTTCTCAAAAGCCTGGATATCCTGTTTATCAGCACGTTCCTTGAAGGTCAGAAAACAGGTTTTAAAACAGGTATGGCGAAATTTTATATCATCAAGGCAGTTTTCCAGTGAAGGCAGTCCGGCTTCATCCAGCCAGTCCTTTTTGATCAACCATTCTATGCTGATCAATTCCGGGTTGCCGGCATGCGCCGACAGGCATTGATAAGGTGATCGATCGCCATGCGGCATACCCAGCGGCAGGGTTTGCCAGACTGAGGCACCAACTTCGGCAAGAAAATCAATAAAACGGTATGCCTCCTCACCCATATCGCCTTGATCATGCAAACCGGGTAAAGAGGTAATATGCAGTAACACACCGGCCCGGCGCTGTTGCAAAATCATATCGGGACTGTCGCTTGAATCATTCACTAACTGTATCCTTGATTTTATCTTACGTAATGCCGTTTCTGCCCCAGCATATCGGTCGTCACCAACACTACGCCGCCGGGACTGACCAGAAACCGTTTTTCATCTTCCTCACGATTTTCACCAATAACCGTACCTTCTGGAAGCGTGCAGCCTTTTTCGATAATGGCCTTGGTAATACGGCAATGGCGGCCGATAACCGTTTCGGGCAACACCACGGTATCCTGTAAAATTGAATAGGAATTGACCCGAACATTGGAAAACAACAACGAATGCCGAACCTTGGCGCCGGAGATAATACATCCGCCGGATACCATTGAGTCAACGGCCAGTCCCCGGCGCTCCTCATCATCAAAGACAAATTTGGCCGGTGGAGATTGTTCCTGATAAGTCCAGATGGGCCAGGTCTTGTCATATAAATTCAGCTCCGGATTGACGCCAATCAATTCCATATTGGCCGCCCAATAAGCATCCAGGGTACCCACATCGCGCCAATAACTTTGCATACCGCTTTGCAAATCCAGAAACGGATAAGCAAAAACCCGGTACTTGTCGATCACGGAAGGGATGATATCGTGACCAAAGTCACGGGTCGAACCTTTGGTGTCGGCGTCTTTAATCAATTGTTCATACAAAAAACCGGCATTGAAAATATAAATACCCATCGAGGCCAACGCGGTATCCTCCTTGCCCGGCATAACTGGAGGATTTTCCGGTTTTTCAACAAAATCGATCACTTTTCTGTTTTCATCGACATGCATCACGCCAAAGGCACTGGCATCTTCCAGAGATACTTCGATACAACCGATAGTCAAATCCGCTTCCCGCTCAACGTGATCGGCCAGCATCGCTCCGTAATCCATTTTATAAATATGATCACCTGCCAAAATCAGGATATGCTCGGGATTGCGGCTGCGTAAAATATCCAGGTTTTGATACACCGCATCGGCGGTTCCTTCATACCAGGAGCCTTCCAGACGTTGTTGCGCCGGCATCAAATCAACATATTCGTCGAATTCACCGCGTAGAAAGCCCCAGCCTTTTTGTACATGACGAATTAATGAATCCGCTTTATACTGGGTCAATATACCGATTTTTCGTATTCCCGAATTAATGCAATTCGATAAAGGAAAATCGATGATGCGAAATTTGCCGCCAAAAGGAACGGCCGGTTTTGCCCGCCAATCCGTCATATTTTTCAATCTCGATCCACGCCCTCCGGCCAGAATCAAAGCGATGGTATTACGGGTTAAATGGCTGATATAACGTTCGACATGTGGATTTTCCGATTCTGACATGATTTAGCCCCTTGTGGAATCTGCTGTTCTAATAGATGATGAATTTGGTAATATTCAGCACACGGGACATTTTATACTAATTTGAGGCATTGAAAAGTGATTAAACCATCCAAAAGCAAACTAAAAGGCGATACCGGAAAAATCAGCGATACAAAACAAAATCAGCCGGTCTCAAAAACAGGCCGTCAAATTAAACAGCCCCGGCAAATAACTCCGGAAACGCCAATTGAACTGAATGATGACTTGATCAAAATCAGCGAAGCCCGCCATCATGATCCCTTTGCCTTATTGGGCAAGCATCAAAAAAACGGCAAGACCACGATTACGGCTTATTTACCCTATGCTGAAACAGTTTGTCTGAATTCGGATACAGGCCCCGCTTTTCAACGAATCCCCAATAGTGATTTTTTCATTTGCACGGCTGAAGATTCCGATCTTGCCCGGGATCACTATTTACTCAACTGGGTAGACAAATACGGCTTCAGCCATGAATATTACGATCCTTATGATTTTGATGCGCAAATTTCCGATTTTGATCAGCATTTGTTCGGTGAAGGCAAACACTGGCACATCTATAAAAAACTGGGTGCGCATCTGCACACGATTGACAATGTAGACGGTGTGCTGTTCGCTGTCTGGGCACCCAACGCGGAACGTGTCAGCATCGTCGGTGATTTCAATCATTGGGATGGACGCTGCCATCCGATGCGCAGCCTGGGAAGCAGCGGTATCTGGGAACTGTTCGTTCCCGGGCTGCAAGCCGGTCTGTTTTATAAATTTGAAATCCGCAACCGTCACAGTGGTGCGGTCATGGTCAAAACCGACCCTTATGGACAGGCTTTTGAATTTCGCCCCAAAACATCCTCCATCGTCATCAAAGAAGACGGTTACAGCTGGCAAGACAATACCTGGATGGAACAACGCAAGAATCATGACTGGCTGCATCAGCCCATGTCAGTTTATGAAGTTCACCTGGGTTCCTGGAAACGCGACAATCTGGATAATTTCCTGAATTACCGCGAACTGGCCAAACAACTGGTCGAGTATGTCGTCAAAATGGGTTATACCCACATTGAACTGTTACCTGTCAATGAACATCCCCTGGATGCTTCCTGGGGTTATCAAGCAACCGGTTATTTCGCGCCAACCAGCCGTTTTGGAAAACCGGATGATTTCAGGTTTTTCGTGGATTATTGCCATCAAAACAACATCGGCATTATCCTGGATTGGGTACCGGCTCATTTTCCCAAGGATGGCTTTGCCCTTGCCCGCTTCGATGGATCGGCACTTTACGAACACGAAGACCCCCGCAAGGGCGAACACCGGGACTGGGGAACCCTGATTTACAACTACGGACGTAATGAAGTCAAAAACTTCCTGATTGCCAGCGCCTTTTTCTGGCTCGAGGAATATCATATCGATGGTCTGCGCGTCGATGCCGTTGCTTCCATGCTGTATCTGGATTATTCACGCGAAGAAGGCGACTGGATACCCAATCAGTACGGCGGCAATGAAAACCTGGAAGCCATTGCCTTTCTGCGTGAAATGAACAGTATCGTACACGAACAACATCCCGGTACCGTGGTCATGGCTGAAGAATCCACAGCCTGGCCGCAGGTTACCCGGCCTGTATGGACGGGAGGGTTGGGGTTTTCAATGAAATGGAACATGGGCTGGATGCATGACACCTTGTCTTATATGAGTACTGATCCGGTTTATCGGATGCATCACCATGATCAGTTGACCTTTGGCTTGCTTTACGCTTTTACCGAAAACTTCGTTTTACCTTTTTCCCATGATGAAGTCGTGTACGGCAAGAATTCACTGGTCAACAAAATGCCGGGCGACGAATGGCAACGCTTTGCCAATCTGCGCCTGCTTTACACCTTCATGTACACTTATCCCGGCAAGAAACTGATGTTTATGGGTTGCGAATTTGGCCAGGGTAATGAATGGAATCATGACCAGCAACTGGACTGGTATGTGCTGAATTACCCGAATCACCAGGGTATTCAATCGGTGATAAGGGATCTGAACAAACTGTACAAAAAGCACTCGTCTTTGTATCAATACGATTTTGAACAACAAGGTTTTGCCTGGATAGATTGTCACGATGTCGCTCAATCCATCATCAGTTACATGCGCAAAAGTGACGATGAAACCTTGATTGTGGTTTTGAATTTCACCCCGGTACCCCGGGAAAATTACCGCATTGGCGTGCCCTCGCCCGGTACCTACCATGAAATTTTCAACTCGGATTCCATGTATTATAACGGCAGTAATACCGGCAATGGTTATGTTATCTCCGATAAGATTGTGTGGATGGAGCAACCTCATTCAATCAATCTGACTTTACCACCTTTAGCAGGGATTATTTTAAAACTCTGATAACGCTTAAGGCCATAACACCATGAGAAAAGTACTGTTTGTTACCAGTGAAGTCCATCCCTTGATCAAAACCGGCGGCCTGGCCGACGTGTCCGGCAGCCTGCCCAAGGCCTTATTGGCCTTGTCCCAGGATGTCCGCATCGTCATGCCCCATTATCATGGCATCAAGACCGACCAGGATATTCATTTTGTCAGTTCCATTCGGGTTTACAACCAGGAAGTCAATATTCTTGACACCCGCCTTCCAGGAACCGATGTCCCTGTCTGGCTAGTCGACTTTCCGGAATATTTTGGTCATGCCGGTAACCCTTACCTGGATGATTTAGGCCACCCTTGGGAGAATATCGCCGAACGGTTTTCCTTATTCTGCCGCATTGCCGTGGAAATAGCGATGGATCGAGCCCATCTGAACTGGCGTGCCGATTTGGTGCATTGCAATGACTGGCAAAGCGGCCTGGTGCCCGCCCTGCTCAAACTTGAACACGAGCGGCCAAAAACGGTCTTTACAATCCATAATCTTGCTTACCAGGGTTTGTTTCCCAACCATATTTTCCAAACCTTGAAACTGCCGCCCGAATTATGGAGTCCTGAAGCCGTCGAATTTCATGGCATGTTATCTTTTATCAAAGGCGGCCTAGCCTGCGCCGATCATATCACTACGGTCAGCCCAACCTATGCCAGGGAAATTCAAACACCGGAATACGGTTATGGTCTGGAAGGTCTGTTGAACCACCGCAGCGATGTATTAAGCGGAATCATCAATGGTATCGATCTGGATGTGTGGAATCCGCAAACCGATGCGCATATTGCGGAAAATTATTCCTCCACAAATCTAGCCAAAAAACTGAACAACAAAACCGCCTTGCAAGCGCAGGCCTCTTTACCGACGGATGTCAATATCCCGGTCATTGGTTTGATCAGCCGACTGGTCGAACAAAAAGGCATTGATCTGGTATTGTCGTGCCTTGCCGATATGGCTGCCCTGCCCATGCAATTTATTCTGTTAGGCAGTGGCGACAAAACCTTTGAGCATGGATTGTTGACGCTGGCCGAAAATCATCCTGAAAAAATAACGGTGACGCTGGGCTACGATGAACATTTGGCGCATTTGATAGAAGCTGGCTCGGATATCTTTTTAATGCCGTCCCGGTTTGAACCTTGTGGATTGAACCAGATGTACAGTCAACGTTACGGCACATTGCCCATCGTCCGCAAAACCGGTGGTCTGGCGGATACCGTCGTCGATGCGCTGCCTTCGACCGTACAAAATAAAACCGCGACCGGTTTCGTGTTTCAGGAAGCATCAAGCGGCGCCTTGTTTGAAACCATCAAACGCGCTTTACTGATATACAACGATACAAAAACCTGGAGAACGATGCAAAAAACTGCCATGCAAATGGATTTCTCATGGGAAAACAGCGCCCGCCACTACCTGGCCTTGTATGACAGTCTGTAACGGAAAACATCACATTATCGGTGAACACAACCGCAAAATTTACTGATGCAATAGTACAAAAACGGCGCCGCTGCCGCCGTCTTTAGGCGCGGCAGAACAAAATGCCAGCACATCACGATGCTGGCGCAGCCATAGATTAATCTTGTTTTTCAACACCGGCCTGTGATCCGGCGACCGGAATCCCTTGCCGTGAATAATATGCACACAGCGGCAACCGTCTTCGACACAGCAGTGGATAAAACGCAATAATTGATAACGCGCTTGCTGACTGCTCAGGCCATGCAAGTCCAGTTCGGCATCGACACCAAAATAACCCCTGCGAAGTTTTTTTATGACATTTTTTTGCAAACCCGGCGCCAGATAACTCAAGGTATCGCCAATACCCAACGGCTCCACTTCAATGTCTTTGTCCAGATATAATTTTTCTTCAATATCGATAACAAGCCTTTTAGGGAAAGGTTTGGGTTTTTTTCCGGACGTGGGGTGAATTTTATTGGATTTTATAGGCCTTACATCACTGACAGACTGGCGGAATAAGGCCTTATCTTCGGGGTTAATGGTCTTTTTGTTCACGCCAGTTGAATTTTACAAGGTTATTAATAGAAATTTTGCTAATATGAATGATTTTATAGTTTTTTAGGATGGTTAGCGAATTAGAATGCATATTCTGTTAAGTAATGACGACGGATATTTAGCGCAGGGATTGAAGGTATTGGCTTCGGCACTGGCCGAGCATGCCCATATTTCCGTGGTTGCACCCGACAAAAACCGCAGTGCAGCCAGTAATTCCTTAACATTGGAATTGCCCTTGCGGGCCAGTACAGCGGAAAACGGTTTTGTCAAAGTCGATGGCACACCAACGGATTGTGTGCATCTGGCCATAACCGGCCTGCTTGAACAGGAACCGGATATGGTTATTGCCGGTATCAATCACGGCTCTAATTTAGGTGATGACGTCTTGTATTCCGGAACCGTTGCAGCGGCGACCGAAGGACGATTTTTAGGCTTGCCGGCCATGGCCATTTCGCTGGCCAGCCATGAAGCCCGGCATTTTACAACAGCGGCTTATGCCGCTGTAACCTTGATGCAGCAAATTGTCAAAAAACCCTTACCTGATGATACCTTGCTGAATGTCAACGTGCCGGATATTGCTCTGGCTGAACTCAAAGGCTTCCAGGCCACCCGTCTGGGCCAACGCCATAAAGCCGAACCCGTCATAAAATCAGAGGATCCGAGGGGACGAAGCATTTATTGGGTAGGGCCGCCAGGCGCTGAACAGGATGCCGGACCCGGTACCGATTTTTATGCCATAAAAGAAGGTTATATTTCAGTGACCCCATTACAACTGGATTTAACCCGTTATGAAAGACTGGACACTTTGGCCGATTGGTTACCCGGAGCGCTAACATCATGAATTTACACCATCAGGGTATTGGCATGACCTCGTTGCGAACCCGTGAACGCATGATTGGCCGTTTACAAAGCCAGGGTATCCACAACAACCGCGTATTGAACGCCCTACGCGATACGCCACGGCACATTTTTGTTGACGAAGCCCTGGCGTCCCGTGCTTACGAAGATACGGCCTTGCCAATCGGCAATGGACAAACCATATCCCAACCTTATATCGTCGCCAAAATGACGGAACTATTAATCGCCCACGGTGAACTGAACAAAGTGTTGGAAGTCGGCACGGGATGCGGTTACCAAACCGCAATCCTGGCCCAATTGGTAAAAAACGTCTATTCAGTGGAAAGAATTGCGCCCTTGTTGAAAAAAGCCAAAAAGCATTTGTGGGATTTGCGTCTGCGCAATGTCAGTTACAAACACAGTGACACCGGCTGGCCGGAATATGCGCCGTTTGACGGCATTTTGGTAACGGCCGCACCAGCGGAAATTCCCCGGATGCTATTACAGCAAATGGCAATTGGCGGCATTATGATTATCCCCATAGGAAAACCGTATGCGGCTCAACAGCTGCAAAAAATCACCCGTACCGAGGAGGATTATCGGGTGGAAATCGTGGAATCCGTCAGTTTTGTTCCTTTATTGTCAGGGAGAAGTTAGCATGTTTCAAAAATTATATGGTAAGGCATTGCTCTGGGCGAAACACCGCCATGCGGCAAAATATTTATTTGCCTTGAGCTTTGCCGAGTCATCGTTTTTCCCGATTCCTCCCGATGTCATGCTGGCGCCAATGGCGTTGGCGCGGCCGGACAAAGCCTTTCGTTTTGCAGTCCTGACCACACTGGCGTCAGTGCTGGGTGGTATCCTGGGTTATTTGATCGGTCATTTTGCCTTTGATTTGATTGCGCCGTGGTTACAATCGACACGTTATTGGGATAGCTATCTGTTGTCCAGGAACTGGTTTGATACCTGGGGAATATGGGCGGTTTTCATCGCCGGATTTTCGCCAATCCCCTACAAGGTATTCACGATTGCCGCCGGCGCCTTGTCCATGCCGTTTTTTCCTTTTATTGGCGCGTCGTTGGTCGGTCGCGGCATGCGCTTCTTTCTGGTCGCATTATTGTTAGCCTGGGGCGGGAAAAGACTGGAATCCGTTTTACATACCTATATCGATCGCATTGGTTGGGCCAGTGTGGCGTTAATCTGCATCGGCGGCTTGGTGTATAAATTTGTTTAAGATTTCCGCTAAAAATGATTAAGCCTGTCAAGCCGAATCCCGATATCATCAAACAAGCTGCAACTTTATTGCACAAAGGCAAACTGGTGGCGTTTCCAACTGAAACCGTTTATGGCCTGGGCGCCGATGCCAGCAATCCACAAGCGGTGGCAAAAATTTTTAGCGCCAAAGGCCGACCCGCCAATCATCCGCTGATTGTACATATCGGTTCTGTTGGCTTGCTGGAAAAATGGGCTGAAAAAATACCGGATACAGCCCGTAAACTGGCTGACCGCTTTTGGCCAGGCCCTTTGGCGATGGTGTTGCCGAAACGGCCTGAAGTACCGCTTGCGGTCACTGGCGGCCAACAAACGGTTGCCTTACGCATACCGGACAATCCCGTTGCATTGGATTTATTGCAAGAATTTGGCGGCGGTATTGCCGCGCCTTCGGCGAATCGCTTTAACCGAATCAGCCCAACCCGGGCCGAGCATGTCGTTCAGGAATTGGCCGATAAAGTGGATATGATTCTTGATGGCGGCCCTTGTCAGGTTGGTTTGGAATCGACCCTTATTGATCTGACGGGTTTGCAAGCGGCGATATTGAGACCCGGGCAGATTACCCGGCAACAAATCGAGCAGGTACTGGCTGCAAAGGTCGCCACCCGTCAGCGAACCCAAACCCGTGCGCCCGGCATGTTGGCGGTGCATTATGCCCCGGTTACTCCCGCCCTGCTATGCCCGGTCGAAAAAATCACTGCGCGTATACAACAGGCTCTGGCGCAGGCCAAAAAAGTGGGTGTACTCGCCTATTCTTTCAAATTACCCGAACAAACAGGCCTTACCGCATTGTATGCACCCGCTAGCCCGGATGCCTATGCCAAACAATTGTACGCCCGCTTACGCCTGCTGGACAATCTGAACCTGGATCTTATATTGGTTGAAAATGTACCGGACAATCCAGCCTGGCAGGCAATCCGTGATCGTCTGAACAAAGCGACAATAACGGAAGGATAGGCCACAAAAAGCCTTAGGAGTTTTGGAACTTATCTGAAGCCGCGCGCGATAAATAAAACGCAAGTTGCGCGATAAATCATAATAAAAAATGTTTTGTAATGTGCAATGAAATTGCATAATGATAAGGCCTAGATTTTATCCGTGCTATAGATAAATGCGTAATCATCTGTTGTTTTTACTATTGTTTAGCCAAACTCTGTCTGCCTGCCCTGCCGGGATGATGAATGGCACGGACCGGTTTGGCAATACGGTTTGCCTTGACGGTGGCCGGGTGCGGTTGATTGCCGGGTCGTTGCGGCGATGCCCTGTGGGTTTTTTTAAGGCGAGGGATGATTTTGATAATGCGGTGTGTACGGACGGCCGGGTGTTTGCGTATCCTGCATCCACACGGTGCCCGGCCGGATTGATGCCGCACTGGGATGATGCGGGGCGTGAGACGTGTGAAGCTGGTGGGCGGCCGGTTATGCGGCTTTGGCCTGGTTTGTCGCCCTGAGCGTAGTTTTGTAGCCTGCGTCAATCGTGTGGGTGACGCTTTCGACACTTATCCTACAAAACCCGCAGGCTTGGTATCCTGCATTAAATAGACACCGACTGACCCGCAACTACACGAGTTCTGATCGGCAAGCAGGCCACTGACACCCTCCCTGGGCCTGGATTCCGGCAGGGATTGCCGGAATCCAGTTACATGGATGTAACCAAGCCACAATTCAAAATCTTGGGCCAGTTCCTGTCAAAATGACGGTTAAACCCACAACAAGGGAATGATCTGATTGATATTTTCCACTGAAATTCAGCTCTGCGTCACATTCAAATACAACAAAACCCACAAAATCCAGTACATTGAAATTTCCAGTCTGCAACTGGAGTTTCCAAGCAACTTCATTCCGGATTTTCCTGATCCTGCTTAAACAGGATATCTTGCAAGGCGTCTTCCACAGTTTCAAACTTGAATATAAAATTATGCTCCAGCAAACGTTTCGGCAAAACTTTTTGTCCGCCTAACAGAAGTTCGGACATTTCACCGAGCAGAAATCTCAGCAAGCCGGCCGGAACCGGCATGATGGCCGGCCGTTTTAATAATTTCGCCAGGCAATGAGTAAATTCAGCATTGGTTACCGGATTGGGTGCGGTGGCATTAAAAATACCTTCAAGTTTTGGATCGATCAGTAACAAAGCGATAATACGCAGCAAATCCTCACGATGAATCCAGGACATCCATTGTTTACCACTGCCTAAACGGCCACCAAAACCGAATTTAAAAGGGGGCAACAGACGCTGCAGAAAGCCCCCATTTTCTCCGATAACCAATCCTGTTCGAATAATATTGACCCGCACGCCAAATTCCTCGGCTTTAAGTGCGCTTTGTTCCCATTCGGAACAAAGCTGATGCGTAAAGCCATCAACGGCGGGACTTTCTTCATCAAGTTCCTTGTCACCCTGATTGCCGTAATAACCAATAGCGGAACCACTGACCAATACATCCGGCTTCTGTTCCGCCCGTTTAATGAAATCGATTAACTGGTTTGTTATCTGAACCCGGCTTTCCAGTAAAATCTTTTTCCGACCCTGGGTCCAGCGTCCATCCGCAATTCCCGCACCAGCGAGGTTGATAATCGCTTCAAACTTATCTTGCTTGCCCAAGCCCTGCAACTGACCAACAGCCCGAACCTTTTCGCCGCATAAATGGGGTACTTTTGCCGGTGTACGGCTGAGAACCGTCAAGCGATGGCCCCGCTCCTGTAACGATGCACAAAGTTTGGCGCCAATAAACCCGGTACCGCCCGTTATCAATATTTTCATTGTCGATTTTTCATTAAAAACAAATTGCGATTATACTCTACGCGGTTACGAATGCGGAAAATAAAGCAAACATCCTGTGCTACGGCAGACAAGCCTGCCTGTTGCAGACAGGTTTGCCGGAACCGCCCTACGGGGTTGAGTAGGGCATATCCCGTAAAAAAAATATTGAATCTCTGGTTCCCACGGTTTTCCGTCCCTGCCATTAAGTTAAGAAAATATGATTTGGGTGTCGATGCAGCTTGTCGTACTGTGCGGATAAATCCGCACCTACCCCATTCAATATTGAACTCATTCCCACGCTCCTGCGTGGGAATGCATACTCACGCTAATTTAACGCCTGTATGGGTTCCCACGGAAAACCGTCATTGCCATTAAGTTAAGCCATTTTGTTGAATGGATTTATGGATGTAGGTGCGGATTTATCCGCACAACGCAGGCCGTTCAAACGCAGCGGATCGGCCAATGCCCTGGAACGGCGCTTTAGGAATCAATTAGTCTGTAAAATCATCATACAAGTGACTTTCGTGCTTACTTCATTTGATATTCAGAATACAGGTAAAAAGTCCAGTAACGGCTCAGATTACCCCCGTTTTGCGTCAAATCAAGGCGGAAGAGCGCAGTTTACATCGGTAAATGAGTACTTCCAACGCAGAGTTGGCGCAAATAAAGGGTAAGTTGAGCCGTTACACAAATTTTATGAACTTTTTGATCTATTTTAGACTAACAAAAGGATAAGATAAGTAAAGTTTTTCGTTCTGTACAACACAAAAACCTGACGGCTTCCCAAAGCTCAAATTCATCAAAATATACTCTTTGACAAATTTACCGCTCTGAAAAAGCAAGGTTATATTTTATACGGCGAACTTTCCGGCAAAAAACAAGAACAATGAATTTAACGCATAAAAAACTGAATGGTTATCAAGTTCTTATTCTTCAGGAAGAGCGAATCGATGCACATAATTCCGGAGAATTAAAACAAATTTTTTTGGATATGATAGAACAAGGAGAAGTCAATATTATTGTACATATGGAAGGTGTTCGTTTTATCGATAGTTCAGGCTTAGGCGCGCTCCTGTCCGGTTATAAAAATACAGAAGCAAAAGCGGGAAAACTTGTTCTTTCCGGCCTGCAACCCCAGGTCAGTTCGATGTTTGAATTGACCCGCCTGAATCGTGTTTTTGAAATCTATACCGACCCGGATGAAGCCTCGGGAAACGTCACATAAAGGACAAATCATGGATTCAACCGATCTGCAAGTCGATGTTGTCATTCCAACCCAAACCAAATATCTGGATTTGATTGGCAGTATCGGTGAGCATATTGGCAAAGAGCTGGACAGCTATCAGGGCAACAAGGAAGCGCTGGCCTATCAATTGAATCTGGTTTTGACCGAAGCCACGACCAATGCCATTCGGCATGCCAACAGCGACGATCCCAAAGATACCGTCGGCATTAAAATAACCCTGAAAGATGATGAGCTGAGAATCAGAGTCATTGATCATGGCCAGGGTTTTGATCTGGAATCCGTTCCCTTGCCGGATCTTGAACAACCCCAAGAAGGCGGCTTGGGCATCTTTTTTATCAGAACCCTGATGGACTCGGTAAGCTACACCCGGCACGAGGACGGCAATGTTCTTGAAATCGTCAAGTCACTGAAAAAAATGCCGTGAAAGTCTTTTTACTCGCACATCGCTCAGAAAATAGAATCAATCGGCTGAAACAAAAGCTGATCATCGTAAAATCCTTATTCGATAAATATCAACCCTGCCCAAAAAACCGTTTTTTACGTGCCCTGGCCGACGTTTTGTTATTTCCCGAAAGTGAATTGACCACCCTGTCCGAATCCTCTCTCGTTCGTTTGATCAGCGCTTGTTTCGATTTCCTTGAACAAAAACCAAAACATCAACCGGTTCATTGCCGTATTTTTGAACTGAATAATGACAAATTCTTGCTGATCGGCTGTCCCGATGTCCCCTACGTCGTCGAATCCATTGCCGCTTTGCAACAAAAACTGGATATTTCATTTCATCTGTTGGCCTGTCCCGAATTGATGATACAGCGCCAGGGGCAAACAATTACCGGCCTGGCTTACGAATTATCGCAAGGTGAAAAAGAACAGTTTGTCCTGATTCAGGTGGACTGTTTAAGTGCCGATCAGATTGCCCTGTTGCAAAACGAAATCAAAAAAATCATGATAGCCGCCTGTCAGGTTTTTGATAATCACGCGCTGTTAAAAAAGCAACTGTTGAGCATCAAACAGATAACGGAATTTGCAAAATGGCGCGATTGCATCGATTGGCTGGCAGAACAAGCGTTCATTCCATTTGTTTATATTCCCATTACGACACTTAAACACGATGCCCTTGAACAACAGGTCATGGAAGCATCGTTGGGCATGGGCTTGCATGTTTGCTGCAAAACCGGACAAACCCACTTGATCGATGCCTTGATTGAAGTTTTGTCACGCGATACCGATGTTATCATTCAGGCATTAACGATTGAAAGCCCGTTGCTTGGCAAAGAGGCACTGCACTATATTGGTTTTCGCGAAAGGATGCCCGATGGTTTCTGGATCGAACACGCTTTTTTAGGTTTATGCAAGGAAATCGAGCTGAATGGTCTGGCCAGCCGGGTGCCGGTGTTGGCGGACAAAATAAATCATCTATTGACAGCTTCCAAAATACATTCCAGCCGCTATGACTTTGTCAAAGTCCGGGAGCTTCTCGATCTGTTCCCCAAAATTGAATGGTTTTTCATTAGCAGAAACCAGTTTGAATTTTTGCTTGAATCACTGATTCAGTATTTACGCCGGCCCGAAACGATCCACCTGGTCTTTCCAGCCAGTTCCAGCCCGAATCGTATTTCAGTATTATTAATCATCCCGCAGCCTTTATATAAAAAGGACCTGGAATCGTTACTGGCTGAACATCTTGGTCAACATTTGTCCTGCACGCTTGAAAACAGCCGTACCATCCACTCAGGTGGCGGTTTCATCGGCTTGCAGCTGACCTTCAAACCTGAGCTTCAGGAAGTATCCATCGATGTCGATCAGCTAAAAAAATCACTCAACAAACTGACCCGGCCCTGGCCTGTCAAGCTCAGGCGGCTGTTGGAACGCAGTTTGGGACATGCACGGGGCGGTCGTCTGTGGCAAAAATATCATGCTCTGTTTCCAGTCGATTATCAGCACCTGTTGCCCTGCCGTTATGCGGTTCGGGATATATTACAGATGGAAGCCCTGTTATCCGGTTCAGACCAGCGCGTTGAACTCTTGTCACCCTGCCAACAGACACGCTATCATCGTCTGCATTTTTACAGTGCCCGGGAGAGATACCTCGATGAATATATCCCGGTACTGGAAAGCATGGACTTCAGACTGATCGATCAAGTCCAGTTTGCAATCCGGGTTGGCGACCGCTTGCTGTATATCAAAAGCTTCGCCATTGCCATGGTAACGGCTGAACCGGCCCGGATTCATCGTTTGAAGCCCAATATCTTATCGGCTATTCAGGCTATTCTGGATAACAAGCTGGAAATCGACAGTCTGAATGGTTTAATCGTTTCCAGTCACATGCGCTGGCAGGAAGTGGATGTATTGCGAGCTTACCGGAATTATAGTTTACAACTGGGTCTGCAAATCACTATCGCCAGTTTTCACCGGGCCTTGTTAAACAATCCACAAGCGGCCAAAAGTCTTTATTGCTATTTTGAAGCACGCTTCCGGCCGGATCCAAAATGGCGCGATGCCGCCATCCGGGAAGAACAAGGTTTGTACCCGGCGCGTATGGCGCTGTTGCAAAATATGGAATCGGTTCATGATATCAATGACGACCGGATATTACGCACCTTGTTCAATCTGATCGACGCCACCGTGCGCAGCAACTTTCATGTGCGCGTAGGCCTGGAAGATTATTTCATCGCCTTCAAAATCAACAGCCTCGGTGTCATCGATATGCCGATGCCAAGACCGCAATTTGAAATTTATGTGCACGCTTTCGATATGGAAGGCATCCATCTGCGCGGCGGCAAAATCGCCCGCGGAGGCATACGCTGGTCTGACCGGCGCGACGATTTCCGCATTGAAATTCTGGGCTTGATGCAAACCCAGATGAGTAAAAATGCATTGATTATACCGAAAGGCGCGAAAGGCGGTTTCATCGTCAAACAAAGTTACCAAAACCGAACCGATTTGCAACAGGCCGGTAAAAACGCCTATATCAAATTAATGCGCGGGCTTTTGGATTTGACCGACAATTACGTTAACGACAAAGTGATTCGTTTGCCAGGTATTATCCCTTATGACGATGATGATCCCTATCTGGTTGTCGCTGCCGATAAAGGTACCGCCTCGTTTCCGGACATCGCCAACCGCATCGCGGCCGAATACAAATTCTGGCTGCATGACGCCTTCGCCAGCGGCAGTTCCACCGGCTACAATCATAAAAGCCTGGGTATCACGGCACGTGGCGCCTGGGAATCGGTAAAACGCCATTTCCGGGAACTGGGTAAGGATATCCAGAACGAAGCGTTCACGGTCGTGGGCATCGGCAGCATGGACGGTGATGTCTTCGGCAACGGTATGTTATTGTCCCGCCATACACGGTTATTGGCCGCTGTCAGTGGCCAGCACATTTTTATCGACCCCGACCCGGACCCGGAAATATCTTATAGCGAGCGCAAACGGCTGTTTGATTTACCCGGTTCCAGTTGGGCGGATTACAATCCCGAACTCCTCTCCGAAGGCGGCGGGGTCTATCCACGCGATGCCAAAAACATCCTTATCAGTCCTGTATTGAAACACTGGCTGGGTGTGCGCTATCGGGCACTGGACGGGGAAAGCCTGATCCGCTATTTGCTGACCGTGCCGGTGGATTTGTTATGGCTGGGAGGCATTGGCACTTATGTCAAAGCAAGCGACGAAACCCATGAACAAGCCGGTGACCGCCGCAACGACCGGGTTCGTGTCGATGCCCTTCATATCAAGGCGAATGTGGTCGGTGAAGGCGCCAATCTTGGCTTCACCCAGAAAGCACGTATCGAATACAATTTACAGGGTGGCAAAATCAATACCGATGCCATTGATAATTCCGCCGGCGTGGATATTTCCGATCACGAAGTCAACCTGAAAATTCTGTTCAATGATCTGCACAGAAACCAGCAAATCACCAATCCCCAGACCTTGTTCAAGAAAATCAGTCCGGATGTTTGCCGCGCCGTTCTGGAAAACAATTACAAACAAAGTCTGTGCTTGTCGCTGGATCAGATACGCTGTAACGAACGTCCTGAATTGTTTATGGAATTGGCCGAGCGACTGGAGGCTGCCGGATTATTGGATCGGACAATGGCTTCCTTTCCCGATAAAAAGGTGGTGTCCAGCCGGCAAAACCACCAATTGACCCGCCCTGAACTCGCCGTATTGCTGGCAGCAAGCAAATTGTATCTGAAACAAGCCCTATTGGAACAAAGCCATTTTATCAAAGCCGATTATTGTGATCGTTACCTGCAAGCCTATTTTCCACTACCGATTCGGGAACGTTATGCACAACACCTGAATCATCACCCGCTGGCGGATAACATAAAAGCGACCTGGATCAGCAATCAGCTCATTGATCAATCCGGTTGCACGTTTTTACACCCGGATATCACCCAGGACAATGGAAAAATTGTGGATTTTGCCAGTTGTTACCTAACCTTTGACCGGGTTATCGATGCGGAAGACCTGCGCCGTGCAATTTATGCCCTGGATAACAAAGTAGCAGCCGATGTGCAATATGACTTGTTGATACAATTGGAAAAGGTGTTGGCTGATTTTTGTCACTGGAGCTTGTTAAATGGACAAGCAACGCAGCCGGACACAAAAACCGTCGCCTGTTTTTCCCGCTATTTTGCAGAATATGAAAAATACTTTTTCGAGCATTACCAAAACCTGAAGGATACCGGCTCCCTTCATCAACTGGATGAATATGAACAAAACGGGATAAATCATGACCTGGCCATGCGTTTTTTATTGATAACCCATCTGAACAATTTTCCTTTCATCGTCACATTGACCCTGGAATCGAAACAAAACTTTCTGACCGTTTTGCAATTGTTCAATGAAAGCACGGAATTTCTGGGGCTGGACAAAATGAACCGGCGGCTTGCAAAAATTTCCTTGCATGATCAATGGGAACGCAGTACTTACAATTTCCTGCAAGATCAATTCCAGCGCAGTACCGGCAATCTGGTCAATGCCATAATCGAAAGCGGCGTCCACAATTGCACTGAATATTTTGCCAACAATAAAAGCGCCTCCAGCTACAAACACTATCAACAAGTCTATCAAAGCGTATGCAACGAAATGACCAGCAGTTTATTACCCTATATCACGTTAGCAAAAGCACTGGACAAGCTCCTTTGAACAAATCGCTGCAGTGCATATTAATTTCATTATCGTTCCCACGCTCTGCGTGGGAACGCAGCCTGTGGCGCTCTGCGTCATTGCCATTAAGTTAAGCCCTTTTGTTGAATGGATTTATGGATGTAGGTGCGGATTTATCCGCACAGCACGACAAGCCGCATCGACACCCAAATCATATTTTCTTAACTTAATGGCAGTGGCGCTCTGTGTGGGAATGCGTTTTGTGACGCTTTGCGTCACGAAGGCGCAGAGTGCCTTCCAAATCGTGTTCCCACGCGGAGCATGGGAACAATCATTAATTTCGGGTCTATGAAGAATAGAGTGGGTAATATATTCTAACCGATCGAATATCATATTT
>CAZDXJ010000040.1:0-21888 GCA_964509475.1 uncultured Methylococcaceae bacterium | reverse complement strand
CAATGGGTAAGGGCAAGCCGCCTGCCAACAGTTCCCAATTGCCCGATCATTTTCCACCTTCATAGCTGTGCAGCGTGTAAAAACACTCTTGAACCCCCAACAACAGCTATTTTCAAAATCCGCAACCGTGACCGCGTGAAGTATAATAATCGTGCTTCCTACGGTGAAAAAGCTGAACAGGAAACTTTCGTGGTGTTCGTGCTTTTCGTGGTTCCAAAAAGGCAGCTTGCCCGGCCCCCCGTTTACGGCAAAGGTTTTGTCGCGAGGGTTGCTTCATTTTCCGTATTCGTAACCGTGTGGATTATATCCCAATACTACACCATCATTCTCATTAATTACCGTATAAAGCCGATTGCAACAGATCAGCCGCTATTGCCCCGCCTTCGTTGCGAACATAATCCACAACCACCGGAACGAACTGATCCACCATGTCGGTGGAAAGATTCAAGGCCTTGAATGAAGAAGCCAGTCCAGTCAGATTATTGACCGTATTGCCCGCTTTGTCACCCAGCAAAGCGGAAACGCCATTGCTTATCCCGGTTATTGAAGCGGACTGTTTGGGAACACTGTTCAAAAAACTGTCCATTGCCGGAACCGATTGCCGCAAAAGTGCAAATTGTTCACTGTCCATCTGTCCCTGGGCCGTTTTGAAAATCGCTCCCGCCCCACCCTGGGCTTGTTCCGGGGTCACACCCAGTTTCTTGACCAAGGTTTGGGTCAGCCCATCCAGGGTTTCCATTTGCTTTTGCGCCGGTTCGGAAATATTCACGGTTTGTTGTTCAATCTGTTTTTCCACGCCCAATGTTTGTTGTTCCAGTTGTTTTGCCGTATCCAGTATTTGTTGAGTGGGCTGTGTGGTTTTTTGCACTGTGGACAAACCTTCACTGAGGGAATCCAAACCAAAACCTTTGGCAAAACTGTTGCCTGCAAACACCGTTACAAGCAACAGTATGATATGTTTGATTTTCATTGTTTCTCCAAATTTTTTATGTATTTTTATTGATGTCGGTAAGTACCGATGAGTTCGGCGTATCCGATGATATGCCCTTGCATGGCTTTTTCCAACTGCTTTTTATTCGGATGTTGCAAATCCTGCAACAACGTATCCAGAGCATACAGTTTGTGAAAATAACGATGCCGGCCAATCGGTGGACAAGGCCCGCCATACCCTGTCCGCCGCCAATCGTTTGTACCCTGCCGGGTACCTGCTGGCAACTCAGTTGTTTTTATGCCTTCGGCCAATCCGGTTGCTGTGGGTGGAATGTTATAAAGCAGCCAATGCACCCAAGTCATTTTCGGGTGCGCCGGATCGGGGGCATCCGGGTCATCCACAATCAAAACCAGACTTTTGCTGTTTTTAGGAATTCCAGACCAAGTCAAAGCCGGCGGAATATCCGCACCATCACAGCTAAACCGCTTGGGAATTTCCCCCTGGGGAGCAAAATCAGCGGAACGAATGACCATGACCCTTGCAGATTCTCCTTCTGCCGCGCAGACAACAGAAAAATAACACAAAATGTAAAAAACAAAGCGCATGACAAACTTGAACATAAGTCTCCCCCAATTACCCGGCTAAAACACCCGGTTTGTTCGCATGATAAATTTCCATAAGTGTTGGCGTCTGCAAACCGGCTTTGCTGGCAAATTCCAGGGCGCGTTGCAAGCGCGCAAAAGCACGCCGGCCCAAACAGTTTCTATCCGGGCAGTCCTCGATAGCTTCCACCATGCCGGCAATCAGTTTTTTTTCCGGCAGGGACTGCCCGGTCAGCCATTCCTGAATGCTAATCACCTCAGCCGCCACATTCCGGGCCAGTGGTTGGTGCTGTAACCACAACTGTCCAACCGTACCGCCAACACGCAAACCGGCAATATTCACGGTTAGTATATAAACCGCTTTACGGACCAATTCAAACAACAAGACCTGCTCATTTTCACAAAACCGAATCGAAACCCCCTGGTTTTGCAAGGCCTCTGCAATCAGAGCAGCGTTGGATCCAAAAACCGAAGTGTACAAAATATCGGTTACCTCGATGCCCTTCTTCTTTTCAAACCAGACCACCGTCACCGTGGGTTTTTCAAGACCGTGGCGTTGCCAGTCTCCCGGTAACAATTCATTTTGCAACAAGCCAACATGGGGGCGCCACGACCGGGGTATTTGTTCGAGTACAGGATGCAGCTCATGTTCCGGAACCGCAACCAGAACCAGAACCGGCTCTGGAATCTTTTCACATTCCCGTGCCATCTTCATGTCGCGTGTTATCGGATAAACCGGATGACCCAGACGCAAAAAACCGCGGGCAAAAACACCCGCAAGTTGCCCTATACCAATAATGACGACCGGAGCTTTCATAATCTTCCTACCCGTTCAGGAAACCCGCCTTCTTGCTTTAAACAATGAAGCGCTGACCATAACAATCAATACCACCAGGGATAATTCCAACAACAAAAAAGAAGTTATCTTCAAATAAGCGAACAAAGGGTGTACAAAACGCACCAGCCAGCCCGCCAGTTCGTTGCTCAACGCGGAAACATAAATCACCGCGCTCAACCACACTTTCAACAGCAAGGGCAAGTCCGTCATTAACATCAGATGCGTCAAGGTCAAAATCAACATGCCAATCGCAAACAGATGAAAATGGGCTACTTCCAGCAAACTTTGGTAACTCCTCGGCTGGCCGAAGTCTTGTTCCGAACCCAGATAATACTGCATGACCGACTGCGCCGTTAAGTCCATTTTATGAAAATACAACAGACCATTGCTGATGCACAATAAGGCAATATAACCCAGAAACATCAGAATCAATGAATTCAACAGTAATTGCCGGTTCTGTTCACCCGTTACAAAAAAACGCATTAAGGTTGTTTTTCCTTTATTTCGACCTGATAAATTGCCAATACCTTACGCACGCTGGCCAACGCGGCCCGTGTGCTTAATGTTGCACCGGTCATCGCCTGTATACCGGTGCTGAAACTCATTTCATCAATTGGCCGATGATACAATTGCGCAAACCAGCGCGCCGGAGGCTGGTATTCCGGCGGTTCATGGAAAGCCAGGGTATGAATATCGCGTAATTGCCCTTCTTTCGTCAAAACAATAAGCAAGGTCTCCGGTTTGGTTCGTACCTTGTGATTTTCAATCGCCGCATAACCTGATATCTCGCCGTTTTTCTTGCCGACATAAAAGGTAAAAAATGCCGACCTCAATTTGACCCTGGCCAGTTTTTCAATACGCCGCTTTTCGGTATCCGTGGGAAAAAGGGAAAGCATTTCAACGCTTGCCCCTTCACCAAACGCCAGTACCATAGCTTCCTTTTTACTGTAGTAAATCTTGCCAAAACAAGGTATTACAAACAACAGGGCAATAACAAAAAACAGACTGCGGTTCCAGTTATTTAGCAAAACCCTATACCTGAGCATTAGAAAAATTACAGTTATTAAAAAATGAAGCCAATACCCACATTGAAATCATCGGGTAAATCCCCCCCTTTGGAATCGAAATTGCGGTAATCGGCTTTGATAACGACATTGGAAATGGGTTTATAATGCAATCCAAATTGAAAAACACGTTGCGCCATTCTGTCATCATCAAGAAATCCTGTCGGTGCACTGGCAATTGTGTCATACATTTCATAACGGAAAAAAGGCGCCAGATACTGGTTTGTATCCTTGAACAGCAACGGCAACACATCATAGCCGACTTCAGTATACCAACCATAATTCGATTCTCCAATGGTTTGCCCTTTGGCGGCGCTCAAGACACCGGCATCATCAATAAATCCCCAGGAACCCAGGGCACGAAACTCGAGGCCGCGATACTTCCATTGTACATGGGCTTCATAGAGCTGGGTGAAAACATCGGCCTGTACGCTGCCAAATTGCTGGTTCTGACCTGAATTACCCAAATAGGCCGAAGCCCCAAAAGTCAATCCCGTCAGCTCAGGCGGCGCATAATCCACCCGGCCGACAAAAGCCAGATCTTCGGCAAAAGCCTTACTGCCGGATTGCCGGCCGCCCCGGATGCCTTTGGAGCTGAATCCATTCGCATTCATACCATTCACCGCATAAGCGGTATAAGTCAATCCAGGCAACAACTCGCCAAACAATCCCCCGCCGATTTCACGCCAGGTACTGGGAATAATCCGCCGTTCCACTTCCGGACGGTTATTACCAAAGAAAAACACCGGCTCATGAATCGGATTGATAAACCCCATCGGCATCAACACCATACCGGCCCGGACATTCACCATTGGATTTATGAAAAAATCCAGAGCTGCAAATTCTACCGAAACCTCGCCAACTTTTCCGGTACTTGCATGTTCAAACTCGATCTCACTGTTAAAAATAATATTGTCGGTAAACTTATACCCCAAATACATAACCAGCCGCTCAAAATCGGCATTATTTTTTGAATTGCCTTTATCGCTGGTTATCGTTTGAAAATTGGCTTCGCCATAAGCGCCAATCGACAAACCTTGATCCACATGATAGACCTTGGAAGCTGCCGGCCCCAGACCGTATTCACTTTTATACACCGTATCTTCCGGAATAAACATTTCCGTGCGAATATTTTCAACTTCCTGACTCAATACATTTTGTTTGCGTTCCAGTTCGACGAAATCCTGATGTTTTGATACATCCTTCAAACTCTGACTTAAAGCACTGATTTGTTTTTGCTGAGCCTGAATGATTTGCCACATTTCTTCCATCGTTTCAGGTTTCCGCATTGTTTGTTCTGATGCATAACCGATACCGGAAACTCCCCATAAAGCAATGGCTAATGATGTCGATCGCTTGAATAATTTCATGTTTTTATCTCCAAAACCCCCAAAGTGAGAAGCAATTGTAAACCAAAATCTAACATTGTTGCAAATGATTCGTATTTACATTCATGAAATATACTATTCCCCACCCCTGATTTGTTGAGTCGATAATTTCTAGTCTATATCCAACTTAACAATAACCTCATGGCTGTAATAAAACCGTAACAAAAATGTAATATTCTGTGTCGCCTCTAAACCTGTTGCTCACTTTTAACGGTTTGTTTTACTTTTACAACATGAGGTTTATTCAATGTCACTTTCCATAAACCGCGGCCTGTACAGCTTGAGCCTGTTCGCCGCAATAACTTTAAGCAGCCTTTCCGCACAAGCAGCCGATACAGAATTATTAAATATGTTGCTGCAAAATGGCGCCATCACACAAGCCCAATATGACACATTGATAAAAAAACAGTCGTTGACCAAACAAGATGTCAATGACATTAAAATCAAACTGGACAAAAAAGGTCTGCGCTTTGAAACCGCCGATAAAGCCTTCAAATTCAAAATTGGCGGCCGTATCCAGGCCGATGCCAGTTTTCACAGCAACGACCAGCTTGTTGACGCGTCCGGCAATCACGTCGAAGCCAATGATGGAACCGAAATCCGCCGTGGTCGTATCGCATTCAGTGGCGCTTTCTGGAACGACTGGAAATTCAAAACCCAGATTGACTTTGCCGACAACCATGTCGGTATCAAGGATATGTTCCTGACCTACAGCGGTTTCAAGTACGCCGATTTCACGGTTGGTAATCAGAAACAACCCATCAGCATGGAGCTGCAGGAAAGCTCCAACGATATCATGTTCACCGAGCGTTCATTGGTAAACTCGTTGAGCGAACCTTTATTTGACCGCGCCATAGGTTTACGTATCAAATCTTCTGGCAAAAACTGGTCAGGACAACTCGGATTTTATGGTGACAGCATAACCCCAAACAAAAACAAAAACACCGCTGATGAAGGCTGGGGTGTTGCTTCCCGTGTAACCTGGGCACCGATTAACGAAAAAGATAAATTACTGCATATCGGCGCTTATGGCGGCTACCGGAAACCCAATGATGCCGGACAAGTCAAGGACAAAGGCTTGCGTTTCCGTTATGAGACAACCCATATGTCCAATCTGCATCTCACCGACACAGGAACCATTCACGACGTGGACGGTACCACGATGGCCGGCGCCGAACTCGCTGGTATGTGGGGCCCATTATCGTTACAATTTGAATACGCACATGCCTGGGTCATGCGTGACAATAGTATGGCGACACTGGATTTTGATGCCTGGTATGTACAAGCAGCCTGGACCATTACCGGAGAATCCAGAACTTATAAAGGTTCGGATGGTAAATTCAAGCGTCTGAAACCCAAGAGCAACTTCAGCCTGCACGATGGCGGCGGTTGGGGTGCCTTGGAACTGGCCACCCGTTTTGATGGCAACAACCTGAACAGTCACGATATCCAGGGTGGCAGTGAAACGGCAATTACCATTGCACTGAACTGGTATATCAACCGGAATATCCGTTTCATGGCCGATTATCGCCGCAATCTGAATGTCAGCAACTCACCACTGCGCACAGTCAATGGTGGCCTGCCGGATAACATTGACGCATTCACCCTGCGTACACAATTGGCATTCTGATAAAATCAAGTTTCCCCCTTCCCTATTATTGCTGATCCAGAAGGGGTAAACATCCTGTTTTTCCAGCTTCATCGAAAAACCACTGTCGTTTCCTGCACTTAATGTTCTGGTTTTTTCCTGCAAGGACAATCAATATGGATTGTCTTTTGTTTGCCCCCCAGTTTCAACGCGGTCAATTGCCCGCCCCAAAGGCAACCGGTATCGATGGCATAACAATTATAAGCATTATGAAAACCCAGGGTTGACCAATGCCCGAAAATGATATTCATCGATGCACTACGCCGTCCTGGAACGGCAAACCAGGGCAATAAATGTTTGTCCTGAGAACCCAAAGGGCCATTATGCCTGAAATCCAACCTGCCGTTTTTGTCACAATAGCGCATACGAGTGAAACAATTTACGATAAAACGCAACCGATCCATACCTTGCAAATCATCGGACCAGATATCCGGTAAATTACCATACATACAGCGCATGAAATCTTCATAAGCGTCACTTTGCAACACTTGTTCAATTTTGGCCGCCATTTTCCGGGTTTGTTCAAAATCCCATTGTGGCGGCAGGCCCGCATGCAACAGGCAAAACTCATCGTTATGGTGAAAAAATGGACGATGCCGCAGCCAATGCAGCAATTCGTCACAATCAGGCGCATCAAGCACTTGGGTCAATGAATCTTTCTTACGGATTTTCCTTTCTTTACAGGCATCCGCCAACAGATGTAAATCATGGTTACCCAGCACAGTAACAGCGGCTGATCCCAAAGCCTTGACGAAACGCAAGGTTTCCAATGATTTTGGCCCGCGATTGACCAAATCACCGGTGAACCAAATCTGATCGTTTTTTGCATCGAAGGCGATTTTATCCAGCAAGCGGAGCAAATCGTCAAAACACCCCTGTATATCTCCAATTGCATAGATCGCCATAAATCTATGTCAATGCAAAGTTCGGGGTATGGAAAGCGTAAAACGGGGAATTTGCGCATCAAACTGTTCGCCGGTATCGGTAAGCATACGATATTTTCCCTGCATCGTACCCACCGGGGTCTCGATGATCACGCCACTGGTATAACGAAAACTTCCTCCAGGTTGTAAATACGGTTGTTCACCGACCACTCCCTCACCACTCACTTCCTGTATTTTGCCGTTAGAGTCGGTTATCAACCAATACCGGCTAAGCAATTTTGCAGCATCCGTACCGATATTGGTAATCGTTATGGTATAAGCAAACACATAGCGGTTTTCTTTTGGAGAAGACTGTGACTCAATGTAGAAAGGTGTAACCTCAACCCGACATGCATTATTTTTGGACATTTGATTCCGGTTTTGTTTTTATCCCGTACTGCTTATTACAAAGACTGTCCTCACAGTCAGCAAGATTAACCATCGGCAACAATCATAGCTGAAAAAGAAAATTTTTTGTACCTCTAACCCGAACATTTCATCCGCCCTGAAGTGTAATGGTCAACAAAAACAGGATACTTTATATACTTTTTGCACTTCAAATTTCGGCAATCGACCAATTGAAAGCCCGGATTTTCTTTGGTATGTGAAAAATAGAGTACCGAATTTTCATGTGCAATGAGTATAGATCACCTCAAAGTGTCCTGGTTTATTGAACCATTTCACCTGCGATTTCAATTTAACGTCGAAATTCCAGGCAGGATTACGTTAAAATGGGCCATGCCTTTAGATTACCAGACCCTGGATGCGCTGAGACAAAATCACCCGGCCTGGCGCTTGTTGAACAGTCCCCATGCGCCGTTAATCGCCAGTTTTTTTCATAAGGTTTTTGTCGACAAAAATGCCCGTATTTTGCCGCAGGCTGCATTGGTCGAGGCTTTGCAAGATGAGTTGTTTACTCTTCGGGAATTGCGGAGCCGGCGGATTGGAGTCCCCAGGCATTCCGGCGACATCCAAAATTCCGCAAGCCCAGCCCTTCCACGGAAGAGCTGGGCAAGCCGCCTGCCAACAGCGCCCAATTGCCCAATCATTTTCCGCCTTCATAACCGTGCGGCGTGTAAAAACACTCTTGAACCCCAACAACAGCTATTTTCAAAATCCGCAACCGTGACCGCGTGAAGTATAGTTACCCAATTTTTTTCAAAAATATCTCTATTGGTTCAATATCCGGCTGATTTCAATCGCGGTTTGCAAAGCTCTTTTACCCGCTTCTCCTGGAACCAACGGGGGGCTGTCCGTATGGATACATTGGACAAAATGTTCTATTTCCGCAAGCAGGGCATCGCCGTTTTCAAAAACCGACTCTTCCGTGATGATTTCAGGGATACCTGGAAACATTTCCTTTGCTCCGGTTTGATGCCGGGTCAAAAGTTTATTTTGAAAGTCAATCGACAAATAAGCCTGCGGGCAAAACAAACGCATTTTTCGTTCGGTTTTCAAACTGATGCGGCTGGCCGTGACATTGGCGACACAACCGTTTTGAAAGACCAGGCGGGCATTGGCAATATCAACATTCTGGGTCAATACCGCGGTTCCGCTGGCTTCGATACGCTCTATTTCAGAATTGACCAACGCCAAAATGATATCGATATCATGGATCATCAAATCCAGAACCACGCTGACATCATTTGCACGCGGATTGAAGGGTGACAAACGGTGCGACTCGATGAACACGGGTGGGCTTTCATATTGCTTGAGCGCCAAAACCGCCGGATTAAAACGCTCCAGATGGCCGACCTGTAAAATGACTTGATTGGCTTTGGCGAGTGCGATCAGATCATCGGCTTCTTCAATTGTGGCGGTAATGGGTTTTTCCACCAGAACATGCACACCCGAAGACAAAAAATCGCGGGCCACCGCATGATGATAACAGGTTGGCACCACAACGCTGACGGCATCGACTTCATCCAATAAGTCGCGGTAGTCGGTCAGTGCCTGTGCCGCATGTTCATCGGCAACCCGCCGGGCAGTTTGCATATCGCTGTCAACAACCGCAATCAGCTCACAAGCCGGTAACAGGGCATATTTTTGGGCATGGAATTTACCCAAATAACCGGTCCCGACAACGGCACATTTCAATTTTTTTATCGTCATGGTTTTACAGTTTTAACCAACGCAAACGGTTGGCATTGGTAACGACTGTTACCGAAGACATCGCCATCGCCGCACCGGCAATCATCGGATTAAGCAACAGGCCAAAAAACGGATACAGCAAACCCGCCGCTATCGGAATACTCAAGGTGTTGTAAACAAACGCGCCAAGGAGATTTTGTTTGATATTTTTCAAGGTTGCCTTGGACAACTCCATCGCTTCCGGAACTTTCAATAACGAGCCTTGCAAAATGACAATATCGGCACTTTCTATCGCAACATCAGTGCCACTGCCTATGGCCATGCCGACATCCGCTTGCGCCAGGGCCGGTGCATCGTTAATGCCGTCACCCACCATGGCAACCGTCTCACCCTGCTGTTGCAGCTGCCGAACCACTTCGGCCTTGTCTTCCGGCAGGATGCGGGCCCGGATTCCATCGATACCCGCCTTTTGTGCAATCGCTTCGGCAGTCACCGGGTTGTCACCCGTCACCATCAAAACCCGAACCCCCCGATCGAGCAATTGCCGAACCGCTTGTGCCGAATCCGGTTTTATCGGATCGGAAACGGCAATAATCCCCGCCATTTTATGATTGACGGCCAATAGCATCGGTGTTTGCCCCTGTTCAGCCAGACGTGCCAGTTTATTTTTGTAACGGCCAAATTTGACACCTTGCTGGTCCATCAAGGCTTCATTACCGAGCAGGATGTTTTCCCCGTCTATCTCGGAGCTAACCCCTTTACCGGCTATGGCTTTGAAGTGATCGGTGGATTTTAACGGCAATTGTTTTTGTTGGGCGGCATGGACAATCGCGGCGGCTAATGGGTGTTCCGATGCCGATTCTATGCTTGCGGCCAGGGTCAATATTTGTTCCTGGGTATAATCTTCTATTGTCTCAATGTTTGCAACCTGGGGTTTGCCTTCGGTTACCGTACCGGTTTTGTCGAGGATAACACAACTGATCCGGCCTGCGCTTTGCAGGGCTTCGCCATTGCGAATCAATATGCCCGACTGCGCGGCCCGGCCAACAGCGACCATAACCGAAATCGGTGTCGCCAGACCCAATGCGCAGGGACAGGCGATAACCAGTACCGTCATCGAGGTGACAAAGGCATAACCAAACGCCGGCTCGGGCCCGAATGTGTACCAAATCATAAACGTCAACAGCGATACCGCCACGACAGCCGGCACAAACACGCTGGATATTTTATCGGCGAGGCGGGCGATTGCCGGTTTGCTGTTCTGGGCCCGGCGAACACTTTGGATAATTTGTGCCAATGCGGTATCACGGCCAATGCGGGTCGCTTTAAACAGGAAACTGCCGTGCCCATTGATGGTGCCCGCGACGACTTCGGAACCTTTTGACTTTTCGACCGGTATGGGTTCTCCGGTCAACATGGATTCATCCACCGATGAGTGGCCTTCAATAATTTCACCATCGACGGCAATTTTTTCTCCGGGCCGGACTTTTATAATTTCACCCAACCCGACCTCTTCAATGGCAATATCCAATTCCTGGCCATCACGAATGACGCACGCGGTTTTCGGTTGTAAACCAATCAGCTCCCGAATTGCACTGGAAGTTTTACCTCTGGCCCGCGTTTCCAAAGCCGTACCCAGATTGATAAAAGCCAGAATAATCATCGACGCTTCAAAATAGGCGTGTTTGGCCAAAGGTGGCAGAGTCGGGTAATAATCAATGACAACGCAGGAATAAAACCAGGCTGAACCGGTACCCAAAGCAATCAGCGTATCCATATTGGCTTGTCCCAGGCTGAGCGCCTTGAGGGCACCGCGATAAAAATGGCCCCCTGAATAAGCCAATACAGCAAAGGTTATCAGCGCAATTTCCGGCCAGAACCAGCCACCTGCGGAAGAACCGATTTCAGGCAACCAGCCCAAATGTCCCGCCAGCATCAAGGGGCCGCCAACCGCTGCGGCAACCGTAGCCTGCCGGATTAATTTCCGATAACGTTGTTGTTCCAGAGCCTCTTGTTCTCCCGGGTCTTCCAAACCTTCCATAACGGCTGCATCATAACCGGCCTCTTGTACCGCTTTTTTCAATGCCTGGGCATCGGCATGGCCGGTAACGGTCGCCGAATGATCGGCAAAATTGACCGTTGCCGATTCAACACCGGCAACAGAAGCCAACGCGCCCTCGACAACGCTTACACAACCTGCACAACTCATCCCCGATATGGACAAGCGTATGCTGCGTTCGGAATTTACCCCGGTATTCATTATTTACTCCGCAGTCAAATAATAATGCAATCCACTGAAATAATCTCAATCCAGCGATTTCAAGAAACCTCAAAGCCGGCATTGCGGATGGTTTCCTTGATTGTCTGCAAATCAATCCGGCTGTCATCAAACACCACCACGACCTTTTTTTCTTTATGCGAGGCATTGACCGATAAAACTCCTTCCAAAGCTTCCAGTTTGCCTTTTACATTGTTTTCACAGCCGCCGCATTTCATTCCGGTTACATTTAATGATATGGATTCTGACATGGATACCTCCTGAAAAAAAATAACACGCCAAATATAAATGGTGCATTATCGCTTAAATACTTGTTATATTCGACCGGAAAATAGAAAATCATGCTATAAAAACGAAATATTAGGTACAATCCTCAATTCAATTATGCAGTCACTGACAAACATTATGAACACGAATACCTGCGCCAGTATAATTTTCTTTATCCTGTATAGCAGCCTGGCACTGGCCACGGAACTCATCGGTGTCAATCCGGATGAGTTGGTGAAAATGCAAAATGACAAGGCCTTAATCATCGATATCCGTACGGCCAAGGAATGGAAACAGACCGGTATCATACCCGGCAGTCATAAAATTGAGTTTTTTGATGAGCGCGGTCGATATGATATCGAACACTGGTTAAAACAATTGAAATCATTGCAACAATCTCCGGATCAGGCCATTGTCTTGGTTTGCCGTTCCGGCAAGCGCAGCAAAGCCGTTGGCGATCTGCTCACCCAAAAATTAGGCATGAATAATGTCTATCATCTACAAAACGGCATAAAATCCTGGCTAAAGGAAGGTAAAAAAATAGACAAAAACTGTTCTAACTCAATTGATTGCAATAAAAAATAAATCATGAGCCTCAAAACCCTGTCCAATCAAGTCGTTGCCTTGGCGGGTATAGCCCAGGCCAGCTACCTTGTCCAGCAACTGGCTACCTGCGGCAGCGCCGATCAGGACGCCATGCAGGCCAGTGTTGAAAGCATTCTGAAACTTGACGCCGACAGTGTGGGGGATGTTTACGGCGGTTTGAAGGGTGTCAGAGTCGGCCTGCAACAACTCAATGATCAATTAGGCAGCACCGACATACATAACCCAGAAAGTGCCCGCTATAGCGCGGCCATCGTTTTCCTGGAAAAGCAACTGTCCAATAATCCGGATATGCTTGCCAAAATTCATAGTGGTATAGAAACCGCACAACTCCAATCCGAACACTTTGGTACGCTGCATGAAAACATACTGGCCAGCCTGGGTGATCTCTATCATAGTACGATCAGTAACTTACAACCCCGTATTATGGTCAATGGCGATCCGGCTTATCTGGCCAGACCGGATATCGTCAATAAAATCCGTACCCTGTTACTGGCGGGTATTCGCTCGGCCATGTTATGGCGGCAATGCGGTGGTACGCGCTGGAAATTTCTGTTCTACCGGCGCAGATTATATGCCGAAACCCAGCGTTTACTGGCGTTACTGGACAAGCTCTGATTGATGTTCCAGACAAATAATCCATTGCAGACAAAAGGAGCAAACAAAATTCTGACCCAAATATTCCACCATGTCTTCGCTTATCCAGGCTGAAAATCTTTATCGTTATTATGCCGGCCATTGCGCTGTCCATAATGTCAGCTTCTCGGTGAACAAAGGCGAAGTTCTGGGTTTTTTAGGACCGAACGGTGCCGGAAAAACCACCACCATGCAAATGCTTTGCGGTAACCTGGCGCCAAGCAGCGGACGCATCCGTATCAATGATATCGATATGCTGGAACAACCCAAAACCGCAAAAATGTTTTTGGGGTATTTACCGGATGCACCGCCTTTATACCGGGAATTGACGGTATCGGAATATCTTGACTATTGTGCCAGGCTGCACCGGATTCCGTGCACCAATAAAAAGGCCGCTTTGCAAAAAGCGCTGAATCGTTGCCATTTGAACGAAGTAAAACAACGTTTGATCGGCAACCTTTCCAAAGGTTTCAGGCAGCGCATCGGTATTGCCCAGGCGATCCTGCATAATCCGGATGTTATCATTCTGGATGAGCCTACAACCGGCCTGGACCCAATCCAGATACGTGAGATTCGTACCTTGATTGGTGAACTAGCCCACGATCACGCCATTCTCTTGTCAACCCATGCGCTTGCTGAGGTACAACAATCCTGTACGCATGTCCAAATCATCGATCAAGGCAAACTGATCCTGCATGAAACGATTGCAGCCCTGCAACAAACCTTGAGCACAGCCACATTGTTCATTGCAACCCGCAAGGCGGTGGATACCGAACGTCTGGCCAGCCTGCCGGATATATTGAATATCGAGACACTCGCTCCGGGGCGTTATCGCATCCAGCATCGCTTGCATGGCAATCCGGCCGAACGCATTGCCGAAACGATCACTACTTTTGGCTGGGGATTGTTGGAACTGACCCCGGAAAAAAAATCCATCGAAGAAGTCTTTGTTGCCTTGACTGAACATCATGGAGAAAATACATGATCACGAACATTGCCCTGCGCGAATTAAAGACATTGTTTTATTCACCTTTGGCCTGGTCTATCCTGGCCGTGTTACAAGCGATCCTGGCTTATATTTTTCTGTCCCAGGTGGAAATGTTTCTTTCCCTGCAGGCCCGTCTTGCCACGTTTGCAGCCGCGCCGGGTTTGACGGATCTGGTTGTGATCCCGCTATTTACCAGCGCAGCGATTATTTTGTTATTGACGACGCCGTTATTGACCATGCGCCTGGTTTCCGAAGAACGGCGCAATCAGACCTTGAGTTTGTTATTGTCGGCACCGGTCAGCAATGTTGAAATTATTTTAGGGAAATTCCTGGGAATATACGGCTTTTTCCTGATAATCATTTTCCTGATCACATTAATGCCGCTCTCCTTGCTGTTAAGCGGTGATCTGGATCTGGGCAAATTATCAGGCAATGTTCTAGGTTTGGCCCTGTTGTGCAGCGCGTTTATTGCCTTGGGTCTATACATGTCGTGTTTGTCGGCACACCCTACCCTGGCCGCTGTGACCTCGTTCGGCCTGCTGATCCTGTTATGGATTCTTGACTGGACAGCGGGTTTGACGCATCAAAGCAGTGCCTGGCTGGAATATTTTTCCTTGCTCAGTCATTATCAGACCTTGCAAACCGGCCTGCTGGACAGCAAAGATGTCAGCTATTACCTGTTATTCTGTGCAACATTTTTGATGTTAAGCATTCGCCGTCTGGAAAACGATCGATTGCAACGATGAAAATCAGCTGTCCACTGCATCGAAAACTCTATTACAAAAACCTGTGCATTACCGGCCTGTGGCTGCTTCTGTTTTGTTTGCTGGCTTGGCTCAGCAACCGCTACAACATTTATACAGATCTGACCGCCAATTCCCGCAACAGCCTGTCAGAACATTCCAAAAAATTGCTGGACAGCCTGGATGATACCTTGAAAATTACGGTTTATATTGACGATAAAAAACCGCTTCGGCAAAAGATAAAAAAGATTTTAAACCGCTATACATTATATAGACCAGATATTCAGGTTCAGTTCATCAACCCGTTGAAACAACCGGAAACCCTGCGTGATGCGGACATCGATGAAGACGGTGCGGTTTTTGTGGCTTATCAGGGACGCAGGGAAAAGCTCAAGGTCATTAACGAATCCTCTTTGAGCAATGCAATCTATCGTTTGAGCAGCGTGCAAAAACGCTGGCTCAGTTTTTTGACCGGGCATGGCGAACGCTCGCCCAATGGTAAAAGAAGCCGGGATTTGGGCATTTTCGGTCAGGAATTGAAAAAACGCCAAATCAACATCGTCAACCTGAATTTAACCAAAATACCCGCAATTCCCGATAATTCCTCCGTTCTGGTACTTGCCAGCCCCGAGGTCAAATTGCTCGATGGCGAAATGGCCATCATCCTTGATTATATCAACAGCGGTGGTAATCTGCTTTGGCTGTTGGATCCGGCAAGCGCACAATTACCCAAACTTGCAACGCGGCTTGGGCTTACGGTTTTACCCGGAACCTTGATCGATGCCAGCTCCAGTCTTTATGGTATTGACGATCCCAGCTATGTGATTGTGAGCGACTACGCCAAACATCCGCTGAGCAAAAACTTGCAAACCATGACCGTTTACCCGGTTACGGCCGCCTTGAACCTGGCAACCCCAACAGGTTTTCAGGCAGCCCCGTTACTGACCAGCAGTACGCATTCGTGGACGGAAACCGGAATTCTCAACGGCAAAATCGGTTTTGATGCCCACACGGAAGAACAGGAAGGACCGCTCCCTTTTGCCTGGGCGCTGACCCGCAAAAAAGATGGCCATGAACAACGTATTTTTATTATCGGCGACAGTGACTTTTTGACCAACGCTTATATTGGCAACGTCGGTAATCAGGATTTTGGCTTGCGACTGATTAATTGGCTGACCTACGATGATCGCCACATCGATATCCCGGAAAAAATAATCGCTGATCGCCGGCTTGATATAAGCCGTCCTCTGCTCGCCGCATTGGCGTTTGCTTTTTTGATTGTATTGCCGCTGGCACTTTTTGGCAGTGGTCTGTTTATCTGGCGCAGACGTAAACGCTACTGATGCCTGAATTACCCGAAGTGGAAACCACCCGGCGCGGCCTTTTACCGCACATCCGTGGTAAAACAATCGACAGCGTTGCCATCCGGCAACGGCAATTGCGTTGGCCTGTGCCAGAGAACCTGGAACAATGCTTATACAAACAACAATTGTTAAACCTGCAACGGCGGGCCAAATATTTATTGTTTCACTTTGAAAAAGGCTGTTTGCTCATCCACCTGGGCATGTCCGGCAGCCTGCGTATACTCAAATCACAACAAACACCGCAACAACACGATCACATCGATTTTGTTTTTCATCCTGAAACGATACTCCGATACACGGATCCGCGCCGTTTTGGTGCCGTGTTATGGTTAGGTCATGCACCGGAACAACATCGTTTGTTAAAAAATTTAGGACCCGAACCGCTTGGCGATACATTGACCGGCCATTATCTGCATGATATATCCAGAAACCGAAAAACGCCCATCAAATCGCTATTAATGGATCAACGTATCGTGACCGGGATCGGTAATATTTACGCCAATGAGGCCTTGTTTAAAGCCGCTATCCGGCCAACAACGGCAGCCGGGCGCCTGTCTTTGAAGCGCTGCCAACGATTGGCAACCAGCATCCAACAAACCTTGTATCAAGCGATTGAACAAGGTGGAACGACTCTGCGCGATTTTGTCGGCAGCGATGGCAAGCCCGGTTATTTTCAACAGCATCTGCATGTTTATGGCCGGGGCGGCCTGCCCTGCACGCAATGTGGAAAAGTTCTGCAACAGATCAAACTCACAGGACGCAGCACGGTATTTTGCAGTCATTGCCAACGCTGATTGATACAATACCAAACTGTAGCATTTTGAGCTTGCCCATTGACAAACATCGTTTGAAAAAGCAATAAGCCAGATGAGTTTTTGGGGCTGAAGTTTTCGATTATTTAGAGGTATACTTCACGCGGTCACGGTTGCGGATTTTGAAAATAGCTGTTGTTGGGGTTCAAGAGTGTTTTTACACTCCGCACGGTTATGAAGGCGGAAAATGATCGGGCAATTGGGCGCTGTTGGCAGGCGGCTTGCCCAGCCCTTCCACGGAAGAGCTGGGCTTGCCGGATGCCCATCCCTGGGCCTGGATTCCAGCCAATCCCTGCCGGAATGACGCGAACCCGCCCGTCATTCCGCCACGGACTGGCGGAATCCAGTGACAGGGATGTCATTGACCGCTCGAAATACCGATAAGGTTTATTGCACGCGGCCACGCTTGCGGAATTTTGGACGTCGCCGGAATGCCGGGGGGGCTTCAATCCACCTGTTGTCACCCGCAATTTAAATATTCCAGGTGATAGGCGTTTCGCGCCCCGATGGTCGGTTCATTTTCCGCATCCGTGACCGCGCGGAGTATAACTACTCACCCGGTTGTGTTGTAGCCGGCGTAGGTCATTGATTTATCAGGACACATGAATACATCCATGTCGTTCTGCATAACATCCTAAGTTATGCAAGCCCAGCTCTTCCGTGGAAGGGCTGGGCAAGCCTGATAAATCAACAACCTACACCTGCTTTTCAGAGGGGGTGAGTAGATACATTTAGAGAACTTCAGCCATAACACCACGCCTCAGTGTTGATAAAACCATGGGCATAGTTAACGCGATTGTCCTCGCCATGTCCTTCCTAATCACTTTTGCTGAAAGCTGAAAACCAATGGGATAGTCAGCCTGGAATCAGATTTCATATAGATGAATGTCTGATAAAATTCTGTGAAGCCTGATTTTACGGCTTAAAATATTTATCATATTGATTTTGCCTGAGAATTTCGTTCCGTTCCCAGTTATCTGTTTTTACATTATTGACTTTTGAGCTGTGTTGTTTTTTTATTTTTTCTTCGGCTTCCACAACAGTTGCAGTAAAAGGCAAAGAAGAAATGAGAATGGTTGCAGTATATACAGCCAATTTGTGGAAAGGATTATTCATGAGAGTTCTCCTGGTTAATAAAGATCTGTTTTATACAAATCAAACAACGATAGTTTTTGACAAAAATCTAAGATATTTTTAAAACTATCGCAGAGAACCCAAGCACATTACATACCAAAAAGTTTATTTCATAAATATCAATGAGATATCAAAGCATCCTTGCTGCATAAGCTGAAAAACGGGCAAAATATCACCAGATAACCAAGTCCGGGTCTTTTTATTTGCGAGCCCTATCAACAAATTTTTCATAATTGTTATGATCATTCACAGCTCCAAAGCTACGTACTGATAAAACAAGCAGTTTTTCTCAATACCTTGAGAAGTTCTGGCGCCGGCCCGTGTCGAATTTAATAATACACTCTAAAACAGCGTTGTATTTCATAAAACTCATATAAATACGGCTCGGCAACCGAATAATTAGCAGCAATGACAACCAGATCATGAGAAAAAACCGAAGTGTTATACCAATTAAAACTGCCTTCAATGACAATATAATCATCAATGATGCAATATTTGGAATGAATCGGCGAATACGGTACCGGATGATCATCCTGGCCATAAACCAGACCGACAGGAATACCAACGGTTTTCAAACGTTGTACCGCCGGTAACAAGGGCCGGCTCAGTTCCTCGCTCATCGGTCGTTCAACACCAACCTGCCCTTCCCTGGCCAAATGACCATTTAACAGGATATGGACATCGACCCCCCGGTCATGTGCATGAATCAAAGCGTTGACCACACTGTCATGATGATCGCCCAGCAAATCGCCGATTAAAAACAAACAAATCCGGATCGATTTACGAGCCCGATGGATTTCCGCCAAAATTGCCTGATGGGGATAATAAGTCCGGCCATTTTGCATTTTATGGCGACCAAATGTGTACAGAAGATTAAATTGACTTAATGGATCAATCCCATATTGTTGAATGATACCGCCTCGCTGACTTTGGAAAATATTGTCAAGCAGGCGACAAACGCCTTTGCTGTGAAACGTCATGCCGGATTCCCAATTCGCCCACCACCTGTCAAACGTGATATTAAACGATCCCAATATGCAATCTTCATCGTTAAAGATAATAAACTTGGTGTGCATATCCGGTTCCACTTCAATAAGATGATGCTGTGGTGTACAAAAAACACCTAACAATTCAATACCTGAGCGTTTCAGATTGGCATAGCTTGAACTATTGGTCAGGGTCATCTTGCGCCAATCAACGATACATTGTACCAATACCCCTTGCTGGTGCGCATAGATGAGATGATTGATGAAATCGCTATCATCAATACAATCCACACTGACCTTGATCGTACAAAGACGCTCCGGTGTTTCGTGCTTGCTTTGAATAACCCGGTTAATTTGCTGATGAATAAATTGTTTGGGATGATAAGGATGATGATGCTGTCCTTTGGTAAATTTTGGCACCAGATGCAACGACTCAAAATGCTCATTGTACCAATCCACGTCCGCCTGCAAGACTTTGGCATCAAGCTCATAAGTCCGATAATTATTATCCGTTGACCACTGATCCGTAATATAGCGATGCTGATCGTCTCCATTTTGCAGTTGCTGCCACTCCATAAAAATATATTCCTTTTGCGAAACAACGGACTGCTCGTTCAGGTGAACAATAAAAGCAAACTTGATGCAGTTAATTTTTCCAAAATGAGTGGAATTTGGATAGACAAAAAAATCCCGGGTTCTGCGTTTGTGATAATTCCATTCAATATCATAAGGATCAGAATCGACAATATAGGTTTCACAAATTGCGTTATCCCGATAAACCTTCAAAACAACTTTTAAATTCGCCGGGACACCATGGAACATTTCAAAATCGATTTTTCCCCAACGAAGATCAAAACAATCTCCAAAGTCATTGCTTCTCTGGAAAAAACCACCTAACTGACCTTGTAACGGCCGGGCATAATATTCTGCGATCTGCATTTTTCTACCTTGCTGTTTTCTACCGGGGTTCAAAACTCATTACATAGCCACAGTGATCCGAAACCTTGCCATAATCATGCTCTGTAAAAAGCACACTCGCCGCAACAACACGCAATCTTGCATCCTTGTTCATAAAAATATAATCGATGCGGTAATCATCGGCCAACAAATGCCGCCAATGTGCATCATTCACCCTGAAAATTTGATCAAACAAACCTTTGGCATTCGCAGCCAGAAATTGATCCTCATATTGATTCTGGTCAACAACCCGAATATAGCCCTGCGATCCTGCGGTAACGTTAAAATCACCACATAATAAAGTCGCGCAAATATCGCTTCCCGACAAACGTTCAGCCCACAGACTCAAGCGCTGAAACTGTTCGGCAAAACCATCTTCCCACCAGCTCAGGTGCACAGAAAACACATTCAATTTACCTGTAAATGGAACACGAACCTGGGCCATGACCACTTTGCGCGAATGAATGTCATAAACCGAATCGGCTTCAGAAACGTAGCGGGATTCCCGCTTTAATATCGGATAGCGGCTTAAAATAGCCACTCCTTCGCGATAACGCTCAAAACCAATATGCGACCAGTCACTATGTATATGCATGGGTTTTTGCAAGCGATCATTAATAATCTTCGCCGCATTGGAATTCCAGTCCCCCTGACCTTCATTCCAGTTTTCTGCAACTTCCTGAAAACAAATTATATCGATATTCCTTTCATCAATGGCTTTGGCAATTTGCGCCAATTTGTAATCCTGCTCATCTTCCTGATAGCAATGTAAATTCAGAATTAAAACCTTTAGTGGATCATGACTCAGTGAATAATTGTAGCCATAATTATTATCCCAAAAGGTTTGCGTATCGGTTTCACAACAAATGCTGTATTGCAAGCGAAAGGCAGAACCGGTTTTAATCCGTGCCTGCCAAATTTCAAAACCATAATGATTGGGATTACGCGCATTGCTTTTTGTTTTCCTGTCCCAATAATTGATTTTTGAATGACAAATCGTTTGCCGGCTGTGTACCCAATTATCGGTCGTCCAATGAATGACAACACGACGCACACATAAAGCACAGGCAATGGCAACCTGAATTGGAACAGAACGCTGCCGCTCCGTCAGCCGTGTGCCAAACTCAATATTTTGTACCGGTTTGTCTTTTAGCAGGCGAATACCGGTATCCGCCTGACTGGAATAATTCTGTCCATGGTTGTTGTCCCAATATTCCTGTCCTTGACATTGCAGACGTAAAGCAAATTGAATATTACCGGGAAGCGCCTGTTTGCCAGACAATTGACAGGCCCATTCAGCCAGCCAATACTCCCTGTGTTCATCCAGGCGACTGTGAAAATTTGCCGCTAATGTATGCCAGACACCATCTTCACCCATCCAAAGGATATCGACACATTTATCATAATGAGCGGTTTCCACCAATACAAAAAAAGCCAGGGTTTGACGTGCGGCTTTTTTTGTCCGGGAAATCACATTTTTCACATACAAAAACCGGATATTATTCATTGCGTTGTAATTTTTTCACTGATTCAAGCCAACTACAACAATACCAGATCGATGTATTAAAGAAAGTAAAAAAATCAAATAGAAAGGGCAACAGTTTTGACATTCGATTTTCTCCGCCCAAAAAAAAC
>CAZDXJ010000039.1:0-22220 GCA_964509475.1 uncultured Methylococcaceae bacterium | reverse complement strand
GCACCTACATCCATAAATCCATTCAACAAAATGGCTTAACTTAATGGCAATGGGTTGCAAACCGGAAACATTTTGTTCAGCGTAGGGGCGTATTGCAATACGCCCCTACACCCAAACGAGTGCCAAATATAGGGTTTAGCCCACGAAATCGGGAAGAACCCAGACAATTCTTGCAAAGAGGAGCGAAATTTGCGATGTGCAGAATGACAGCTTCAAGGGTCGATCAGAACTTGAAAAACCGGGTTTTTATAAAACCTCTTTGTAATTTTTATTCTTGTAAAGCAATAAGTTATTTATAGTGCGTAAGTCCTGCCATGACTGTCAGTTTTTCCAGGGTTATTATTTCAGCAAACCTTTACCTGAAGATGAGTTTTTAGACTATTGCAAACAGCACTGGCAAGTTCATTCCGTTGCATAATTGCCTCCGTAAAATATTTCCAACATTTCCTTTTTCAGTTGTTTTTCTATGTAGTTTTGCTGTTGTTCAGAGAATACACTTTGTTTTTCAAACAAATAATTATCGAGAACAAAATCATTCAAGATCATTTTGGTATGAAAAATGTTTTCCTGATAGACGTTGACATCAATCATCTGGTAATTTCTCTGAGTGTCCTCGGCAATATAATCCTGTATGGAAGTGATATTGTGATCGACAAAATGCTTTTTGCCATTGACATCACGGGTAAACCCGCGAATGCGGTAATCCATAATCACGATATCCGACTCAAAACTGTGAATCAGATAATTCAAGGCCTTGAGCGGTGAAATCTGGCCGCGGGTCGATACACATCGATATCGACCCGGAACGTGCAAATGCCGGTTTCCGGATGGCTTTCCGGGTAAGTGTGTACGGTAAGATGGCTTTTGTCCAAATGGGCGACAACCGCGTCGGGTAAGGAACCCGGTGTTTGTGTGTTCATGTTTTTCGGAATATCGTGACCTTCGGCGATAAGCAAGGTCACGCTTGCGCCCTGTGGCTCATAGTCCTGATGCGCCAGGTTAAGAATCCAGGCGCCGATAATATCGGCGACATCTTTTAAAATCTGTTTCAGACGCTGTGCATTGTAGGCTTCATCAATATATTCGATATATTGCCGCTGCTGTTCTTTGGGGGCGTAACAAATATCGTAAATATTGAATGGTCAGGTTGTTGAATCCGTGCAATTGCAACTTGCCGTTCATTGACTATTCGATGTTAATAATTTCAAAGTCATGCGTAATCTCAACCGCTTTGCCAAGCATGATCGAGGCCGAACAATATTTTTCCGCGGACAATTGAACCGCGCGTTTCACCACCGGCTCTTTGAGGTTCCGGCCGGTGACAATAAAATGCAAATGGATTTTTCTGAACACTTTGGGTACGCTATCAACACGCTCGGCGCTGATTTCGGTTTGACAATCGGTAATGTCATTACGCCCTTTTTGCAATATCTGCAATACATCAAACGATGAACAGCTGCCAACCCCCAACAATAACATCTCCATTGGCCGTATACCCATATTACGTCCGCCGTGTTCAGGTGGTCCGTCAATCACGACCGCATGGCCACTACCGCTTTCACCAACGAACATGACGCCGTCTACCCATTTTATTTTTGCTTGCATCTGCCTTGCCAATATCTAAAATGTGGTATAGATTAACACATATGATAAATAGCTTGTTATAGTTATATTCCGGGGATTTGAATTTTTTACCGTTGCTGGAAAAATTTGATAATTCCCGATCAATGCTGCTTTTCGAAAATAAATAAAAAGCTAAAATCGGCTGAAATTTTAGTTTCTAATGGATGAATTATGGATACTGCGGAATCATTACAACAGCTTTTACACCTCTGCCATAAAAAAAACTATCCGAATAAATCGATTGTAATGCGGCCTGGTGACCAAGGTGATCGTTTATATTTTATCGTGGAAGGTTCGGTGAGCGTATCGGTGGAAGATGAAAATGGCCGTGAACTAATTTTGACCTATCTGAATAAAAATGAGTTTATTGGTGAAATTGGTGTTTTCAAAGACGCAGAACCCCGCAAGGTTATCGTGAAAACACGTTGCGAATGCCTGTTGGCCGAAATCTCTTATGAGAGATTGAAGCAGGCATTGGAAAATGAGCTGGCCGGTTATGCCGCGGGTTTGTTTTATTTATTAGGTAATCAGCTGGCTGATCGGCTTATGATCACCAACCGTAAATTTTTTGATCTGGCTTTTATGGATGTTGAAGGGCGGGTAGCCAGAACACTGCTGGATTTATCGAAAGAACCCGATGCCATGACCCATCCTGATGGTATGCAATTGCATATTACCCGCCAGGAGATTGCGCGTATCGTCGGTTGTACCCGGGAAATGGTCGGACGTGTACTCAAAGAACTGGAACATAAAAAATTGATTGAGGCACACGGCAAAACCATTATCGTTTACGGTACCCGCTAGTCAAGCTATACAAACGGCTGGCCATGCTCATCAACAGGCAGTGGACTTTTCCGGCTGTTGTTTGCGCTTTGTCCGGCCAGCAATTTTGCCATATCGGTATCAAGTGACGGCGCAAAACAGACACAGACCTCCTCGATTGGGTTGTAAGGTCTAGCGCTATCATCCTGTCTTGTTACCGATAACAAGGTGTCCATAAAAGAACTGAACATTTATATATCTCCTGTATTAAAAATGTCATCTTGCCTTATCCATATTAAAGTTTTATGAAATCCAATCATCTAAATAGCCCGGCTTCGGAGCCTGGCTTCGGCACCTCCGGTCTGCGTTTGTTTCTCGACTGCGCAGATACCGGACAATGGCGCAGCTGGCTGAAATCCGGTTTGTTTTATGGCATTACCACCAATCCGATATTGTTACAGCGTGCTGGTGTACCTTGCACGCTGAAAGAGCTTGAAATATTGGCAGGGCAGGCATTTGAACTCGGCATCGATGAAATCCAGTTGCAAACCTGGGGCGATGATGCCAGCCAAATGTATGCCAACGCACACGCGCTGGCGGCGATAAACTGGCATCAGGTTGTGATCAAGGTTCCGGTTACCCGGCAGGGAACCGAAGTGGCCAGACAACTCATCGATGACGGTATCCGGGTTACCTTGACCGGTGTTTATGCCGTACATCAAGTCTTGACAGCAGCGGCCTTGGCTACCGATTATGCCGCCCCCTATCTGGGACGTATTAATAACGCGGGACGAGACGGTTATCAGGATGTAATCGACATGCAACGGGTTTTGGACGGCGTATCCAGCTCCGTGCGGCTGTTGGTGGCCAGTATCCGCCGTATCGAAGACATTACTTTATTGGCGGCTCAGGGCGTGGACACATTTACCTTTTCGGAAAAAATTGCCTGCCAGTGGTTTGCTGTTGCCGATACCGACAAGGCTGCAAAAGATTTTGAGTCCGCCGCACATTGGCAATAACGGTGTCCATAATCGCAAAATTTTTACAGATTTTTGTTGTCACTTTGCTGCGGGTATATCAATTGACAATATCGCCTTTGCTGCCACCGGCCTGCCGTTATCAGCCCAGCTGTTCCCGCTATGCCATCGAGGCGTTGAACACACACGGCCTGTGGCTTGGGTTGGGATTGAGCATCAAAAGATTACTGCGTTGTCACCCCTGGGGAGGCCATGGCTATGATCCTGTCCCGCCAAGAAAAAATACCGCCCGGAAACCTTGAATCATGTTCTGTTAGCCGATAATTTTTGGGCAAGCCCGCCCAAGCGGTTCACCCGCTGCGACAAGGTACGTTTGAATACACTTTGGCCTGTCCATAAACGTACATTCTGCCTGGCCCGGGTAATTCCGGTATAAAGCAATTCCTTGGTCAAAACCGGATTGATCGTTTCTGGCAGAATGATCAAAACCTCATCAAATTCCGAACCCTGGCTTTTGTGAACCGTCATTGCAAAAACGGTTTCGCAATGCGGTAGCCGGGTGGGCAGGAATTTTTTGATGCCGCCATCAGGACATTGAAAAAAAACCATCAATTTGTTTTTTTGCTCCGGATCGGGCAGGCAAAGCCCGATATCGCCATTATAGAGCTGTATATTGGCATCGTTCTGGTTGATCATCACCGGCCGGCCTGGATACCAGGATGTAGAATGCTGAATCCGGCCGCTATTTGTCAATTGCCGTTCAACGGCATGATTGATGGCGTTGACGCCGTTTTTGCCATGCCGGTTTGCACACAATACCTGGAAGACCTGAAATGCCTTGAATATTTGGGAAAATTCCGCGCCTTTTTCGATTAGTTCAAGATAATGCTCTTGTTTGGTACTGATATAATCAATCAGATTCTCCTCAAGCAGACCGACATCGCTGTGTTTTTGTTGCAGCAATGACCAGGCGATATCGGCTTGTTGGTCATTAACGGCTTTGGCCAGGTTTTTGATCCGGGCATTAAAGCGGTGGGTTTTTTTCAATGTCACGGTATTGTCCGGCAGCGCCGAAGTCAAATCCGCCAAAACCGCGCCCGCTTCCACCGAAGCCAGTTGATCTTTGTCACCCAGTAAAATCAGCCGGGCATCCGCTTTCAAGGCATCGACCAGTTTGCTCATCAACGCCAAATCCACCATTGATGCCTCATCAATAACCAGCACATCAAACGGCAACGGCGTTTGGGCATCATGATAAAAATAAGGCGACGCCGGTCTGGCGCCAAGCAGACGGTGCAAGGTGCTGACGGTTTCAGGGATCAGGGCAGGTATGCTGTCGTGGCAAGGCAACTGCTGTTTTTGTGCCTGGATAGACTCTTGTAAACGCTGCGCGGCCTTGCCGGTCGGTGCGGCCAGGGCGATATGCAGAGGTGGGTCGGCCAATTCCTGGAGCAGGGCAAGGATTTTAACCACGGTTGTGGTTTTGCCGGTTCCAGGGCCACCGGTAATAATACTGAATGTCCGGCTTATGGCTGTTTTCGCGGCCTCACATTGCCAGTCTGTAACATCATCATCCGGATTTGCAAAATAGCGTTGCAGCATCGCGCTATCCGCTTTAAGTGAACGTTGTTGTTCCGCCATCCGGGCAAGACGTTGGGCCAGACGGGTTTCATAACACCAGTAGCGTTGCAAATACAAGCGGTTTTGCTCAAGCACCAACGGCATTGAACCATCTACCGATGCCAGTCCCGAACCCTGGACGAGCTGCACCGATTCAGCTGCCAGCACAATGCAGCTATGGCCCTGGTTTTGTTGACTGGACAAAAAACCGATCAGTGTTTCAAAACGGTGGCGCTGCTGTTCATCCAGCGAGGTTTTGTTCACCAAAAAAGCGGCAAACGCCCGATCCAGCCGACTCAGTTCTGTCTGGCTCATGGCTCACCTGTAAACAGTTCCGACAAGGCTTGTACGATGGTGAAATCGGGATAATCCTGATAAACACCCGACATTGGTGTATTGGCCTGCATACCGCGTACAAACAGGTAACGAACGCCACCGAAATGACTTTCATAGCGATAATCCGGCACACGTTGCTGGAGATAACGATGCAGTACCACGGTATATAACCAATATTGCAAACCGTAATTATGCTCACGCATGGCGCTTGTCAAATCCTGGGCAGCGTATTGTTCCAGACTGTTGGTTTTGTAATCCATCAGATAATAACGTCCCTGATAAAGGCAAACCAGGTCAATGAAGCCGGTCAGATAACCTTGCATTTGCTTGAAACTTAAGGCCTGAAAACCAGGACTGTCTTGCAACAAGGCATTGATTTTTCGGGTATCCAGAGCTTGCATGGACAGATAGAAAGGCATTTCCTTCAGGCATTGCCCAGATGCGATTTTCGCCAGAAAAAAGTCATCATTCTGTTCCGAAAGCGGGGTCAATACCGTATTTTTCAATAACATCCGCAATCTTTTGCTTTGCTTCTCATCCAGACTCAATCCGTAGCGCAAACAGGCCGATTCCATTTCCCGGCTGATATCATTGTCACCGGCCAAAACATCGAACTCCAGAGTTTCCAGTAATACATGCACAACATTTCCGGTCTGTGCCCCTTTGGGTAAATCGGTATCGGTTTGATCGTCTTTTTCGCCAATGCCGACGGGTTCCCGGGCTTTGTCCAGAGGTGTTTCCGGGCTTTCCTGCACGCTCAGTGCGGATAAGGCGGTGTAACTGCTCATCGACCAATGGCTTTGTAGCAACCGGCGGCGTTGGCGCGGAGAAATTTGTAAATCAACAGGTTCTGCCGGACAAGAATCGGACAAGGCGATATCCGATGGCAGTAAACGGTAATGAAAGGCGGATGGTTCTTGTTGACAGAGTGCCTGCAAGATTTTTTGTTGTTCACAAAAGCTGGTGGCCGGCTGCTGGTTGAACAATAACCCGGCCAATGCCGAGGTATTAGGCTCGTGGTTTTTGTGCATATCCGCCCACACAAGATAACAACGGTATTTTGCCCGCGTAAGGGCGACATAAAGCAGGCGCAGCTCTTCAGCCAATTGTTCCTGCAAGGCCTGTTGCTGGCGTTGTATGAACATTTCAGAACCCAGGTCAGCAATGAACCGGCCTTGTTCGTGACAAGTAACAATACCAGAAGACCGATGCTTGTGTTGCCACAGGCAGGGACAAAACACCACTGGATATTCCAGGCCCTTGGCGCTGTGCATGGTGATGATTTTTACCGCCCGGGCATCGCTTTCCAGACGTAGGCGTTGTTGCTCGCCTTTGCGGGCTTCCTGCATGGCGCGGTTTAACCAGTCCAGTGTCTTGTTGATGCCTAGATGTTCGTCAATCGTGGCTTGTTGCAAAAGCTCCAGCAAGTGATACAAATCGGTCAATTGCCGCTGTGCATCCCTTGCCCTGGACAGTTTTTCCTGTATGCGCTCGCGGGCCAGCAAACCCAACATCATCGCCATCAGGCCCTGGCTTTGCCAGCATCGATGATAATCCTGAAAACGTGATAACCAGGCATCGAGCCGTTGTTCGTCTTGGCTGATTTCCAGCAGACCAGGCCCGTCCAGGGCAAACCACTCCAAAGTCAGTGCTTGTTTGAGCAAGCCGACATGACCCGGCCGGGCTATGGCACGCAACAAAAACAATAACCGAGTCGCCGTTTGCGAGGCAAATACCGATTCGGTACTGTGCAGAACCGATATCACACCAGCCTGGCTCAGTTGTTTTTGATAGCTGCGCGCTTGTTTGTGGCTGTATACCAGAATGGCGATATCCTCGGCATTTAAGGGCCGTTGTTTCTCTCCGGCAACGGTCAGGCGAAAACCATTGCCCGGAACCAGCAGATGTAAAATTTCATTGACGACGGCAATACGGATTTGTTGTTCAACGTAGGCGGTTTCCAAATGATTCCAATGCTCCCGGCTGGCATGTTTGGCAAATTGCCAAATCTGCATGGGCGCAAGCTCGCAATCATTAACCAACAGCGCACCATCCCCGGCCGTGCGTGCCGCTTGTACCGGCTTGAACGGCAGCTGTTCAAACAAAAACGGGGTTTCAGTATTTTCAAACAAACGGTTGACCGCGCCAACCAGATCAGGATGGGAGCGCCAGTTTTTATCCAGGGTATAGTGCTGCTCAGCTTGTTGCTGGGCATTGAAATAAGAAAAAATATCAGCACCGCGGAACCGGTAAATCGCTTGTTTGGGATCACCGATCAGAAACAGATAGCCGTCCCGATGAGCGAACAGGTTTGAAAAAATAAACCATTGTTGCTGATCGGTGTCCTGAAATTCATCGATTAATGCAACCTTGAAGCGTTTACGCAAGACCTCGATCAAACCGGCAGCACCATCAGTCAATATGTCATGCAGCCGGCCAATCAAATCATCGAAGGATAACAGGTTAAGGCGCTGTAACCGCTGTTGCAGGGTTTGCTCAATAAATTCGTGCAGGCCGCGGCGAAAGCTGAGTCCGACCTTTTGATAAGCGCCATAACAGGCATCGACCGCTGCCGTGCCGATGGATAACTCATCAAGATATTGTAATTTGCGTTGCTCTGGAGTCTGGCTTTTTGTTTTCCTGAATTTGAGCCCATTCATAATACCTGCATGGGTAAACAGATACAAAGCATCCAATCCAGGGAAAACAGCCTCTGCGTTATTTTCCTGGCACCAGCTATGCAGCGTTGCCCGGTGTTTGTTCAGCGCCCTGACATAAGGGGTCATGAGAAAACGGGACTGATCGGAGTCAAGCAATTTTGCCATGTTCTTGCGTATCTGGACCTTTGCCGCAGATTCGCGGGCAAGCAGGGTTTGCAAAGCGCTGTCCAGATCGTCTACCACCGGATGAACGATCATGCCCGCTTTGATAGCCTTGATGCTGGCTAACAAGGCATCGGGGGTTTTGGCAATATCAAGCAGAATATTGGCTTGTTTTTGGTCACGCGGATAAACCTGCTTGCGCCAAAAATCGTCGGCGCAGGCTTGCCGGATCGCATCGACATCATCGCTGAGTTCCACATCGAACAGCTGTCCACTCTCCAGGGCATGTTCTTGCAGGACACGCTGGCAAAAACCGTGAATCGTGAAAATTCCGGCCCGATCAATATCCAGTAAAGCCAGCTCGATGCGTTGACGTATCTGGTCCGGTTCGATATCCAGCCGTTCAAGCCACTGCATGATGGTTTTGTCGGCCTCCCGTCCCCGCCCGTTCAGCGCTTGCCGGGCTTCACTCAATCGTGTCCGCACCCGTTCCTTCAGCTCCCCGGTCGCGGCCTTGGTAAAGGTAACAATCAACAAATTATCGACCGGGATATTTTTTTCGACAATAAAACGCAATGCCAGCATTGCAATCGCATAGGTTTTGCCAGTGCCGGCACTGGCCTCGATAAGATTAATACCGGTATGCAGTTCGGTTGTGGCGCTGTTGAATGCCTGGTATTGCATAGACAAATGATTTTTAGCCGGCGGCGCTATTCCAGACCCAGTTTTTTCAGACGGTAGCGTAACGATCGGAAAGTCAATCCCAAGGATTGCGCGGTTGCGGTTTTATTCCAGCGGTTTTTCTGCAAGGCTTCGCTGATTGCCTCTCTTTCCATGTTTTCCAGATAATCCTCTAGCGAACTTTTAGAAGGGTCAAAACACGGGGCTTCGGTCAGGGTTTCCCGGCCTATGGGTAAATTTAAATCATCGACATTGATGATTTTGCCATCATACAAAGCCAAAGCCCGTTCCAGTATGTTTTCCAGTTCACGCACGTTACCTGGAAAATAATAATTCTGCAAGGCGAGCAAAGCCTGGCTGCTGATATCCGGAACCGGCAGGCCATTATCATTGGCCTGGCGTTGCAATATATGCCGGGTCAAGAGAGGAATATCATCATTTCTTTCTCTCAATGGCGGAACGCGCAGTTCTATGACATTGATTCGATAATACAAATCCTGTCGAAACAAGCCTTCCTGAACCATTTTGCCAAGATCCTTGTGGGTCGCGCTGAGCAGGCGGATATCAACCGATATTTCCTGATGATCGCCAACCGGACGAATTTTTTTTTCCTGGATGGCGCGTAATAATTTGACTTGCAGGGATTGGGGCAAATCCGCTACTTCATCGAGGAACAAGGTTCCTCCTTCAGCGGCCTGAAACAAACCCTGTTTATCGGAATGGGCGCCGGTAAAACTGCCTTTTTTATGACCAAAAAACTCACTTTCCATTAATTCGTGTGGAATGGCGCCGCAGTTTATCGCAATGAAAGGTCTTTCATGACGTGGACTTTGCTGATGAATCAGACGCGCGACCAGTTCCTTGCCCGATCCGGATTCACCGCTGATATAAACCGGCGCCTGACTGCGTGCCAGTTTGCTTATCTTGCCGCGAATTTGCTGCATAATCTGTGATTCGCCAAGCAATATATGTCTGGATCGGCGTTCAGGCAGCTCCGCATGTCTAACTTTAAGTGCATTGTTGACCAGGCGTCTTAAAGTCGCCAGGTCCACAGGCTTGGAGATAAAGTCAAAAGCACCGTTTTTCATCGCCTGTATGGCGGTTTCCATATTGCCATGCGCAGTAATGACCGCCACCGGTATGTTTTTATAATGTTTATTGATGTATTCCACCAGCTCCAGACCATTACCATCCGGTAATTTCATGTCCGTCAGACAAAGGTTGATCGGTTGCCTTGCCAATATCTGTTGCGCGGCGGTAATATTTTCCGCACTAAGGCTTTGAACACCCATCCGTTCCAGGGTGATTTCCAGAAGTTCGCGGATATCCGGCTCGTCATCAATAATCAGTGTGCGCGGTGTTTTCATATTGCAATCATTTGATTTCCAGCATCCGGAATGATCAGGCTGAAACAACTGCCACGCTCCTGGCCCGGATGATAAAACAATTGCGCCTGGTTAAGCTCGGCCAGCTCGTTACTGATGTAAAGCCCCAGTCCTGTACCTGTTGTAGAAGTTGTAAAAAAAGGCTCAAAAAGATGTGCAGCATGATCCGGTTTAATGCCCGGACCATGATCAATAATCTGTATATCATGACTGTGGGTTGTTGAATCAAATACAATACGCAACAAAATATAATCCTCGGTCGCCTTGCCATATTTCAAGGCATTCAAACAAAGATTGTCAAGAATTTGTTTCAAATGCTCCTGATCAAACAGGATATTGATCCGCTCTGCACTTGTCTGCAAAATGAATTGCTTTTCTGAAAGATGGTTTTCTGTTAAAAACTGCCTGCGGTAATTTTTTAACCAGGAAACCAGTTCGATATTATCCCGCTGGGATCGGCTTTGCCTGGATAATTGCAAAATATCGTTGATAATTTTATTGACCCTGGCGCAATGGGTCTGAATGATTTCCGTCAAACGCTTGTCCCGGGTATCAAGATTGTAACTTTCCGACAACAATTGGCCGGCATGATGGATTGCACTTAACGGATTCCTGATTTCGTGAGCGATACTTGCTGTCAACCGTCCAAGAGAAGCCAGTTTGCCTTGTTGCAAGCGTTGCTTGTATAATTTTTCGTCTTCCAGAATTATCAGATTTACGGATTCGCGCTTAACAGGCAAGCGGTTGAAGATAACCTGGATTTGGGTATCTTCAGCCAGTGGCAGATTAATGCTGTTGTGACGGGAATCGGTATGCCAATGCTCAAAGGCTTCGGCTAATTGCGGCGCTATATCCTGTAAACTATCGGGTAATAGCGTTATTTTCAACAAGCGTAACGCCGATTCATTGGCCATCTTGATGGTTTGATCCTGATTGACGAGAAGAATACCCGATTGTAGATGTTGGATGATGTAATGGTTGAGTTCCTGCAACCTGGAAATGGTCTGTTTTTGCTGCAAAGCAAGGCTTTCCGATTGTTCGGTACGCAAGGCCAGAAAATAGGACAAAAAGGCAATGGCAAAAAATGAAGCGCCCAACATGCCGGTATGGGTGTAAGCGGTCATCAGCCCAAGACCAAGATCGGCATAAATCTGTTCGGAAAAGATTGCAAACGTGGCAATGGCAGCAAACACCATTGCACAACGGCCACCAACCAAAAAACCACCCGCCGCCGTTGTAACGGCCAGCAATATGCCGATGCCACTGGTAATACCACCACTGGCATGCATTAACAGGGTGATAAAAACAATATCCGCGAAAATGAATAACTGCGCCTGTACCGGATAATCGGGATAACGCAGAAAAAGGCTGAGACCGGCAATCACGGAAAATATGAAATAACCCAATGCACTGATATCATACAGCTCCGCATCCAGAGAACCCAATAATGAAGGCCCAAAATGCGAAAAATACAGCATTGAAAACAAACTGGCTATAATAATCCGGTAAAGAAAAAAAATATTTAATAACAGCCAGGCCTGTTTCGCAGGAATCCCATATCTTTTTGAAAACGGACAGGGATAAATCATACGGTTATTATTGTGCATCTATGTTAAAGAAGATTTATGATAGAGTCGGTTTTTGAATATACGGATTGTTGCCAGAAGCGATGCAGTGCGTTCACTCATTGGGAAACCCCATCGGTGACCGCCGCCATTAAGTCAAAAAAATATGCGTTGAATGCAGGTGCGGCAGATCCGCACCTACCCCATCGCTAAATTCAACAAAACAGCTTCATTTGAAGGCAATGATTTGATGAATGATCCACGACCGTACAAAGTATAGTAGCATTACAAACAAATTGCGCACAGGAGCGCATTATATATGAATATACATGAATATCAGGCCAAACAACTTTTTCGGGCCTATGGCATAAAAACGCCTGAAGGAAGAGTAACCCGGGATGTTCAACAGCTGAAAAGCGTGTTGGACTTATTGGCTGGCGACCGTTGGGTGATAAAGGCGCAGGTCCATACCGGTGGCCGGGGCAAGGCTGGCGGTGTTGAAATTGTTGAAAATCTGGCCCAGGCGGAAGCGGTAACCGCGAGATTGTTAGGCAGCCGTTTGGTGACTCATCAAACCGGCGCCGAGGGATTGCCGGTAACGGCAGTATTGATTGAAGAAACCCGCCCGATAAAAAGAGAATTTTATTTCAGCCTGCTTCTGGACCGGGCCAGTGAACGCCTGATGTTCATCGCCTCCGCTGCCGGCGGCATGGATATCGAAAGCGTGGCTCAGGAAACGCCGGAAAAAATTTTGATGACTACCGTCAAAGCCGCCGGACTGCAATCCTGGCAATGCCGGAAATTTGGTTTTGCGCTGGGTCTGAACCCGGCCCAGATGCGTGAACTGGAAAAGATCATGCGAGCAATGCTTCGCTTGTTCCTGGACAAAGATGCCAGTCAGGTTGAAATCAATCCATTAATCGAAACCGATTCCGGTGAGTTGATCGCCCTGGATGCCAAAATTGCGTTCGATGATAACGCGCTTGCTCTGCATGACGATATCGCCCGCTTACGGGATGCCGATCAGGAAGACGAAAAAGAAAATCAGGCCCAGGCCATCGGCTTGAATTATATCGCCCTGGATGGAAGCATTGGCTGTATGGTCAATGGCGCCGGCCTGGCCATGGCGACCATGGATTTAGTCAAACTACGCGGCGGCAAGCCGGCAAACTTTCTTGATGTTGGTGGTGGTGCAACGGCAGAGCGTGTCGCCAGCGCATTTAAACTGATCCTATCGGATGAAAATGTCAAAGTGGTGCTGGTCAATATTTTCGGCGGCATTGTCCGCTGTGATGTCATTGCCCAGGGTATTTTACAGGCGGTTGAACAAGTTCATGTCCAGGTACCCATTGTCGTGCGCCTTGAAGGTACCCATGCGATACAGGGCCGGGATTTGTTGAATAATTCGGAACTGGCAGTAATCGCCGCCGATGATTTGGAAGTCGCGACGAAAAAAGCAGTTGAATTGGCAGAGCAGGCATGAGCATATTAATCGATAAAAATACCAAAGTAATTTGTCAGGGGTTTACCGGCAAACAGGGCAGTTTCCATTCCGAACAGGCACTGCAATATGGTACCCAACTGGTTGGTGGAGTGACGCCCGGCAAAGGGGGTGGCAGCCACCTGGGTTTACCCGTTTTCGATACCGTACAGCAAGCCGTTGACAGCACCGGCGCCGATGCAACGATGATTTACGTACCGCCGCCTTTTGCCGCCGACGCCATTCTTGAAGCCGAAGACGCCGGCATCAAGTTGATCGTTTGCATCACCGAAGGTATCCCCATTTTGCATATGCAGAAAGTGAAAATGGTGCTGAAAAACTCTGCGTCATTATTGGTCGGTCCCAATTGTCCGGGGGTCATTACCCCGGGCCAATGCAAAATTGGCATCATGCCCGGCTTTATCCATCAAGCGGGCGTTGTTGGTATTGTTTCCCGTTCCGGGACATTGACCTATGAAGCGGTTGCGCAAACCACCCGTCAGGGTCTGGGGCAAAGTAGCTGCGTCGGTATTGGCGGTGATCCCTTGCACGGCATGAATTTCATCGATGTCATTCGTCTTTTTCAACAGGATGAACAGACTCAGGGTATCGTTATGGTCGGCGAAATCGGCGGCAGTGAAGAGGAAGAGGCGGCTCAGTATATCAAGGAGGAAGTCAGCAAACCGGTGGTTTCCTATATCGCCGGACGCACAGCCCCCCCCGGTAAACGCATGGGCCATGCCGGTGCCATTGTCACCGGTGGTAAAGGTACCGCAGCCGGCAAAGTAAGTGCTTTGCAGGCAGCCGGAGTCAGTGTTGTCGATGCGCCCACCGAAATTGGCCAACGTATGCAGGATTTGCTGTCTTGAAACTGAATGTCGCTTTAGCCCAAATGAACCCTTTGGTCGGTGATATTGCCGCCAATGTTGAAAAAATGCTGGACCTGAGCCGCGACGCCAGGGAACGCTTGCACGCCGATGTCATTGTCTTTCCTGAATTATCGATAACCGGCTATCCACCTGAAGATTTATTGCTGCGCAAGGATTTTATCAAACGCGCAAACCGGGGTTTACGAACTCTGACCAGCCGGGTGCAAGATATTTGTGTGATTGCCGGTGTTCCTGAAGCGGATGGCGAAACCTTGTTCAACAGTGCTGCGGTTTTGCAACAAGGTGAAATAAAGGCGATTTACCGAAAAAACCGGCTGCCCAATTATGGCGTGTTTGATGAGAAACGTTATTTCAGTCCGGGCCATTCGGTGTGCGTGTTCAGATTAAAAGGTATCCCGATTGGCTTGAGTATCTGTGAAGATATCTGGCGGCCCGGCGTGGTTGAAAAAAGCCGGCAGGCGGGCGCGGTATTGCTATTCAACCTCAACGCATCGCCTTTTCATGCCGGTAAAATTCATGATCGGGAAGATGTGGTCAAAGAGCGCATCAAGAACACAGACATTCCGGTGGTTTATGTCAATCAGGTTGGCGGCCAGGATGAACTGGTATTTGATGGTGCCTCGTTTGTGATGGATGCGCAAGGGAATACGGTATACCGGGCGGCGGAATTTGAAGAGCAGTTGGATGTGGTGACGTTTGATTGCCATGCAGAAACCTGCCAACCCTTGATCCACCAGATCGCGCCACATTATAGTGAGGTATCCAGCGAATACCGGGCCTTGCGGCTGGGGATACGCGACTATGTGAGAAAAAATGGTTTCCACGGTTGTGTGTTAGGGCTTTCCGGAGGTATTGATTCCGCACTGACGCTGGCTTTGGCGGTCGATGCCCTGGGTGCCGATCAGGTTGAAGCGGTCTTGATGCCATCGCGTTATACACAACAGATAAGCATCGATGACGCGATTGCCGAAGCGCAGACTTTGGGTGTGAAATATCACATCATTTCCATAGAACCGGCCGTACAGGCATTTGATGAACTGCTCAAAGAGGTTTTTGCCGGTACCAGGAAGGATAGCACCGAAGAAAATATCCAGGCACGCTGCCGCGGTGTTATTTTAATGGCAATCTCCAATAAACAGGGACGCCTGTTACTGACGACCGGCAATAAAAGCGAAATGAGTGTGGGTTACGCAACCTTGTATGGCGATATGGCGGGAGGATTCGCCCCGTTGAAGGATGTACCGAAATTGTTGGTCTACCAATTATCACAATACCGTAATAAGCTGTCTCCAGTCATTCCGGAGCGGGTCATCAAACGGCCGCCATCAGCGGAATTGGCGCCGGATCAAATTGACGAAGACTCGTTGCCGCCCTATTCGGTTTTGGATCCGATATTGGAACGCTATGTGGAACAGGATAAATCGTTTGATGAAATCGTCGCTGAAGGTTTTGCCAAGGAAGCCGTTGTCTGCGCCATCCAACGGGTCGATAGCAATGAATACAAACGCCGCCAGTCACCGCCAGGTATCCGGATCACACCCCGGGCCTTTGGCCGCGACAGACGCTATCCGATTACCTCGGGTTATCGCGGTACAGACCGTTCATAATCATGCCGGATGCCGAAAAACTGCCCCCGCAAGCGTTAAAACGTTCGATTGATTTAAGCGCTGTCAATCTGGAACATATTGCCTTGCCGCAGCAGGCAACCATCCTGGGACACCGCCGGGCGCAAGACGCACTGGCATTCGGCGTTGCCATGCAGCCTCCGGGCTATAATATTTATGTCATGGGCGATCCTGGAACCGGCCGTTTGTCAATGATCCGTAACCATCTGGAATCTTTGGCCGGACAACAGCAAACACCGCCATCCTATGCTTATGTGGAAAACTTCTCCAATCCCAAAGAACCACGGGTTATTGAATTACCGGCCGGATGCGGGCAACAATTCTGTCAGGATATCGAACATTTGCTGGATAATTTGTTGGCCACTTTCCCAGCCGCTTTTGAAAATCCGGCCTATCAACAAAAAAAGCTGAGCCTGGAGCGTGATTTCAATCAACGTTATAACCGGGCTATCGACCGGGTTGAGGAAAAAGCGGTCGCTAAAAATATCGCGCTTTTCCGGGAAAGCGACAGTATCACATTCACCCCCCTTCAGAATGAAAAAACCCTGGATGAAGATCAGTTTGCACGGCTGCCACAAGCCGATCGTGATCAATTCCACAAGGATGTTACCATACTGGAAGATTGCCTGGCCGAGGCGTTGCTGGAGTTGCCGCAATGGCGACGGGAAATGGCCGAAAATATCAAAAAACTGGATGCCGACACCATAAACAAAGCCATCGAACCACTGTTTAAAAAACTGCAGGACAATTATCTGAATGTCGATGATGCGTTGTTCTATCTCGATGAAATGAAAAAAGACCTGGCCAGCAACACCATTGCCGACTTGCTGATGCCCGACACGCAAGTGCCGAACAGCCAGGACAGCCGAAGCAGACGCACCTTGTTGATCGAGCAATATAGACCTAATTTTTTGATTGATCACGATCGGAATAGCGGCGCCCCAATCCTGTATGAGACCCACCCGGTTTATCAAAATCTTTTTGGTTGTATCGAATATCTCAGTGAACAGGGAACCTGGGTTACCAGTTACCGGCGCATCTGCGCCGGCGCCCTGCACCGGGCCAATGGCGGTTATTTGATTCTGGATGCGGAAAAGTTGCTATCCTGTCCCTTTGTTTGGGAAGGCCTGAAACGCGCCCTGCAAGCGGCGCGAATTGAAATCGATTCCCCTTTTACCGAATCGGCGGTAAACAGCATCCGTCTGAAACCGGCAATCATTCCGTTGAATATTAAAATCATCCTGCTCGGTTCACGGGATATCTATTATTTGTTGCAGGATCTGGATAGCGAATTTAATGAAATGTTCCGGGTTTTAGCCGATTTTGACAACTATATTCCGTTTGATCAAGAATCGGTACAACAATTTGTGGAACGGGTAACCCGACACGCCCGCGATTCGACCGCCAAACCGTTGACCGGCCGGGCTATCGAACGCTTGCTGGAACACAGCTGCCGCCTGGCTGAGCATCAACAGCATCTGTCCGCACATATTAATGATTCATTGGAAATTATTGGCGAGGCTGAATTTTTACGCAGCCGCAGTGATGCTCAGGTTATCGACAAAACTCATATTGAACAAGCGATAAGCGCCCGCGAAAATCGCAGCGGCCGGATTGCCCAAACCTTACTCGATGAAATGCTGGACGGCACGGTTTTGATCGACAGTGACGGTTTGGCGGTCGGTAAAGTGAATGGTCTTACCGTGCTGGAAATCGGCAACAGCCGTTTCGGTATGCCGACGCGTATTACCGCAACCGTGCATCCGGGTTCGCGCGGTATTATCGATATTGAACGTGAATCGGAGCTGGGCCAGTCCATTCATTCCAAAGGTGTCTTGATTTTGAGCGGTTATTTGGGGCACCGTTATGCCCAGCAATTTCCCCTGGCGATATCAGCCAGTATCGCTATTGAGCAATCCTATGGTTATATCGATGGCGATAGCGCGGCCATGGCCGAACTTTGTGCGCTGATTTCAGCGTTGACCCAAATCCCCGTCAAACAAAACTATGCCCTGACCGGTTCTGTCAATCAATATGGTGAAGTTCAAGCGGTAGGTGGCGTCAATGAAAAAATAGAAGGTTTTTTCAAGCTGTGCAAGGCGCGTCAATTGCGTGGTGATCAAGGCGTCATCATTCCAGCCGCGAACCGGCGTAATTTGATGTTGCAGCAAGAGGTTGTCGATGCGGTGCAACAAGGATTGTTTGCCATTTATGCCGTTTCCCATGTTGATCAAACCCTGCAATTATTGACCGGTATCGCATCCGGAGAAATGGACGAACAAGGCAATTATCCGCAGGATACACTCAATTTCAAAGTTATCCGCCGGCTCAAGGAAATATCCGACTTAAGCAACGAAAGAGATGACGAGGATGAGGAGGAAGCACCTCATCCAGACCATAGAACTACTCAGAAACAATAACTTCCGCTTTCCGGGGTTTATTTTTTCCGATAGTCAATAAATCCCAAAACAAAACAATACCACCGGCAAATGTTATCAATCCGAATACCATCCGCCAGATCATGGCTTGCAAAAACCAGGGGTGATTTTGGGCGGCAAAATAACCCATCCAGCTTGAGCCTTGCACCGCGCGTTCAATAAAGGACTGTTCATAACCGGCAATCAGCAACGCTATGGTCATCCCGATAACGCCCACGTTGAGTAACAATAACGCCGCTTTCCATTTCCGGCCGTTATCCGGCAAGCCGCTGCCCATCCAGCAATTACCACGATATTGTGGGATGGCCAAATAGAAAATAAATCGCGGCATCCACCAGTAACCGACTGCCATTAACAAAGCGATAAGCAGCCAATAACCATGCAGATTGAGAACATTGGCAAATATAAGCACACAACCTAATAACACGATATATACAGCCGTTGCCAAAAAATGTAAAACCGGCTTGCCGGTTATTTCAGCCCATGTATATATCGAAGTGTAGCTGACCGCTATGAGTATAATTGCGGATCCACTGAAGAAGCTCAGAAAGAAATTACCCAAAGCAACCGGTTCGATCATATATTCATGGTGGATAAGGCATTATTCGAAAAAAATAAAGCACAGTTTTGATACTTGCTTATTCTATAATAGACCTGATTTTAAAAATTGCCCTGGATCAACTTTGTATAATGAACTGTATCGACTCATCCCCTCTGAAAAGCCGGTGCAGGTTGTTGATTTATCAGGCTTGCCTAACTTGGAATGTGATGCAGAACGACAGCGATGTATGCACGTGTCCTGATAAATCAATGACCTGCGCCGACTCAACACAACCGGGTGAGTCGTTACAATGAATTTAGTACATAGCCGTTGAAATCTATTTGAAGGAGAGAAAGCATTGAATAACTATCCGGAAAAAACCTGTGCAATTGAACGTCTGCTTCGGCACCCAAAATTGGTAGCTGCAGCATTAGCCGGTCAAAAAACACAACAGCGGCGGGATGGTGTTTACGCTTATCCAGGAGAGATTTTTGCATTGGCGGGCAAACGTTTTAAAATTACCGCCCTGGAACGGCAAAGATTGGGTGACATGAGCGATGCCGATGCAGTAGCGGAAGGTTACCCGGATTTACAGGCTTACCGTGATTTGATCCTGAAAATGCATCCAGGCATGCAATGGGATGACAATCACAAAGTATGGGTGCATCATTTTGAAATACTGGAAGAATAACTGACTCTTTCCACAAACAAGGTGATGCTGTTTTTTCTAAAAAACGATGTTATATGACTGGTGATTCCTAATCTGAAAATTATGATCTGATGTTACTGTGAAAGATACCTTGATTAAAAGCCAAAGGAACCCCTGACCGAATCCAGCCTTGAAAAAAATGTATTGCTGTGAGTTCAGGCCGTCAGGTAGCCGTACTTTTTGAGCCTCTTCATCCAGCGTGGTGCATTACGCGCCACAGTGAGTTCTTCTTGTCTTGGTGTTATTATAGCTGACCACGAACTTGGGCAACGAAGCACCGTTCCAGGGCATTGGCCAATCCGATGCGCTTCTGTCTGCCAACAAGCAGGCGTGACCAAGTGCAGTATAACTGGCAATGCATGCTTTTTGGCTCAGCAATGTCAGATGACTAAAATGTGAACAAAAGTTGTATCTACTCACCCCCCTCTGAAAAGCAGGTGCAGGTTGTTGATTTATCAGGCTTGCCCAGCCCTTCCACGGAAGAGCTGGGCTTGCCTAACTTGGGATGTGATGCAGAACGACAGGGATGTATGCACGTGTCCTGATAAATCAATGACCTACGCCGGCTACAACACAACCGGGTGAGTCGTTACCAAAAGTTTTTGATATTTTTCGTATTTGTAGATCAAAGCAATATACTTTATCATTCAGAACAGGCGTGTATAAAGTCTGAAGCATGGAACAACGTGTGAATATTTGACATATTACATCCAGTCTTCCGCAAATATCCAGATGAGCGATACAAACATGAATTATATTGAAGTTTATTTTAACGATGTATTGCAAACGAGTTATAAAATCGACCAGGATACTTTTGTCATTGGCCGTTCAGAAGATGCCGATATTCATTTGAATAACAAAGGCGTGTCAAGTTTTCATGCTTTGATCGAATTGCAGGATGATCGGCTGTATATCAAGGATATGAACAGTACCAATGGCACCTTTCTGAATGATAAAAGGCTTACTGAAAGAAAAGCGCTTGAACTCGACGACTCAATAAGAATTTCAAAGTTTGAACTCAAGATCAGTGACCAGGCTTCTGAAGGGAATGGTGTTGATGATTCAATGAGCCATGACAGCGCGGATTTCGTTGATGACGGCAATACCATAATGGTTATGCCATCGGGACACAATAAAGCACACAGCGCCGTACACGATTATTTGCTGGTAAGCGGTGCAAAAAATAATCTGAAAAAACTGGTTTTGAATAAAACCGAATACAGTATCGGCTTAGCCAAAGACAATGATATCGTTTTACAGGGCTGGAAATTTTTTACGCCACAATATGTTGCGGAAATTCACCATATTGGTGAATATTTTTATTTTGTACCCCTAAAAAAATCCTATAGTTATGTTAATGGTAATCCTGTGCGTAAAGATGTCAGGTTGCGTAACAATGATTTGATCCAGATTAAAAAATTAACCTTGCAATTTATTCATCACTCAAAGGCAAAGTAAATTCGTCAAAGGTGTGACCGAATTGTTTTAACCCAAAGGAAGTCACGGAAAAGATACGATCCAATGGAATATTGGGTTGTTCCTTTGGTTCATCACCTAAAAGTCCAATGAGAAAACCTTCCGGATCAGCCGAATGAAAACAATCCGCATCATGCTTGCCTGGATTCCAGCCTTCATTAGCTGCCCATTCAATAGCGATGTCAACTTCTTTTCGGTTCATTGTTTTAATATTGAAGTTTTTGTGTATCCAGAAAAATAAGCATATACTGCGGAAACTCGAGTCACACGGCTCTGTTTTTGGTAATTTCGCATCGGCACAGTACACAACAACACTTAAAACAGATATGATAGACATTTTTAAACTCACAGTTTAGGTTTTTCCATGCAAATAGCAGATAATAAAGTCATTTCAATTCATTACATACTCACCGATAGCAATGGTGCAATAATCGATCAGTCTGCGGCGGATCAACCACTGGTCTATTTGCATGGCGCCGGCAATATTATTCCGGGTTTGGAAAATGCGTTAGAAGGAAAAACAGCCGGAGACAAATTGAATGTCACTATTGAACCCGAGGATGCCTACGGGGAAAGAATGGATCAGATGATACAGACTGTACCACGCAGCATGTTTGAAGGAATTGATCGCGTCGAGGTGGGTATGCAGTTTCATGCTGAAGGCAATACAGGGCCGGTTGTAGTCACTGTCGTCGAGATCGATGCCGATCAGATTACATTGGATGGCAATCATCCATTGGCTGGCAAAACACTGACTTTTGATGTTGAAGTTGCCGATATTCGTGAAGCAACAGCTGACGAACTGGAACATAGTCATATTCATGGGGCAGACTGTCAACATCATTGAATGAATCGTATTTTGTAATATTGATACTCCATACGGTTACGAATGCGGAAAATGAAGCAATCCTCGGGATGAAACGCCTGCCTGTGCTACGGCAGACAGGCCTGCCTGTTGCAGACAGGTTTTCTGGAACCCCCCTGCACCCTGTTTACAGCAAAGGTTTTCATAACTCGATACCTAAAAAAACAGGCTGCCGCAAGCTTCCTTTGATATTCAAAATCCGCAAACGTGGCTGCGTACAGTATAGAAAATGGAAGCAGACATAATTTCAGTATAAGGAAAATGTCGGCTTTCGCTTTCTTCTTGGTATCCAGTGGTAAAACTTTGCGGCCTGTGTAAATATATTCACGCGGTCACGGATATAGCCGTAACCCAACAATTCTATGACATATGTTGGCTTACACTGCGCTAACCCGACCTTGTATCTCTCCAGACCATGATATAGT
>CAZDXJ010000038.1:0-22533 GCA_964509475.1 uncultured Methylococcaceae bacterium | reverse complement strand
CCCCAACAACAGCTATTTTCAAAATCCGCAACCGTGACCGCGTGAAGTATAAATACACTTCGTCAAATGGTAATCCGGTTAAATTAATCCAGACTTCTATAGTACACTGTTACCCGCGAACAGTGGTTATGGAGGTCGCCTATGCTTGAAATTGCCAAATTTTTTATGCAAAGATCATACCTGGCATTGCTCATTGCCGGTGTGCTTGGTGGTCTTGCCCAATTGCTGTTGCCGCTTGCTGTTTTCAGTTCGGCGATTGTAAGTTTGTATTTGTTACGAAAAGGCGGGCAGGCGGGTTTGTGGTTTGCATTATTGACCGCATCGGTTATTTATGGACTGAGTGTTTTGATACCCGGCAAGCCAGGACTCGAGTTCCCGGTTGCATTGATGATTTTGCCCGCAGCTTTTATTTGTTCCTGGGTTTTACGTGCCAGCGCCTCGCAAGGTCTTGTCGTAACGGCAGCCGGCCTGTTTTCGGCGATCATGGCGATTGGCATCCAGATATATTCTGGCGATGCGGTTGCCTTCTGGCAGGCTTGGCTGCAAGTTGCTGTTCAAGGTGTGAAAGGCGCAACCGTAAGTGGTTTTGAAGATAATGGCACATTACAGATTATGAATGGATTGATGGCCATGTTGTTTGGTACAGCAACCTTGTTAAGTGTTTTGTTGGCGCGTTGGATGCAATCTCTGGTTTATAACCCAGGTGGTTTTCAGTCTGAGTTTCAGCAGATGCGGATACCGGCGAAGATTTTATTGATATTGTTGTTTGCAGGCATTATGTTTTTTGTTTTGCAACGCAATATAATGCTGGATTTATTACTGATTGCGGCTATGATGTACTGCTTTCAGGGACTTGCAATTTTTCACTATACCACCCGCAAAAAAGGCTATGGCAGCGCTTATTTACTGCCACCCTATTTGTTGTTATTGCTGATGCCCCAGTTTGCCGTTGTCGGGCTGGCTTGTGTCGGGGCGAGTGATGCTTTTTTAAATTACCGGAAATTGACTTAAAAACCCATGATTCCCATTCGAGATACCATACCCTGTTATTGCCGTCCCTATGTTACCTGGGCGTTGATGGCGATCAGTATCGCCCTTTTTTTGCTGACCCGGTTTATGCCACAGGATATTGGTCAGTTGTTCCTTTACCATTATGGCATGGTTGCGGCGCGATACACGCATCCTGGTTGGGCATTTCAAATAGGTCTGCTTCCGGACGGCTATTTTTCCTTTTTGAGCAGTATGTTTTTGCATGGTGGCTGGTGGCATATTATCATGAACATGTGGTTCATGTGGATTTTTGCTGATAATATCGAGGATCGCATGGGTCATGGCCGTTTTCTTGTCTTCTATTTGTTGTGTGGCTTGATCGGTTCGTTTTTGCAGTTTTATTTCAATCCCGATTCAACGGCACCGGTGGTGGGGGCATCGGGCGCCATTGCCGGCATCATGGGAGCTTATTTTTTTCTTTATCCCTTCGCCCGTGTCGTGATTTGGGTGCCGTTGTTTTTTTTACCGCTTTTTTTCGAAATTCCGGCGATTGCCTTTTTGGGTTTTTGGGTTATCATCCAGTTGCACCAAGCGACGATGTCAGTGGTTGACGCTCAAGCCGTGGCGGATGTTGCCTGGTGGGGTCATCTTGGCGGCTTTATTTGTGGAATGCTGATACATCCGTTTTTTATCACTGCGTCAAGCGAGGCCGACTGAATAATGGATTATTGCTGTACGGTTACGAATACGGGAAACAATGATTCATTGAGACTGATGACAAAAGGCTTTCTCGAACTGCCTTGGCATCGGGTTTTTTAGAGTCTTTACCGATCTGAATCTGCTGTAAATCCGGGTAAAAAGAGGGCGCTGCCAGAAAAACTTTCATGTATAATGTTGCCGTTTAGATTTATAGCTTTTCGGCTTATGATTCAGGAATTGAAAAAGTATGAATAAAGTTAATGTTGGCTTGATAAGGTTACTCCAGTTTGTGGTGTTTGCATTTTTCACGTTTACCGTATTGACCTATTTCGGCATATTGCTGCTGTTACCACTGGACGCCTTGGTATTACTGGTCAAACTGATGTCGGTATTTGGGTTGAACAGCCTGATTGGCGCAATCATTGCCGTGCCTTTGATCGGTTATTTGCTGATGTTGGTTTATAAAACGCCGGGTGTTGGTGAAATGTTGCTGGACATTGGCATCGATTTGGTAAACACCGGTAAAGCACGGGTGGAAGCGTTTAATAAAAAAGCTGACGAAATCCGGGTCTCCTGATGCAAGGTTTGTGGTTGTTTAGTTTGTAACTGATGTTACGCGGTTTTGGATTTTTGGCACTATATATTGTGTAAATATACTCTACAGAAGCACAAAATATAGCATATCTACGTAACATTAGTTTATAATGAAGAAATCTTTCAAATAACGTCCGGTATGCGATTGAGCGCAAGCGGTTATGTCTTTGGGGGTACCTTGCGCAACAATCCGTCCCCCTCCGTCGCCACCTTCCGGACCTAAATCGATAATCCAGTCCGCTGTTTTGATGACGTCCAGATTGTGTTCGATGACAATGATGGTATTGCCATGATCCCTGAGCGTATGCAGCACTTTCAGCAATTGGCGGATATCGTGAAAATGCAGACCTGTCGTCGGTTCATCGAGGATATACAGCGTTTTTCCGGTATCGCGTTTCGACAGTTCCCTGGCCAGCTTGATCCGTTGCGCTTCACCGCCAGATAGAGTTACTGCATTTTGTCCCAGGGTGATATAGCTTAGACCGACATCGATCAACGTGGTCAGCTTTCGTGCCAGTGTCGGAACGGCGCTGAAAAACAAGGCCGCTTCTTCGACCGTCATCTGCAACACTTCGTAAATGCTTTTGCCTTTATAGCGGATTTCCAGGGTTTCCCGGTTATAGCGTTTACCTTGACAAATATCACAAGCGACAAAGATATCTGGCAAAAAGTGCATTTCTACCTTGATGACACCGTCACCTTTACAGGCTTCACAGCGGCCGCCCTTGACATTAAAACTGAACCGGCCGGGTGTGTATCCGCGTGAACGAGCCTCTGGAGTAGCAGCGAACAACGCCCGAATCGGTGTGAACAGGCCGGTGTAAGTGGCTGGGTTGGAACGTGGTGTCCGGCCGATAGGACTCTGATCGATATCAACCACTTTATCCAGTTGGCTCAAACCCTCGATGCGGTCACAAGGGGCGGGCAGTTCACTGGCACGGTTGATTTCCCGGGCAGCCTGGCGGTATAAAGTATCATTGATCAGGGTGGATTTGCCCGAACCGGAAACGCCGGTTACACAGGTCAACAAACCTACCGGAAATGAAACATCGATATTTTTCAGATTGTTGCCGCGTGCATTGCGGATAGTAATTTGTTTATCGGCATTGTTTGGATGCCGGTTTTCGGGAATGGGAATTTGCAGTTTACCGGATAAATATTGCCCGGTCAGTGATTGCGGGCAGCTCAGAATATCATCCAGTTGACCGTGAACGACGATTTCGCCGCCGTGTATGCCGGCGCCTGGCCCGATATCGACAATATGCTGGGCGGTACGGATTGCATCTTCGTCATGTTCGACGACAATGACCGTATTGCCCATATCGCGTAATTTGAGCAAGGTATTCAACAAGCGTTCATTATCGCGTTGATGCAGGCCGATGGAGGGTTCATCCAGGACATACATCACACCGACCAGGCCGGCGCCAATCTGACTGGCCAGACGGATACGCTGGGCTTCGCCGCCCGACAAGGTATGGGCGCTGCGATCCAGGGTTAAATAGTCCAGGCCGACGTTGACAAGAAATTGCAGGCGTTCAATGATTTCCTTGATGATTTTTTTAGCGACCTGGCCGCGTTGTCCGGGTAAATCCAGTTGTCTGAAAAAGTCCAGGGTTTTGTAAATCGACATCGCCGTGATCTGATGCAGGGCAAAATTGTCGATAAATACATTGCGTGCCGCGGTGTTCAAGCGGGAACCCTGGCATTGATCGCAGGTTTTGTGGGCCAGATATTTTGCCAGTTCTTCACGTACCATGGTCGAGTCGGTTTCCCGGTAACGACGTTCCATATTGGCAATAATGCCTTCAAAGCTATGACGCTTGTTTTTGACTTTGCCGGTTCCGGTCAAAAACCGGAAATTAACAGCTTCCCGGCCGCTGCCGTATAAGATGACATCCTGATGCTTTTTACTCAAGCCGGAAAACGGTGTTTCCGGATCAAAGCCATAATGCTGTGCCAGCGCGCAGATGATCTGATAATAATAAGCGTTGCGCCGATCCCAGCCACGTATTGCACCGCCGGCCAGGCTAATGTCTGGATTATGAATAACCCGTTGCGGATCGAAATGCTGTTTTTGCCCAAGCCCGTCACAAGCGGGGCAGGCGCCCTTAGGGTTGTTAAAGGAAAAAATCCGGGGTTCCAGTTCGCTTAAACTGTAACCACAGTGCGGGCAGGCGTATTTTTCCGAGAAAACAAGTTCATTTTTCGGTTTGTCCATCGAAGCGACAATGGCAATGCCATCGGCCAGGCGCAGCGCGGTTTCAAAAGACTCGGCCAGACGCAGGGCGATATCCGGGCGAATTTTGAAACGATCGACAATGACTTCGATACTGTGTTTTTTACGCAAATCCAGTATCGGTGGCTCGTCGAGATCATGAACCTCACCGTCAATACGGGCGCGGATAAAACCCTGGGAACGTAAATCCTCCAGAATCTGGATATGTTCACCCTTGCGTGCATTGACCACCGGTGCCAATAGCATCCAGCGCTGTTCAGGGTCCTGTTCGAGAACCTGATCGACCATTTGGCTGATGGTTTGGGCTTGCAGGGAAATATGGTGAGCCGGGCAACAAGGCGTGCCTGCACGGGCATATAAAAGTCTCAGATAATCATAAATTTCGGTAATCGTGCCAACCGTGGAACGTGGATTGTGGGATGTGGATTTTTGTTCTATCGAAATCGCTGGGGACAGGCCTTCGATGTGATCGACATCGGGTTTTTCCATAACCGATAAAAATTGCCGGGCATAGGCGGAAAGGGATTCGACATAACGGCGCTGGCCTTCTGCATAAATGGTGTCAAAAGCCAGGGATGATTTTCCCGAACCGGACAATCCGGTTATCACAATCAGGGCATCCCGGGGTAATACGAGATCGATATTTTTCAGGTTGTGGGTTCTTGCGCCCTGGATATGAATCTTGTCCATGTGGGTATAATTCAGCTTAAAAAGCACTTGATGATAGTATTTATTGATCGGTTTCGTCTAATTAAAAGTTAACAGCTAAAGCGTAGCCTTTATTAAATCACGTGGTTGGCCTGGGCTTGTGATACTATACAAAAATTTTTGAAAAATTCTAAAGGGGGGCTTGATTTGACTGAGGTTCAGGATATTACCCGCCCGATGACCCGCAGTGAACGGCGGGCGACTTTTTCGCTCGCCGGAATTTATGCGCTGCGTATGTTGGGTTTGTTCATGATTTTGCCGGTATTGTCTTTGTTCGCTGAACAATTGCCGGGTTCAACACCCGTCCTGGTGGGTTTGGCGATCAGTATCTATGGCTTGACGCAGGCCTTGTTACAAATACCTTTTGGTTTGCTTTCCGATCGCTTCGGGCGAAAAAAAATTATTGTCGGTGGTTTGTTGCTGTTTTCCGCTGGCAGCGTCGTAGCGGCGTTGGCAACGGATATTTACGGTGTGCTACTGGGTCGGGCCTTGCAGGGAAGCGGGGCGATTGCGGCAGCGATTATGGCATTGGTCGCCGATTTGACCCAGGAGGTTCACCGTACCAAGGCGATGGCCCTGATTGGCGCCAGTATCGGTCTTTCTTTCGGGGCGGCGATTGTTATCGGGCCTTTGATTGCCGGTTTTGCCGGCGTGCAGGCTATTTTCTGGCTGACAGCGGGGTTGGCATTACTGGCCATTTTGGTGGTGCTGTTTGTCGTGCCAAAGCCTTTGCATAATAAACTGCATCGCGATGCGGAAGTGGTCACCTCTGAATTTTCCCATGTTTTGAAAAATTGCGATTTATTGCGTTTGGATTTGGGTATTTTTGTCCTGCATCTGATGTTGACGGCAATGTTTATTATCGTCCCCCTGCAAATGCGTTTGGCCGGCTTGCTGCCTGAATGGCACTGGTTGGTTTACTTGCCGGTGTTCGTCTTGTCCATGCTGGTCATGATCCCTTTTATTATCCTGGCGGAAAAAAAGCGTAAAATGAAAGCGGTGTTCACTGGTGCGATTGTTACGTTGATTCTGGCAAGTTTGGGGCTGTATTGGTTCAATGTTAACCTGTATGGCCTGATCGGTTTTTTGGCTTTGTTTTTTTGCGGATTTAATTTATTGGAAGCGACTTTGCCTTCGCTGATTTCCAAGACCGCTCCGGCAGACTTGAAAGGAACCGCCATGGGAGTGTATTCCAGCGCCCAATTCCTGGGCGCGTTCTGTGGTGGCGCGGTGGGTGGCTGGGTTTACGGTCAATTTGGTCCGGGCGAGGTGTTTTTGTTTTGTGCCAGCGCGGCTTTGATATGGCTGTTGTTTGCGCTGTTCATGAAAACACCGCGTTATCTGGCGAATCTTTTGATTTCACTGGAATCAATTCATGAGGTCGAGCCGTTTATTGAACAATTGGAACATATAAGCGGCGTTGAAATGGTAACGCCGCATTTTGAGGATGCGGTTGTTTATTTGAAAGTCGATAATCAACGTCTGGATAAAGAAGGCTTGCAGCGTATTTTATGTTCGGAAAAAAAGGATAGAGAATGAAAAAAAGTAGCCACACTGTCTGGCATAACGCCACCATTACACGTGAATTGAGAGAAAAAAGAAATCAACATAAAAGTGCCATTCTATGGTTCACCGGTCTTTCCGGGGCAGGAAAATCAACATTGGCACATGCCGTGGAAGAAAGACTGCATCATATGGGTTGCGCAACATTTGTTCTTGACGGTGATAATATCCGGCATGGATTGTGCAACGATTTAGGCTTCAGTGATGCGGATCGGGTTGAAAATATCCGCAGAATTGGAGAAACGGCCAAATTAATGGTTGAAGCGGGCGTAATTACCCTGACCGCGTTCATATCGCCTTTTCGTTCGGATCGACAAAAGGCACGCAGCCTGGTGTCGCATGGCGATTTTCTGGAAATCTATTGCCAATGTACCCTGGATGTTTGTGAACAACGCGATGTTAAAGGTTTGTACAAAAAGGCTCGTAACGGTGAAATCGATCATTTCACCGGCATTTCTTCGCCTTATGAGGTACCTGAAAATCCGGAGCTTATTGTGCCGACCGATCATCAGTCAGTTCAGGACAGCGTGGATTTGGTTATTGGTTTATTGCAAGCACGCAATATTGTGCAGCCACCGTATTCATGACCTTGCAAAAATTTTCAAGGCAGCGGAAAATTTTTCGGTTTATGATAACAAGTTATAAACAGAGTGTACTTTAATTACATGAAAAAAATGGATTTATCCGTTGTTTTGCCGGCTTATAATGAAGCCGCCAATATCACGCCGGTTATTGCAGACATTTACCGGTTGTTGCCGCCGTTTTTTGAGAATTTTGAAGTTATTGTTGTCAACGATGGCAGTACTGATGCGACCCAAAGCCGGTTGCATGAATTGCAAAACCGGTATGCTGGTGTGCATGTGATTCAGCATTTCCGCAACCGGGGTTATGGTGCGGCCTTGCGTTCGGGGTTTGAACGCGCCCGTTACGATTGGGTTTTTTTTACCGATGCAGACCAACAGTTTGATATTGCCGAAATTCAATATCTTTTACCCTGGATAGAACAGTACGATATTGTATCGGGTTATCGGCGCAATCGGGCCGATTCAGGGTTACGCAAATTGAATGCCGGCTTGTGGAATGCCCTGGTTTATCTTTTGTTCCGGATTCAGGCCAGAGATATCGATTGCGCATTCAAGTTATTTCGCAAAAGCGCTTTGAGGCGCCTGCAACTCAGTGCGGATGGCGCCATGATCAATACCGAAATTCTGGCCTTGGCACAAAAACAGGAACTGCGTTTTTATGAAATTCCGGTGTCCCATTTTCCACGCCAGGCCGGCAAGCAAAGCGGCGCCAATATCCGGGTTATTGTCAAGGCGTTTATGGAACTGTTTAAAATGTATCGGAGATTGAAATAATGACTGAACCTGTACGAGTGATTATGGTGGCGGCCTGTCCCTTTCCGGCCAATCATGGCACGCCGGCCGCTATTCGGGCCCTGGCCTTGCAACTTGTGCAACAAGGATGCGAGGTGCATGTGTTGACCTACCCGCAGCAGGATGAAGAGGTGCCGGTTGAGGGTCTGGTCGTGCATCGGGTGGCGGCCTTGCCGGGGGTGGACAAAATGATTATAGGGCCTTCCTGGCGGCGGCTGGTGTATGATTTTTTGATGATTTTTAAATTGTTTCGGATTGTCCGGCAATATCGTATCCAGATCATTCATGCTCATAATTATGAAGCTACGCTGGCGGCGGCGCCGACCCGTTTTCTGACCGGTAAACCGCTGTTGTACACCGGCGTCAATACCATGGCGGATGAACTGCCCAGCTATGATTTTATCAAACCTAAAAAACTGGCTTATGGTTTGGGAAAGGTACTGGATTATGTGGTTCCCCGTCTGGGTCACGCGGTTATGGCGCTTTCGGATGAATTGCGACAGGACCTGAAGCATCTGGGTATTGAGGAACAACGAATTGTAGTCATTCCACCCGGGGTGGAAGAAGGGGTGTTCGAAAGCGGTCAGGCTGATAGCATCCGTCAGCAATACAGCTTGCAGAACAAGCGGGTTGTCATGTACACCGGCGCGCTGGAAACCTTTCAGGGCATTGAATATCTGCTGGAGGCGATGGTTCAGGTGGCGCGGGCGTGCGATGATGTATGCTTGCTGGTTGTGGTCAATATCGATAATGATCGCGCCCTGCAAAAATATCAGGCCATGGCGGTTCAACTGGGTATTGAACACTGCACACGCTTTGTCGGGCCGGTTGCTTTTGCCCGTTTGCCGGATTATCTGGCCGCCGCCGATGTTGCGGTGCTGCCTCGGCCTTCTTGTCCGGGCTATCCGATCAAACTGTTGAATTATATGGCGGCGGCCAAAGCCATTGTCACCTTCAGAGGCAGTGCCAAAGCGATTTTGCATGGTTATAGCGGTTATATTGCCGATGATTATGACAGCAGGCAGCTTGCCGAGGGCATTGTGCGCTTACTGAATGATGACGGTTTGCGGCAGCGGCTGGGCCAAAATGCCCGCAAATCCTTGCAGGGGGTTTTTGACTGGCCCACCCTGGCCCGGGGCACCCTGATTTTGTATCATCAATTGTTGCTTGATAACAGAGCGATTAACAAAAAAGCATTGGCACCTTATATTCGAAAAAGCTATACGCCATATTTACCGGATAGAACCAAACCAGAGGACGGTTTTTTGTACTCGGGTCCGGTTGAATACCCTTCTTTTTGACGAAGATGGCGTTTTATTACCGGTATCGGCATATTCTCTGGATGGGAGGTATTGTGCTGCTGGCCTGTATCGTGTTGATTTGGATCATGCGCCAGCACCATCAGGCAACCCGGATTCAAAGCGCCCGCCGGGCTGGAAAACCGGTGCCTGTGGATGTGTTTGAAGTGCATTCAGCGGCGCTGGATTTTTCCATTCCGGTTGAATGTGTTTCGATGGCTTCAGAGAATATGCCGATCTATGCCTATAATCATTACAATGAGGTTGTCAGCAAGCGGTGGGTTAAAACCGGTGATCGGGTTAAAAAAAACCAGTTATTGCTGGAACTGGACGCACAGCAGGAACAACTGGAATTGCAAGCGGCCATGCAACGTTTGCAAGCCTTGCGCAAGGAACTGGATGAAGGCTATAAAAAACACAGGGACTGGTCGAAAAAGAACCGGGCCAGGGGGTTTGGCCTGGAGCGTGAATATTTGCAGGCTACCGTTGACTGGTTGCACGCCCAAACCCTGATCGAGCAAGCGCGTTCGGATATTCGTCTGAAACAGCTTCAATTGAAGCGTAAACAATTGCGTGCGCCGGTTGAGGGACTCATTGTGGATATTGTCAATTCCGGGCAAGCGACCTTAAACGGTTCCATCAAACTGGCTACCGTGGCGGTGAACCAACCGCTTTTGCTGGATTGTCCGCTACAGGAAGAGCAAGTCCGGTTTGTGCAGGCGGGCGATCCCGTGCAAGCACGGTTTTATGCCTGGCCTGGACAGAATTATACCGGTCAGGTGGCGTATATTTATCCGCTTGCCGATGCGGCCAGGCACAGCGTTTCAATTCGGGTTGAACTGGCCAATGCAACCGGAGTTCTGTTGCCGGGTTTGCACAGTCTGGCGCAAATCAAACAGAGCCATACCGGTTTGCGCGTTCCCAGCATCGCGCTGATGGATGCAGAACATGCCGGGCAAAAGCAGGTGTTTCGGGTCAACCAGAACAATCAAATCGAATTACAACGGGTTGAAACGGGGATGCAAGGCCAGGGCTTTACCGAAATCAAACGGGGCTTGCAAACCGGTGATCGGGTCGTTGTTGCCGGTCAGTTTGATTTGCGGCCCGGTGACAAGGTGCGTGTCGCTTCGGTATTCAAACAAGAGGACATAGGGCGATTGCATTAAAACATCGTATCGACTCACCCTCTCTGAAAAGCCGGTGCAGGTTGTTGATTTATCAGGCTTGCCCAGCCCTTCCACGGAAGAGCTGGGCTTGCCTAACCTGGGATGTTATGCAGAACGACAGCGATGTATGCACGTGTCCTGATCAATCAATGACCTGCGCCGGCTGCAACACAACCGGGTGAGCCGTTACAAAACATCCATGATAAAACCGGAAATGGACACGAATCAATCCATGTGCAGTCAAAGGACTGTATTTTTTTAGAGATCAAAAATGACGAATCAATTACAACCAACGTTTTTGTTCGTGGGTTCTGGAAAAACCGGGTCAACCTGGATATTCAAGGCGCTGTCGGCACATCCCGAAGTGTTTGTGCCACCGGCCAAGGAACTGTATTTTTTTAATCACCACTATGATCGGGGCCATGATTGGTATCTCCGCTTTTTTACGCCCGCAGGCCGTCACTATAAAGCCCGGGGTGAGCTGACCCCGGGATACCTGTATTCCAGTCTGGCGGCAAAGCGGATTGCCCGCGATTTACCCGAAGCCAAACTGTTTGCCTGCCTGCGTAATCCGGTCGACAGAACCTTGTCGGCGTATCAGTTCAAACGGCGCAATGGCCTGGCCCGGCAGGGACTGTTGGCGGCTATCGAGCAATATCCTGAAATTTTGCAGCGCAGCCGTTATGCCGGCCCGGTGCAGCGTTATCAAAACTTGTTTGGCGATCGTTTCAAGGTGTTTTTGCACGATGATCTAAAGGCGGATCCAGCCGCTTTTGCACGCGATATTTATCAATTCATTGGCGTGGATGCCGATTTTCATTATGCCAATGCCCATGAAAGGGTATTGAGCGCAACCCAGCCGCGTTCGGTCTGGCTGGCGCGAACGGTGTATTACTTGTCACGTCTGGCTCACCGCATGGGCTGGATTGGCCTGATCGGCAAGGTGCGCAATTCGGCCTTGCCCAAAGGGTTATACCGTACCTTGCCGGCTTCGGAAAAACCGGTGTTGAGCGCAGCTGAAAAAGAGTATCTGATCGATTATTTCAAGGAAGACATTCAAAATTTGCAGAGCTTGTTGAACCGGGATTTGCAATCCTGGCTGAAGCTATGATAGCAACATTACGCCGAAATGGCGGTAAACTCTACCGGAATCTGTTGTTTTTATATCCGGTTTTGTTCAGGAATGCTGTTTTTATTCACATTAACAAGACCGGCGGCAGCAGTATTGAAAAAGCAATGGGACTGCCGTTGCTGCATAAAACAGCGCAGGAATATTACCATATCCTGGGTGCGCGGCGCTGGCAGCAACGCTTCAGTTTCACCATTGTACGCAATCCCTGGGATAAGGTGGTTTCCCAATATCATTACCGTTGCTCAATTAATGAAACCCGTTTGCGTGACAGGCCCTTGCCGTTTGGCGATTGGGTGCAGCGTGTTTTTGTCGATCGCGATCCGCAATATCTCGATGAACCGCGCTTTTTTATGCCGCAGATGGCCTGGATTTGTAATGCCCGGGGCGATATTCTGGTCGATTTTGTGGGCCGTTTTGAAAGTTTGCAACAAGACTGGCAATTCATTCGCAATAAAACCGCTTGTCCGGTACGGGAGTTGCCTCATATCAAAAAGTCCCGGCATGGCGATTACCGCCGCCACTACGATACCCGCTCTGCGGACGCTATTGCGCGTTATTTTGCCGATGATATCCAGGCTTTTGGCTACCGTTTTGATTCATGCATCGCCCTGAGAAAATCCTGAAAAATACCGGCTTTATCGGTTCCGGCCTGATTGTGGACGGGGTGTTGCTGTTTTTGATCTTTGCGGCCATTGCCCGCTATCTGGATGTGGACGGGTTGGGCCGTTTTGTGTTTTTGCTGAATGTAAACAATATTTTTCAGATATTTGCCAGCGGCGGCCTGGTGAATATCAGTATTCGTGAAATGGCGCGTGATAAGACCCGGGCAAACTGGATTTTAAGCCGGGTATTGAGTTTGTCCTGGATTGTTTTGCTGGTGCTGTTTTTGCTCGTGTATGGCTTGATTCAGCAATTTTCTGTAGCCCGTGAGACGCAACTGGCTGCCTGTCTTTTAAACGGCACCAGCCTGATCATGGTTCATGGCGCCCTGCATGGCGCGATACTTCGAGCCCATGAATACATGGGGCGGGTCGCCTTGACGGCTTTTGCCCATAAACTGGCTCTGGGTCTCGGAGTGTCCATCGCCATCTGGCAGGATGGCGGATTGGTGGGGGTGGCCTGGGCTTATATTATGGCCGCGGGGATCAACTGGTGTTTGTTTTTTGTTGGCATACGCCGGGCCGGTTTTCGGCCCTATTGGTGTGTGGATGCCGGTTACTGGCGTTTTTTATTACGGGAATCGATCCCCCTGGGTCTGGGGCTGACGGTGCGCCGTATGAGTCTGCATGTTGATACGCTTTTGTTGTGGGCCTTGGCCAATGCTCATGAAGTAGGTTTGTTCAATTGTGCCTACCGGATCATCCAAATGCTGGAATTGGCCGTATTGGCCTTGATGGGCGTGTTGTTTCCGGCATTTTCCCGTCTGGCCGTTGCTTCCTCCAGGGAGGATTTTGAACGTCTATTGCAAAGCAGCGTGCGCCTTTTCCTTATTTTGGCGGTTGCAGCGGCCTCGATGCTGGCCATGCTGTCCAGACATTTTATTCAGATCGCTTATGGCGAACGCTATCTGGATGCCGGCCCAATGCTTTCGATACTGGCGATGGTTTTGTTGTTTGTCATGCCGGGCGGCCTGTTTTTTTATGTCTTTTCTGCCTTGCATCGCCAGCGTGTATTTTTATATGGCGTGGCTTCGGCCTTGTTGCTGAATTTGATACTGGATTTTTTTCTGGTGCCCCGCTATGGTGCCCTGGGGGCGGCTTGGTCAACCCTGATCAGTGAAAATGTTTTGTTTTTATTGTTTGTTCGTTTGCTGTCCATGACCGGTTTATCCATTCGCATCGGTAAGCCGTTGCTGGCGTGTTTGCTGATCGCTTGTGTGTTTCTGCCGGTTTTGTATTGGGGGCAGCAGCAAGGTAATATTTTAACGGTTATGCTGGCGGCAGGATTGTTTCTTGCCGGTTATATCGCAGCGGTGATTGATTGTGCTATCTTGCCCAAAACAGAATGGCGGTTTTTCCGGCAATGTTTGAAAAAACGCCGTTCTGCTTGAATGATGGATAAATACGGATAAGTATAGATATGTGCCAGGTTCAAATCCTGTCCTTGACAAAATTGTCTCTTTTCCTTAAACAAAAATCTTCACCCATTCTTGTCCTGATCGCCTGCGCCGGATTTTGGGGCAGTCTGTATGCGCCATGGATACGTTTTCCGGTCGCACCGGCTCTGGATGCCCGCCATATTGAGCTGTTGCCGTTGTGTTCTTTGGCGCTGTGCGGGCAAGCGGTGCTTTTGGGTGTGGTTTTGTCCGGGCTGACAGGCTATTTTCGCTGGCGTTTTTATCTGTTGTCCTTACTGTTTTCCGGTTTATTGGCTTTACCGTTCCTGTGGGTAGCGCATAACCCGGACGACTGGCTTTGTCAATATCAGACGCAAACCTTGCAAAAAATCGCCTGGTCGGATTTTGTTCAAGAGCAGTTTATTCCAAACCTGAACCCTGAACCCTTGTTTATACCGGTAACTGAATGGTCCTCCCCAGGCCAGCAGCTTTATACGCAATTTGCCATGCTGGGCTGGGGTTGGTATCTGGCATTGGCCAGCATCGGCAGCGCCGGATTCATGATATGGCGTTATGATCGGCCTATCAACAACAGGCACGGTTTGAGGGTTGTCATAGGCTTGTGCCTGCCGGCCTGTGTATTGTTTTCCGGTTTGCTTCGAGCCGATGCCGAACGCCGGGCCGGTGATGAAGCCTTATGGCAAGGTCATTGGCAATATGCCCATCAATATTATCAAAAGGCCTGGACACATAATCCAGCCTTGTCCTGTACCATACCGTTTTTACTGAAATGGGCGCAAACGTCCCGGTCGGATCAGGCGATATTGCCACTCTGGATGGAAATCCGGCAAATGCGTTTACTGGATACGAAAAAGCCGGTCGCATTGTCCAGGTATCAAACATTTTTGGCACGCTGGCGGTCTGTCCAGGCCGCGCAGCAGGGTTTGCAACGGCAAGCGCACTGGCGGCATGTCTTGAGTATACGCCTGTGGAATCAGTATGGCCTGGCGGCCTGGCGGCAGCAGGATTGGCAAACCGCCTTGTATGCCTGGCAAAAAAGCCTGGCTCTGGACGATCAGGTTCTGGTGCGTTTTTATCTAGCCACCCTGTATCTGCGTCTGGATGCGCCGCAAGCCGTGCTGCCGCTTTTGCAGCCGGCACTGAAAAAAACAGGCAATCTATCCTTGCGTGCGGATATTGCCTGCACAATAGGCGATGCCTGGGAACGCATGGGAAACATGGACAAGGCGCGGCAAGCCTACTGGCAATGCCGGCAATTGGACAATCTGAAAAATTATCGCATTCTGCATGAACTGGGCGGCTTTTAAATCCGGTTTGCTCAGGCTTTGGCTGGCGTGTTTGCTGTTCGGAATTTTTTCTGCCAGCACAAAATTTTTTCAGCCACCGGCGTGGCGGCCCGATTGGCTGGACAGTCAGTGGATTGGAAGCGCCAGCGCTTCGGATGAGCTATACGCCCGGCGGCGTTTTTATTTACGGGTACCGCCGCAGTCGGCTTGGTTGCGGCTGGGGGCTTTAAATACGTTCAGCCTGTATATCAACGGGCGATTGATCGCACGGGCTAACACTCCGGGATACAATGCCGGCGTGTATGATGTCGGCCGCTTTTTGCAGGCGGGGAAAAATGTACTGGCCGTTCGTGTGGAAAATGCGCACCGCAGTCAATCGGCACGCTTTATCAGCCGCCTGGAAATGGTATTTATGAGCGGCGTACAACACCTGGTCAGTGATCGCCGTTGGCGTGTTGCCCGTACGGCAAGTTATCAACGTCTGGGAGATTTGCCCTGGTACCGGATCGATTATGAGGCCCGAGGCTGGGCGTTTGCCTCAATCATGCCCCGAGTGCATCAAAAGCCGCAGTCCGTGCCGATTATGGATATTTTGCATTTACAAACCCTGCGTCCCCGGCACTGGATTTTGTTTTCTGATCTGGAACGCCGGCAAACTACCCTGAAGCGGACACTGGTTTTACATGGCGATTCGGTGCAAGGTGCCTGGCTGGGGATTCAGGTGGACGGTTTGTTTCGGGTGCGGGTCAATGGCCGGGAGGTCGGGGCGCATGTTGGCTCTGGCGAAATCATGTATTATTTTTCAATTGCGCCGTTTTTACGACGTGGAGACAATATCATTCAAATCCAAATCCGGGCGCGTCAGTATTTGCGCCGTATGGCCATAACCGGTCAGGTTATCCTGGCGGCTGGGCACCGCCAGGATTTTTCCGCTGATAACGCCTGGCGGATGGATGCAAATCACATCGTGCTGCCGCTGATGCAGCCATCGCAGTTACGCAGTTTGTCTTTTAATGAACAAGGCGCCGATGAATTTTCCGTAATGGCCTGGGTATTGGGGGGGGCGGTTTTGATCAGTTTGGACTGGGTTGTTTTTTTTATTTTAGGATACTGTTTGCAGCCGTCTCCATGTCTGTTCAACACAGTGCATTTTGCTGCTTGCCTGTTTTTAACCATCATGGTACTGGTTTGGATGGATGGCCGTTTTGATTTTGATGTAAGGCATTTAAGCCGGATTGCCCTGGCTGTGGTTCTGGCCATGCCAATAGCGTATTACTGGATGACAAAAACATGCGAACCCTGCCGCTAAACCCTTATATACCCGCGCTCTTGCTGGTTTTGCTGGCTTCGTTCCTGCGTGTTCAGGCATTGGATGTATTATCCATTACCCAGGATGAATCCAGCATGATCCGGTATGCCCGGGAAGGTGTTTTAACGCAAGGTTATCCGTTGCGCTGGCGGGCCGGTGAAAAATTTTTCATGTCCACCTATGAAATCGTACCGTATCCGCTGGCGCTGGCGCTGGCGGTATTCGGTTTTTCGGAATGGAGTGTACGCTTGCCGGCATTATGCTTTTCAATGGCCAGCACCGGTTTGATCTATCGTTTTGCCCAACGCTTGTTTGATCGCCGCACAGCCTTGCTGTCGGGGTTGCTTTATGCAGTATTGCCCTGGTCTGTTTATTGGGGAAGTAATGCGTTTTATCCGGCCCAGCTCCAGTTTTTTACCTTGCTTACCGTAATCAATGTACATCGTTTGTTCACTGAAGCCGAGGTTGCATCCGCTTGTTACACGCGCATTGTGGTTTATTTTATATTGATGTATCTTAGCTGGGAAGTATCGGCCATTTTGTTGCTGGTGTTTTTCGCGATTGGCTTGTTGCTCTGCAACCGGTCGCAACGCCGTGTCTTATGGGATAAGCGTAGCTGGATGGCTGGTTTGCTGATCATTGTGTTAGTCTTGTTGCAATTGACCGTCAGAACTTTGTTGCGGCAGCCGTATGAAAAACTGGGCGTTACATTGGGCGATATTTCCTTTTTGCATCCAGCGCTCACACGCAGCGATTATGATCCCTGGTTTTATTTGCGTGTGTTCAGTACACACGATACGCATTGGCTGATCGGCTTTTTTTTGTTACTGGGCCTCGGGTTTTTGGCCAAAAGCTGGAATTTGCGTTTTTTGTATGCCATCGGGTTTGGTGGCCAGTGGATTTTAACCAGTCTTTTGGGGCTGTATGCCTCGCGTTATGGCTATTTTTTATTGCCCTATGTTTTAATTGCGGCAGCGGCAGTCACCTGGAAGGTGGTCGATGCGTTTACCACGTGCGGCAAGTGCCCAAAACACTGCTTTGGAAGCTGGCTGTTGCCGGTTTTGGGTCTGCACATGATGATCGCCATGCCCAACGGATTGCGGTTGATGCCGGTATTGTTTAATACGCAGGAAAAAAATTTTGAATTTCAATACAACCAGCAGGGGGCGCCTTTTCGCAATCTTGCCCGAGCCTTGCAGAAGCGGTACCGGCCAGGTGATATCATCATTGTGCAAGCGCCTTCGCCATTGAAGGTCTACACGGGATTGCCGGGTGATTATTTTTTGCAGTCCATTGACTATTCGGCGGTCTTTACCGAACCGGCCACGCTACCGTTTTATGCCGACAAATGGGTAGGCAATCCGGTATTACGCAATATAGAAGAGCTGCAGGATGTATTATACCGGCATCAGCGGGTCTGGTTTGTATCGGCGCCGCATTATGCCAGTTTCCGGCGCCTGCATGACAATGTGCGAAATTTTATTGAGCAACGCTTTCAGCTTGTTCAGGAAACGGTAAATGGACGGCTTTATTTGTGGGAGAGTTGAAAAATATGATACGTTATTTTTTTTATTGCCTGGGCGTTTGGATGTTGTCAACGGCTTTGGCGTATGCAATGTCGAATATTTCGGGTGTGTTTGCGCTGTTACCCGCTGGTAAAGCTATACCGGAATCCCTATTGCGCCACCCCGATGTCACGGGTCTGGTCATTCGTGAAAAATGGCGGCATCTGGAAGCGCGGGAAGGTCAATATGACTTTCGTTATCTGGACGAGCAAATGGCTCAGGCGCAGCGGTTTGGCAAAAAAATCAGCTTGAATCTGAATTATGGCGGTTTGAGCCTGCCGGACTGGGTGTTTGGCAAGGATATCCAGTTTTTTCCGTTTACCAATGCGAACCGGTTTTCAACCCGCTATGGCCAGAATTTGCGTATTCCGGTGTTTTGGGACAGTAAGGCACTGGATTATAAAAAACGCCTGATTGCCCGCCTGGGGCAGCGTTACAGTAACCATCCGGGTCTGGTTCTGGTCAGCGCACAATGTGGCAATGCCTTGACCGGCGACTGGAATATTCCAAAATCCCGGGCGGATATTGCCCGCTGGCGAGTCATCGGCTATCGTTCGGAGCGTCTGATTCAGGCTTGCAAGGACATCATTGATGCAACCATGCAGGCATTTCCCGGGCAATACATCAAAATGGCAATCGGCCCTGTGCCAGGCGCTTTGGGGGATCGCGCGGATTATGTAGCCAGGGCGATTATAGATTATGCTAACCGGCATTATCCCGGGAGATTTATTGCCCAGCGCAATAACCTTTCCGCAAAAACCCCGGATCCGCGTATCATGAACGTGTCCGGTGTTTGGCGGTTGCTGCTGGACAATACGCCCAATAGTGCAGCGCAGATGCTTTGGTTTAGCGACGATCCAAAACGTTGCCGGATGAACGGGCGGGTCAAACCCTGTGATGCCGTAACCGTTTTGCAGACTGCAATCGCCATCGGGCTGGCTTACCGCTTGCGTTATTTTGAAATTTATGCCCGCGATATCCGGGCGCCCTTTGCGCAGCCCATCCTTCATGAACTGGCGCAGAAGCTGAACTGAATATATGCCTTTCAAATTAGCGTTTATTATTGGAATGCCGCGCTCAGGCACAACCTTGCTGGAGCGTATGCTCAGTCGGCATTCACAGATACAAGGCGGATCGGAGCCGCATTTGCTGACGCCTCTGGCGCATTTGGGGGTGTGGTGCAATGTGGACAAAGCGCCTTATGATCATATTGTGGCGGCCTTGGGACAACAGGCCTTTGTTGAACGCTTGCCGGCCGGAAAAAAGGATTACTGGCAGGCTTGCCGGGCCTATTGCAATGTGCTTTACCAGCGTTATGCCGCAGGCAAAGCGGTTTGCCTGGACAAAACCCCTGAATATGCAACGATTTTACCGTTTATCAATCACGTTTTTCCAGACGCCGCTTATATTGTATTGACACGGCATCCGGCGGCGGTATTCAGTTCATTTGCGCATTCGTTTTTCGATGGTGACTATCAAATCGCTTATCGTCATGATCCGGTATTGGAGCGTTACATTCCGGCAATGGCGGATTTTCTCAGACAAGATGATATTCCTTTCCTGCATCTTCGTTATGAGGATTTGGTTGAACATACCGAAACCTGGATGCGGCGGATTTGCCAGTATCTGGAGATCGCCTTTGAGCCGGAAATGCTGATGTACCAGGTGGGGCGACAAAAAATTCTACAGCCGGGCGATCCCTTGGGGATTTATCATCGGCGTACCGCCTCAACGCATTCCTTGCATCAGTGGGCCGGGGAATTGGCCGCCGATGCGGATAAATACCGCTTTATGCGTGAGCGGATGGCGCGTTTGGCAAAAGAAGATTTGGCCATTCTGGGCTATCCTGAAGCGGAGTTGTGGCAGCCTGTCGGAAACAAGGCGAATGTCCGGCGTATGCCGCTAAACCGGTATCGCTTGCAACGCAAATTGATTGTGCATGGCCGTGAAACGGTGCGCCGCCATGCCGGTCTGTCCAGGGCTTTGCAGTATGTTCGCTTGTTTTGTGATGTATTATTACGGGAATAAGCGTTTGAAGTATTACAGATACAATAAAATCATTTACCAAAAAACAGGAGCAAACATGATTCCAGTGATTCTTTCCGGCGGTTCGGGAACCCGGCTTTGGCCCTTGTCCAGAAAACATTACCCAAAACAGTTTTTGCCACTGCATGGCCGCCATACGATGTTACAGGAAACGATCAAACGCCTTGATGGTGTCGATGGCTTGCAAGCACCGGTAGTCGTTTGTAATGATCAGCATCGTTTTATCGTGGCCGAGCAATTGCAGGCGATCGACGTCAATCCTTCGGCGATTATTCTGGAGCCGGCTGGACGCAATACCGCTCCTGCGATTGCTATTGCCGCATTGTCTGCGGATTCGATGGATTCGGTGTTGTTGGTCTTGCCTGCCGATCATGTAATTGAAAATAAAACCGCTTTTCAGACCGCAATCGTTCAGGCTGGAAAGCTGGCCGAGCAAGATTTTTTGGTAACCTTTGGCATCAAGCCGGATTGTCCGGCAACCGGTTACGGTTATATTCACAAGGGCAGGCAGCCGATCAATCAGGGATTTTCCGTGGCCGCTTTTGTGGAAAAACCGGATCAGCAATTGGCTGAACAATATGTCGATAGCGGGGAGTATTACTGGAACAGTGGCATTTTTGTCTTTAAGGCAGGCTGTTATCTTGAGGAATTGGAGAAATATAATCCTCAGATGCTTGATTGCTGCCGTAAAGCCTACACCGGGGCAAAAGTGGATATGGACTTTGTCCGTCTCGATAAAAAGCTGTTTTCGGATTGCCCGGCCGATTCGATTGATTACGCCGTCATGGAAAAAACCGACCGGGCGGCGATGATCCCTTTGGATGTTGGCTGGAATGATGTCGGTTCATGGTCCGCGCTTTGGGATGTGGCAGAAAAAGATGCCAGCGGCAATGTAACGCACGGCGATGTCATGACCCTGGACAGCCTGGATTCATTCATCCATGCGGAGAAAAAACTGGTTGCCGCAGTGGGGGTTAATGATTTGATTATTGTGGAAACGGACGATGCGGTATTGGTTGCGCCCAAAAACAAGGTTCAGGATGTCAAGGGCATTGTCGATCAGCTGAACCGGATGCGGCGTAGTGAAGTGGAGATACACCGCAAGGTGTATCGTCCCTGGGGGAATTATGACGCGGTAGATTGTGGCGATCGGCACAAAACCAAACGTATTGTAGTCAAGCCGGGTGCGAAACTTTCCCTGCAAAAACATCATCACCGCGCCGAGCATTGGATTGTTGTAAAAGGCACGGCGTTGGTCACCAAACAGGATGAACAGATTCTGTTGACTGAAAATGAATCGACCTATATTCCCGTGGGTGTGGTGCATCGCCTGGAAAATCCAGGAAAAATTCCTCTGGAGATGATTGAAGTGCAATCCGGCAGCTATCTGGGTGAGGATGATATCGTGCGTTATGAGGATGTGTATCACAGAACTGATGAGGATGAATACAAAACATGATAAAACAAAAAATTAAAAAAGCAGTCTTTCCGGTAGCCGGTCTGGGTACGCGGTTTTTGCCAGCGACCAAGGCCAGTCCAAAAGAGATGTTGCCAATCGTGGACAAACCCTTGATTCAATATGCGGTGGAAGAAGCCGTTGCCGCCGGCATTGATACGATGATTTTTGTAACGGGGCGAAACAAACGCAGTATTCCGGATCATTTTGACAAGGCCTATGAATTGGAAAAAGAGCTTCAGGGGCGCGGCAAAACAGAAACCTTGAAGATCATTCAGGAAATCGTACCCCCTCATGTCGCTTGTGTGTTTATTCGCCAAGCCGAAGCCCTGGGTCTGGGGCATGCGGTGCATTGCGCCAGGCCGGTGGTGGGCGACGAGCCGTTTGCGGTGATTCTGGCCGATGATTTGATCGAAGACAGCCCGCGCGGCTGCATGGTGCAAATGACGGCCTTGTTTGCCAAGGAACAAAGTTCTATTTTGGGGGTGGAACGTATCACTCCTGAAGACAGCAAAAAATACGGCATTGTCAAGGTAACCGATATGCTGCCCCGGGTCAGTCGGGTGGAAAGCATTGTTGAAAAACCCGCGCCAGAGAAAGCGCCATCCAATCTGGGGGTGGTTGGACGTTACATTCTGACACCGGCGATTTTCGATAAAATCGAACAGATTGGCAAAGGCGCTGGTGGCGAGATTCAACTCACTGATGCGATAGCCGCGTTATTGGATGAAGAACCAGTATTGGCTTATGAGTTTCAGGGCAAGCGCTATGATTGCGGGGCAAAACTGGGTTATCTGATCGCAACGGTTGAATACGCCTTGCTGCATGAGGAATTGCGGGATGAATTTATGGCTTATTTAAAAAGCCTGCAACTGGATTGATGGGGTGTGTTTGTCATGTCTGCCAACAGGCTTGCCGGATTGATCTTGAACTGCGGGCCGGTCGTGACATCCTTGTCACTGGATTCCGCCCGTCCATGATCAAGGTAGAACAGCCAGTCACCCGACTGCCCCCTCACAGATCCCAGCGTGC